>NZ_CP014639.1:0-371044 GCF_001653975.1 Candidatus Chlamydia sanziniae
GGAGCTCGAACAATCTGTGTTTCAAGAAATTCCGGACAAGAAACTGAGGAGCGGGTAGCACAGTGCTTCTTTACTGAAACTAAAGAACCTTCATGAACAACTCCACCTAATTGGACTTTTTGGTGAGCATCACTTGAAAGTGTTTCTTCTGTAGACTTTTGAAAACAACGCTTTAGAAATGAGGTAAACGACCTTTTCTCTCTAGTGGTTTTTTCTACTTCCCCAGGAGCTTGCTGTAATGTTTTATTTTTCTTAACAGAACGAGGAGAACATCGGGAAAACTTACTTTTTTTCTGAAGGACAGCAGATTCAGTGTTAGAAGTAGAAAAGACATAAGAAGTAGGCGAAAGACAAGTTTCATTATTTATTCGAGAGTATTTTCTTGCTTTCTGCTTGTCCTTTCTCGAAGACTGGTCTTTTTTAGCAGATTGAGACTCGATATAGACTGTTTTGAGCTCTACAGAAGCGGGTACAGGATGTGCTTGACCTACCGAATGAGTGAATGTTAACACAATTGAAAGCACTGCCAATTGCGAGGTACGCTTAGAGCTCATCATGCTGCTACAATCTCCTAGAAGCCTATGTGATCACCATAGCAACAAAAGGATTTTTTTCACAACTTGGACTTGCAAATCTTTTGGGGACTATAAGAATTAGTGAGTTTGGAATTCCCACTCCTTAATATAAGCAAGCAATTGTTCTTTATCCGGATAACTGTTGAAAAATTTTCTCGCATCTGAAGACATTCCTAAATGCACAACTTTATTTACTAAATTTAAATGATTTTTATCTTGGCAAGCAAAAAGGAAGAAGAGAATGTTTACAGGTTTCCCATCCAAAGCGCCATATTGTATTGGCTTGGGAAGAAACATGACAACAACGACATCGTGATAGGCTTTAATTAAAAAATCTTTTGCGTGGGGAAGAGCGATCCCCTTACCTATACCCGTAGACATTAAGTGTTCGCGATGCAGAAGCATTTCAAAAAGCACACTCTCGTCTAGATGAAACTTCTCTGCGATATATTTTGCAGCGTATTGCAAAGCCTCTTCTTTATCGTTAACAACGACGTTACGAAGAACCCCGCCATGATAAATTGCTTTATACAAACTATATTTTAAGGAGAGGTCTCGAAAAGTATCTTTGTTTTCAGGTCTCTCATGAACTAAGAGAGATTGGTTATGCAAAATCCAATCTTCAATTTCCTCTCGATTAAATCGATATTCATTATTCATGCTGTAACTAGGAATAGCTCCTTGTTCTAACCATTGCAGTACTGTATGTTCAGAAATATCCAATAAGCAAGCAACTTCTTCTAATTTTAAATCCATACAACTACATTCTCACAAATATATTCATAACTTCTTCAATTGTCTTCACTTGCAAAAGTTTTTGACGACATGAATCTTCTCTAAGAAAAAGTGTCAGTGTTGACAACAATTTAAGATACTCTGCTTGTGCATTTCCGGGGCCACCGATTAAAAAAATGAGTCGAACTAAAGCTCCATCAATTGCGTCCCACAGAATGCCTCGAGGATGGATTCCTACCGCAATAAAAAAGCTAGAACAATTTTCTAATTTACCGTGAGGAATTGCTACCCCCATACCAATCCCTGTCGACATAATATTTTCTCTGTGGACAAGAGCTTGGAAAAAAGCTTCTTTATTTTCAAGAAGACCCGCACAATCCACAAGGTCTGTGAGGTCTTGAAGAATTTCATTTCGAGAATGTTTGTTTAAAAACATAATCAATCTAGGGGATAAAAGGGGGGATAAAGAAAAATCTTGTTGATCTTGACAATGGAAAGGCATGTTAGTTCTCTCCAGTATGCCCAAAACCTCTATATCCTCGCAGTGTTGTTGCTAAGCTTTCTTCCTTAACAATGAACTCTGCCCGCACTACAGGAGCCAAAATAGCTTGCGCTATCCTCATCTTAGGCTCAATAACAAATGTACTGTCTCCTAAATTGATTATAATAACACAGACTTCTCCGCGATAATCAGAATCGATAGTTCCTGGAGAATTCAGAACCGTAATCCCGTGTTTTAATGCCAATCCACTACGTGGACGTATCTGCAACTCATAATTCTCAGGAATTTCCACCTTCAATCCTATAGGGATAAGTACACGGTGTCCTGGCAATAATGCAAGAGGTTCGGGAATATTTGCTCTAAGATCTGCACCTGCAGCCCCTGATGTAGCATATTCCGGAAGCTCTCCCCCTGCCTCTAATTCACAAAATACTGTCATATATGGATACTAATGTCGTTACGCAATGCAGCATGATGTTTTATTCACTATCATCTGTCAATAAAAAAATTTCTTTGAGTCTTCTAGAAAGATCTCTAGGAGACTTATCTTTGCCGCCAGTGTATTCTTGTGCTAAAAAGTAATCAAGTAAAGTCCGTAAAGTAGTTTTTAATTCTTTACGTTCAATGATTTTATCAATCATTCCATGTTCGAGTAAAAATTCTGATTTTTGTGCTCCTTCAGGTAGATCTTCACCAATGACCTGAGCAACTACGCGAGGACCAGCAAAACAAATAAGAGCCTTGGGCTCTGCAAGAATCACATCACCAAGGGAAGCAAAAGAAGCGGTAACTCCTCCTGAAGTAGGATTAGTTAAAACAGAAATATAAGGTAAGCCAGCTTCATGCAGTTTAGCAAGGGCTGCTGAAGTTTTAGCCATTTGCATTAAAGAAAAAACAGACTCTTGCATTCTTGCTCCGCCAGAAGCAGAAACGATAATCAAAGGGAGTTTAGATGCAATGGCTTCCTCTATAAGGCGCGTGAGTTTCTCTCCTACAACAGCACCCATAGATCCAGCCATAAAATTGAAATCCATGACCCCGAGCGCTACAGGGTATGTCCCTAGGGTACAAATCCCAACAACAACCCCTTCACTTGCTGTATTATTTTTACGTGCTTTTTTCAAGCGGTTAGCGTAGGTATCTGTGTCTACAAATTCCAAAGGATCCTGGGATCTAAGATTGGAGTAGAGGGGACGCCATGAATTTTGATCTGCAAGGAGCTTTATTCTTTCCATTGCAGTGATACGATAATGGTAGGAGCATTTAGGACAGCAATTATAATTCTGTCCTAACTCATTCGCATGAATCATCTCGTGACAATGCGTACACTTTAACCAACCACTAAAACCATCTGCTTTAATTTTTTGCACTTTAATCTTCGGTTTGTCATAAGAAAATAAACGCACAGACTACCTAACTCAAAATTCTGTTGGAAGGCAATTTTAAATTAAAGTTGTTAACACTGCAATTAAAATTACCCAATTAAAATTATTTAGATGAAATTATTTCAATAAATCTATTTTCAATATATCCCCAATTAATTACTTTAGGAAAAGCACGTAAATAATCTGCCCGAACGTTTTTATATTGGAGGTAGTAGGCATGTTCCCAAACATCCACTCCAAGGAGAGGCACTTTCCCCGTCACTGCTTGTAGAGGATCTTGGTTTGCTGTAGCCTTTAACAGAAGTTCCTTTTTTTCGGGACAAAAAGCTAACCATGCCCATCCGGATCCCTGAATAGTAGCGGCAACGTGAATGAGTTTCTTCAAAAAATTGTCAAAAGTCCCACAAAATTTTTCAATTAATTTTAAGAGTTCATGTCGGGGAAGCTCTCCCCCACCGGCGTTTACAGGAGCAAGCATTTCCCAAAACAAAGAGTGGTTAATATGTCCTCCACCATTGAAACGTAAGTTGGGTTCTAAAGCAATGAGTCCAATAAGGTCTTGTTGAGTTTCTGCGTCATCGAGCTTATTCAAAGCATCATTCAAATTATTTATATAGGCTTGGTGATGTTTCTGATGATGCAATTGCATAATTTCAGCTGAAATTACAGGCTCTAACGCATCGTAATCATAGGGCAAGTTTGGCAGAGTGTAGGGTACAAAATTCATAAGATATATCCTTCTTGGTCTTCGTGTTCAATCTTTCGATCACGGGTTTCTTTTAGAAATCACAACATTACAACCTCGTTTTGAGTCAACAAAAAAAGCCTGAGGGCGCAAGAGTTTTCTTTAAGGAAATTCCATGTTGAAGTTTAGATAGCTTGAAGATATTCCTACAAGGGGATTTTTATCTCAAGTTACACGAATTATAAAGTAGAAAATTTTTCTTTGAAATCTGTTATGAAGAGATCTAGTGTTTCGAAACTCTCTTTCTCTCTTTGCTTTTGAAGATGCTTGTCTGTGGTAGGCTCAGAGTATTTATGTACGACTTCGAAATAGAACTTAACTTTAGGTTCTGTTCCCGAGGGGCGTATAATAATTCTGGCTCCTCCACTAAAATAATAACACAGCATAGAAGTTCGGGGTAACTCTAAAGAATACGTAGTTCCGGAAAGCATATGCATTCCTAAACTTTTGGAATAATTTTCAAATTTCTCAATTTTATAGTTTCCTAAAGAAGTAAAGTTTGTGATTTGTTTTTCGAAGCGAGACAGTTTTTCACGCATTTCTTCCTTATGGTGTTGTTCCGAAAAGACGAAAGATTCTGTTTTATTTGCGAAATATCCATGAGTTTCGTAAAGCTCCAACAAAGCATCTCGAAGTGTTTTCCCTAGCAATTTTTGTTGTAAAGCAGCCTCAGCAACGATTGCGGAAGCAATAATTGCATCCTTATCCTCAACGTGAGTGCCATAGAGATAACCGTAAGACTCTTCAGCTCCAAAGACAAAACGCATGGGAGAATGTCTCCACAGCTCAATTTTCTCTCCAATATATTTAAATCCTGTTTCTACATTCACAATATCAGCGTGATAATGTTGGGCAATAGCAGTGAGCATTTCAGTGGTGACTACACTTTTTACGATCTTATCTTCTTTATCCAATTGTCTTTGTTGAGACCATGCGCCCAAAATATGATCTGCCAATAAACAGGCAATTTGATTGCCATTGAAACGATAAGGTAAACCTTCGTCTAAACAGACGACGCCTACACGATCTGTATCAGGATCTGTAGCAATAAAAATATCATCTTTGTTAGCCATCAATTGCTTGATTCCCAAGGCAAGTGCTTCAGGATCTTCGGGATTAGGAAGACGTACAGTGGGGAAATCGCCATCGGGAAGAGCTTGTTCCTCAACAAGTTTTACAAGTAAAAATCCCCAATCTTTCAGGACACGAGGAAGGATAGAGACTCCTGTGCCATGTAGAGGAGAATAGGAAAGATGTAGAGTTTTTCCTGACCTACGGTTATCTGCAGGGTACAGTTGTAATTTTCTGACGGTATCTATATAGGCAGTTTCATATTCCTCTCCTAAAATGCGAATCTTAGGGTCTTCTATAGAATCTACGGAAAAAATTGTTTCAACTTGTGCACAAACCTTAACAATTTCTTCAGCAAGGGTGGGAAGAATCTGACCTCCCGAAGCCATATAAACTTTATATCCATTATACTCTGGAGGATTATGGGAAGCAGTGATCATGACTCCTGCGGTAGCAGATTCCTGCCGTACAGTAAAGGAGGTTAATGCCAGCGGTTCGGGATTTTTAAATAGAAGAGCCTTACAACCATTACCGGCAAGAACCTTAGCCGTTTCATGAGCAAACTCTAAAGAATGGTGGCGCGTATCATAGCCTATAACAACACAAGGCATATCTTCTACATGGCGTTGATGAGAACGCAACACCTGTGCTAGCCCTTGAGTAGCACGACGTACAGTAAAAGTATTCATTCTATTTGTGCCGATTCCCATAGGACTACGTAATCCTCCCGTGCCAAACACTAGGGTAGTACTAAACAGCTCTTTAAGGTATTGAGGATTTTGATCTAAAAGTTGCGTAATTTCCTTTTTATCCTGCTCGGGGAAATCTCCTGATAGCCAAAACAGAATATTTTTTGCTGTTATTGTATCATAAAGAGCTTCAATACGTTGTTTCAATAGCTTCATAAGAACCTGGTATAGATTTAAGAAGCTTAATAAACATAAACAATCTTGAGAGGCAAGTAAATTCTTTTTAAATCTACTAAAAAAATAAGTTTAAACGATAGGATGACCTATGGAAGAAAAGGCAAGCAACAATCCTGTAGCTTTTGGCTCTAGCCGACAAAGATCTGTAGGATAGGGTCCTACAAAAAAGACACCACTTCCCATGCTAGCTCCAGAAAGAGAAAGAAAAAGCGTACAATCCTCTTCTCCCTCAAGGACTTCTTCATGAGAAAAAACCCAAAGATCGCGCACTAAAGAAAGCTTGGGGCGATGAACAAATTCAGCGGCAAAAGAAGACAACTGACGCTTATGTATCATTAAACTAATTTCAGGGATGGAGCGGAATAAATTTCCCCGCCAGCGTATATCTTGTGTATTTTTTGAAACCTTGCTCACAAAATTGCGTAATTTCACTTCTAGTTCAAGACAATCGTATTTTGTTAGAAGCGCTTCAAATAAAATAGAACCGTGATTTTGGAAATGACGCAAGTGTTCGAGGTGTAGTGCAAACCTCATACTTACCCAAATAAGACAACAAATTCAAAAGCACTATAGACTTTAAGCCTTTTTCCGCCTATAAAAAAGCTCCTGCATTCAAACAAAAAAAGACCAAAAGTTTATGAGTGAGTCTTTAAATATTCGGGCAATCGAAGTAAAATTAAAAATTACCTTTACCCAACCTCAATTATTAATCACCGCCTTTACCCACCCCTCATATAAAAACGAATCCCTGGCTTCTATTGAAGATAGTGAACGTTTAGAATTTTTAGGAGATGCTGTACTTGGCCTTATTGTTACTGAATATTTATTCTCACTCTTTCCTGCCTTAGATGAAGGAACGTTATCTACCGTCCGTGCTGCTTTGGTAAATGCCAAGGCATGTTACAGCTATACCCAGGCTTTAGGAGTAGGCCAGTACCTTCTTATAGGTAGGGGAGAGCGTGTTCAAAATCAACGTGGACAGTTTTCCGCATATGCCAATCTCTTTGAAGCTATTTTAGGCGCTATTTATCTTGATCATGGTCTGGCTCTAGCAAGGCAAATTACTATTCCCCTATTGCCATCTAAAGAAGCAATTTTCCCTCTAATGTTGGGAAATCCCAAAAACCGCCTTCAACAACTTACACAAAAGCACCTACGAACCTTACCTCTATATCAAGCTACACTATTGACGACTCCTGGAGGAACGGGGGGGTATCATGTTCAGGTAGTAGTGAATAAGGAAATTTGGGGAGAGGGATGTGCCACATCTAAAAAAGAAGCAGAACAACTCGCAGCACAACAAGCTTTAGAAACCCATGACTATGAAAACCAAAACACAATGGATATGTAATCATTGCGGAACTCATACTTCCAAATGGTTAGGACAATGTCCTAGTTGTCTCCAGTGGAATACTTTTGTTGAAGAATATTATACTGTTCCCACTCGTTCAAAATCTTCCTTACCTTCTGTAGTTGCAGCTGTTTCTCTAAATACTGTAGAAATCCAAGAAGAAGAACGACTTTGTATTGACTATGCAGGATGGGATAGAATTCTTGGTGGGGGTGTTGTTCGAGGAAGTCTAACGCTCCTTGGAGGAGATCCTGGCATTGGAAAATCTACACTCCTTTTACAAACTTCGGCAAACTTAGCTACACAAGGCTATAAAGTCCTTTATATCTGTGGCGAGGAGTCCATAACACAAACTTCATTAAGAGCAAAACGTCTGAATATTTCTTCTCATTTGATTTTCCTTTGTCCCGAAACGAATCTTGAAAATATTAAGCAGCAAATCAGTAGAGTAGCTCCCGATGTCTTGATTATAGATTCCATTCAAATTATCTTTAATCCCGTTTTACAGTCTGCTCCGGGTTCTGTTGCTCAAGTACGGGAAGTTACTGCTGAGTTAATGCATTTAGCCAAACGCTCCCAAATAACAACTTTTATTATTGGCCACGTAACTAAGTCTGGAGAAATTGCTGGGCCTCGTGTTTTAGAGCACCTCGTCGATACTGTTCTCTATTTTGAAGGAAACTCCCATGCAAATTATCGAATGATACGCTCAATAAAGAATCGCTTTGGCCCTACAAACGAATTGCTGATTCTCTCTATGCATACTGACGGGCTCAAAGAAGTTGCAAATCCCTCTGGTCTTTTTCTTCAGGAAACTCGAACAACCACCACAGGCTCTGTAGTTATCCCTGTAATTGAAGGTTCAGGAACCCTACTTATAGAACTCCAAGCCTTAGCATCTCCTTCTCCCTTCACCAACCCGATTAGAAAAACCTCAGGCTTTGATCCTAATCGTTTTTCTCTACTCCTTGCTGTGTTAGAAAAGCGTGCTCAAGTAAAGCTGTTTACTATGGATGTCTTTCTTTCAGTGACTGGGGGCTTAAAAATCACGGAACCTGCTGCAGATCTGGGGACTGTACTTGCCGTAGCTTCTTCATTATACAATCGCCTTCCCCCGGAGAACTTTACCTTTATTGGGGAAATGGGTTTAGGAGGAGAGATCCGTTATGTGACACATCTAGAACGACGTCTTAAAGAGAGCAAGCTCATGGGCTTTCAAGGAGCCGTAGTACCTGAAGGACAGATCTCCAGTCTTCCCAAAGAAAGTCTTGAAAATTTTGATATCCAAGGAATAAAAACAATCAAAGATGTTATCCGCCTGCTACGCTGATCCATTTCTTTCTAATTTTTTCCACGGCAAACGCCCTGTACATATAGCGTCTCGTAGTTCAAATTTAGCTAAAATGCAAGTTTATGAATGTCTTATGTTGCTCCGAGCTTGGTATCCTAAACTTCGATTTCATCTTCATACTGTAAAAACTGAAGGAGACCGTGACAAAAAGACTTCCTTACGCTGTGTAGAGAATACCCACTTCTTTACTGGAGATGTGGATGCCCTTGTTCATAAGGGAATCTGTCACTTCGCTGTCCACTCCGCTAAGGATCTCCCCCGACCTTCTCCACTTCCCATAGTGGCTCTAACACGCTGTCTGCATCCTGCAGATCTTTTAATCTATGGCAGACATTACCACGTGCACTCCTTACCCCATGTATTGCATCGCATAGGCAGCTCTTCAATTCGTCGCACGGAAATACTAAAACAGCACTTCCCTCAAGCACACATCATGGATATCCGTGGGACTATAGAAGAACGTTTACAGCAACTCAAACATGGGCGTTATGATGCTATTGTCCTAGCGAAAGCAGCCAGCCTAAGGCTACATTTACATAGATTTCACAGTATTGAACTCCCTCCACCTTATCATCCATTGCAAGGTAGCCTAGCCATTACAGCTCTAACATTCCTAGATTCTTGGAAAAAGTTTTTTGCTCCCCTACACAAGCCAACCTTTAGCTATTCCTAATGACCCCTGTGTGAAATAAAATCCATCAAGAGGGCTCTCTGTCTTTGCGAAGTAGCTAAGAGTCTTGACTTAAATTCCAATTTAGTAATAAAATGTTTTTTCCGCAAATAATCAACGGCAAACTTTTACATGTTGAGTAATGCCCATGTCTCTTGAGTTTCTTGCAATAAATGCTTATACTATCGAGAGTCACGAACATATCTTCCAAGATAAATCCACAGCTAAGGTTAATGCTGGTTTTATAACTCTTGAGGCAAAGAATTTCCCTATGTATAAGCTTTCCTGTATGATATTAGCATGTCTTCCTCTTGTAGGATGGATTCATGCATACTATCTTTACAAGAATCAGAACAACATTACTGCGAATATCGGAATGCAGCTTGGCTATCTGCCAAACTCTAAATGTCGTAGTCAAGCATGTGCAGTTACATACTACCTCCTATACCTTCCTTTTATAACAGCAATCATAGGTGGCACAGGGCTCCTCCTTCCCCTACTCCTACTTTCTCTTATTATCTCTGCTTTTATACTTGGAATAGCCTACTGCTTAAATTTACGACAGGGTTTATAATCCACTACTGGTTCTATAAAGCATCTTGCTTCTACACGTAAAACATATTATGAGTAAAGTTACTCGCATTAGGAATAAAGGTATTCCCTCTAGCGTGTGTAGATAACTTTAGTTTTTAAAGAACCATTGAAATCATGTCTCAACCAAACAGAGTAAGTTTTTTTAGCTCTTATGATTCTACTTAGATTAGGGATGACTTATGAAAGCCGGGCAATTTGTTTGCAACTACCAGTTGCGGAGACTTTTCATATTTCGAACAAATCTATAATTGGAGCATCTAAGTAGGCTTAGACGCCTTCTTGTTTACTTACCTAAACACTATGAATGCATTTTCCCCTATCCTGTTATTGTTTTCTCCTGAAGTTGTATGCAAGCTCTCAGAGAGTTTTTTGGATTAGACTAGACAAACAAGTCATGCAAAATCAAAATAGACAAAACAAAAAAATAAATAAGATAACATCTCTAATGCTTTCTTCCGTATTCTCCCACGCTTCCACCCTACATATACTATATCAACCTTTCTTAAGCCCTCTACGAAGGGATTGTAGCCCTATCCTCTGAGCTGTGATATACAACAATTCCTTTTTATAAGACTGCTTCCGTTTTTCTGAAGAATTCTTCTTTTATATTCTTAATTCAATCCTACTCGCTGTTAAAGTACTAAAGTCTTACTCTACCTCCATATAGGACAAAAAAACACCGTTCACTTACAAGTTTTTCGAAAGATTCTTGAGTATCAAAGAAATAAAACAATAAAATCTTTAAATACTTTTTAAGTTCTTAAATGATACGCTATCTTTGCAAGAGCTATGAGTCATTAGATGCGATAATTTTCAATATCATGTAGTATAGTGAAATTACAGCATGCTTCTTACCCTTACTGTCAGAGATCTTAAGGGAAAATAAGCCCGTATATAAAACTCACATGTTTGAAATACTTTTAGGATGATACCTCATGACTCAAGTCTCCTATCAAGCCTCTTCTAGAAAATACCGTCCACAAAATTTTGCTGAAATTCTTGGGCAAAGTTCCATTGTTACTGTATTAAAAAATGCTCTTCTTTTAGAGCGTGCAGTGCATGCTTATATATTTTCAGGAATTCGTGGTACGGGAAAAACTACATTAGCGCGAATTTTTACCAAAGCTCTCAACTGTACGTATTTAAGTGCCGAAGGCGAGCCTTGTAACTCATGTGCTTCTTGTAAAGAGGTTACTGCAGGTTCTTCCTTAGATGTCATTGAAATCGATGGTGCTTCACATCGAGGAATTGAGGATATTCGTCAGATCAATGAAACTGTGCTCTTTTCTCCTGCAAAGTCAAAATATAAAATCTATATTATCGATGAAGTGCATATGCTGACTAAAGAAGCTTTCAATGCTTTATTGAAGACTTTGGAGGAACCTCCTCGTCATGTAAAGTTTTTCCTGGCAACTACAGAAATTCATAAAGTTCCAAGTACTATTTTGAGCCGTTGTCAAAAATTGCACCTACAGAGAATTCCAGACTCTATGATTATAGAGAAGCTCTTACTCATGGCTCAAGATAATTCTATAGAAACTTCTAAAGAAGCTCTAGTGCCTATCGCCCGTGCGGCTCAGGGAAGCTTACGTGATGCAGAGTCTCTCTATGACTATGCTACTGTTTTACTTGGGAACACTCTGTCTACTAAAGCCGTGGCTGACGCGTTAGGGTTAGTTTCCTTAGACACTTTTTGTGCTTTAGAAGAAGCTATCCGTCAAGGAGATGTCCTTGCTGCTTTAACTCCTGTAACAGCTCTTTTAAATGCTGGCATAGTCCCTACAATATTTTTGCATGAGTTTACATTATTTTACCGTGACTTACTTTTTATCAGTGATCCCAGCTCACGTTTAGCAAAAATAGCTGGTCTATATCAACCAGAGCAGCTCTTGGAAATGATAGACTTTCTTGGGGAATCTGCTCGTCATTTGCAGCATACAATTTTTGAACAAACGTTTTTAGAAACCTCAATTATTCATTTAATCCGGATTTTCCACAGGCCAACACTATCTCAGCTTGTTTCAACCATACAGACGAAAGAATGGGAAAGTCTTCGAGATCCTAAAGAACTTGACTTGGAGCAGGCACAGCCGACTCCTTTGCCAACCCCTAAAACAACCTCTCTTTACGAAGAGCAAAGTCTTCTTCCACAAACAGATGTGCAGCAACAGTCTTTATCCAAAGTTGTTCTTTCTGTAAAGGCAAACACATCACCCTCTTTAGCAGGATCAGCAACGACAGATACACTATTACAATTTGCTGTTGTAGAATTTTCAGGAATTTTAACTAAGGAATAGAACCCATGGGCAGCGGGTATGCTAAGAAAAAAAAAGAAGCCAAAATCATGGAACAACAATTCTTAGAAATGGAAGCTTCTTTACTGCAAAAACGGTATGAAGGCAAAGCAGGCAATGGTCTTGTTACCATTATCATCAACGGAAAATGCGACATTGTATCTGTCAAAGTTTCTCCTACGTGCCTTGACCCTGAAGATCCAGAAATCATTGAGGATCTCTTCTGTGCGGCTTTTCAAGTAGCAAAACAAAAGATGGATGAAGAGATGTCTGCTCTGCGTTCAGGAATGTCCTTTTAAGCAAGTAATGCTCGGACTTCCTGACATGTTCTTGCTTGTAGAAGCTGCTCGGCAAACTCATCACAATAGTGCCTATCTAAACACGCTATATGTTGACGTAGCTCTGGAACCAAAGGCATCGCCACTGACAACTCCTCAACTCCCAAACTCACGAAGAAAGGAGCGAGGTGCAGATCTCCTGCAGCTTCCCCGCAGATACTTACAGCAATGCCTTGTTGTTTTGCAGCCTGTACAACATAACGAATCATACGAATGACAGCTGGAGGTAAAGCAACATCAAGATAAGGAGGAGATAAAGCCTCTCGAGAGTTTCCTAAGGTATGCTGTGTGAGATCATTGGTTCCTATCGAAACAAAATCACACTCAGAAAGGATTTCTTCAATCATCCATACTGCTGAGGGAAACTCTATCATACTTCCCCAATAGATATTTTTTGAGTTCTGTTTTAGACGCGACGCACGCTCTATAGCAGTCCATCGTGCTTTGATCTCCAGAATCTCTGCAATATCGACAACGCCGGGAATCAGCACTTTCAATGGACCCGTTACTGAAGCAGCAACAATAGCTTCAAGTTGTTCCTCAAGAATATCTGGACTCTGCAACAAATGTCGAACAGACCGTTCTTTTGTAGTCTTACCTTTAGGGCAAGGCTTATCCTCTCCAAAATCAAAAAGTCGTAGCACAGAAGGCAACCCAGGAAGACGAGCAAGTTGCCTATATACTTGAACCTGTTCTTGAAACGTAGGGAGACGACCTAAAGCAATGGCTAGAAATTCAGAACGGAATAGCCCCACAGGAGTCTTAGGCAAATTCTCTAACAATGTGGTTAAATCTTCCTGACTTGTCGCTTGTGAAGAAACTGAAGTATATACAAAGCCTGACAATTTAACAGAAGGTTGTACAACTTTAGACACTTTCTTTTGATAGCAGTTTTGCAACGTCCTGGATTTAGGGTTAAAAATAAGTTCTCCTTCCAATCCATTGATAAGGACGAGTTTTCCACTATACTTTTTCGCAAGACCCCATAGCTCTTCAGAAACATTGGCTAAATAGGGAATACTTTTTGCTCGAGAGACAATAGCCGTATGTGATGTTGCTGCTCCTCTTAAAGAAACAAATCCGCGAATATAGGCAGGATTCGCACTCGCCACTTCAGAGGGGGTAAGTTCTTCAGCAAAAACAATAAGATTTTGATCTGACTCTCCCAAGGAGCTCTTATGCTGACAACAAAGATGACCAATAACTCTATTAGAGATATCATGGATATCTTGCACGCGATCTACAACAGGAGACATTCCCTGAACTGCAGATAAAGACTCTTCTATTTGCCCCATAACACGAGAAAAAACATATTCTGCATTTTTACGATCCTTACGGATCGTATTTACAACCTCCTCAGTCAACAGAGGATCTTTAATAATTTCCAAATGTGCTTGTAAAATAGAGGAGACCTCGTGGAGTCCCTGTTTTCCTGTAACTTCTTTCTCCAGAGCAACAATATCAGACTTTGAACGATTCAAAGCCTTGTAATAGCGGTGTATCTCATGTTCCACCTCTTCCTGTGGCAACGTTAACTCTCGAATATGTAATGGAGAGGCTCCTAAAAAAAAAACTTTGCCTAAAGCCACTCCAGGAACGATCGCTGTTCCTAAAATACGCCATTCTTCACCTGTGTCTTGAGGAAACACCGAACCATTCATTTACAGTTCTCCAAAGCCAGTTTCAAACGCAGTCTGAAGTTTCTCCAAAACACACAAAGCATTGTTCCCTTTCACAGAGACAAAGATTTTCCCTCCTTGGGGAGCTCCAAGCATGAGTATACTCATGATACTTCTAGCATTCACTGTTTTCCCAGCATAAGTAAAACGCACCTCACAGTCTTCCTCCTCAAAAAGCCTAACAATAACCCCAGCAGGACGTACATGAATCCCTGAGGCATTTTTTACCAGACAGATTCCACTGTATTCTTTAGATTTAGATATCATATTTCGAAGAGGGTTGTTGCGTTTATAGACTGAAGAAGGTTTACTCATTATATACCTCTTCACTATGTAAGTAATTTTCTAACCAAGAAAGGAAAGAAGGATAATGACTAGCAGTTAAATGGAGGAGTTCAATATTTTCTAAACTACGATGTTTCAGGCTTTCTTCCCCCAAGAATAAGTTAGGAGAGGATAGGTCCCTACGTATTTCAGGATCAAAAAGGAAACACTGATAAGTGAAAGGCTCTTCATATCCATAAAAAGGGAAAAGCCCTAAAGAATAGCAATTTTCTTCAGAACGTACTTTATTTAATTCGACAAGTTGCTGACGCAACTGCTGCTGCACTCTAGCAAGAGACCTATAAGGAAAAATGCCTTCATCTTCCCACTTACCAAAACCATTATGGATAGTAAAAAAACGCTCGTACAAACTGTCTCCCAAAGGAGGAAACCATCGTCCTTCAGATTGAGCAAGAGGAGGAGCTCCTTGAAATCCACAGCGACCATCGCAAAATGAATAAAACATCTTCACATCGTAAGGACCTTTCCCTCGTTCAAAGCGAAAAATATACACCTCCAAGGTTTCTAATAAAGAAAAAAAACGACAAATACCTGGCGATGCGCTATGCTCGAGTCCTAAAATAGAACACCAAAAATCCAAGCATAAATCTATGCGATCTTTTTTGGACAATCCCATCAATTCATACCAACCTCGGGGTAAGCGTGGCACTTTCTGGGCTATTGCTTCCCAGCTCATTTCTTTACGGAGTTGTTCTAAAGAAAACATTTCTATAGGACAAGAATAGACAATATCGGATGCAAAAATATTTTCAAAATTTTTCATCTTTCTTCTCTTGTTACCCCCTAGGCTCGTGGCTCACCCAACTACGCATTACATGCCAATATTTCCAAGAAAAACATCCAACTTTTTTATGCGCTTTATATTGGTTGGCAGGAATACTTGCGCGCACTCATGCAGATTGCTGTATTCTCATACTCGTTTTTCTACACCCTTTTCTTCCACGCAACCCTAAACAGTGGTTCCCTTTAGGATTGTGTTGGCTCGTTCCCTTACTTATATCTTCACCACCTTTCTCACACGAAGGATCCGCCTCAGGAATTTTTAAGGTCAGTTATAAAGGATGGGGAAAAACCTATTATGGCGAAGCTATTTATCTAAGCACTCCCTGCGGTAAACAGACACGCCATCTTTCTTGCAAGATTCTATCCTCACTCCATTTAGAACCAAAAAAAACTTATCATCTCCAAGGAACGCTATATCATACATCTCAAAATGTTTTTAAGTCTAATTCTTGCTATAAAGAAATTCCTAAATCCAAGTTCATTACTACAAAAGAAAAACTACGAGAAACAACCAGCCACTATTTAATTTCGTTATTTGACTCCTCACAAACAGGAAAATTTGTTTCCAGTTTGCTTCTCGGTACCCCCCTACCAAAAGACCTTCAAGAACTTTTCAGAAACAAAGGGCTCTCCCATCTTTTTGCTGTTTCCGGATGGCATTTCTCCTTATTTTCCTCTATTTTTTGGGTTTTCTTTTCTTTTTTTCCTATAAAAATAAAAAATTTCGTAAGTTTTGTTATTCTTACTTCGCTCACTCTCCTTTTCCCCACGTCTCCTTCAGTATGGCGCGCATGGATTGCCCTTTCCTTTTTGTACTTTTCTACGTATTCTTCGGGAACTTGCTCAGGACTGAACCGCTTAGGGCTGGGTTTTATCTTCTGTTCCTTATTTTTTTCTCCTTTTTCTCCTGGGTTTGCTCTTAGCTTTTTAGCCACTCTGGGAATCCTTCTTTTTTTCCCTATTCTTCATACCTTTTTTTATACCCCCTGGGCCTTGTTGATAGCCTCCCCATTCTGGCTCCATCTTATCCGCTACCTAATGACTATATTCGCTATTTCTCTATCTGCCCAAATCTTTCTGTGGCTACCTCTGATGTACTTTTTTAGAAGTTTTCCTCTCGATGGCATTATCTACAACCTTATTTTTCCCCTGATCATGCTACCTACGATTGCTTTAATTCTAACGACGGTGATTTTCCCTTCTCTAGCTCCGCTTACCCACCGTGTAATTTCCTGGGTAATTTCAAACCCCTGGATGTCCAGACCCAACCTCTTAGTATCCGTATCCTTTCCTCCAGTATCTCCCTGGCAACTCACCCTCATCTCCTCAGTGCTATTCTTTTTAGGCCTCGCATTTACTAAATCCTCATTTTCTGGGATTTCTTATTCAGATAAAGTAAATTATTTTACTGAAAACCTATATCCACAATAAGCTAAGCTTATTAAAATAGCGTTATAGTAAAATAATAAAAAATCTCGACAGATATAAAATTTATTTTTATACTACCTTAAATCAAAAACCTTAAGGTTTTTATTATGCTGCCTTCGATCCCTCCTCCCTCTTCCTCCCCACCTGCTAGCTATTCTTCACAACGCACTTCATGTTGCAACTTGAAAATTTTTGCTATAGATTCTGGACTTTTCCTTTTATCGATTGCGTTTTCTGTCTTAATATTTATTCTCGTATGCCAAGCCCTAGTTAGCACTCTAGGTCTTGTTGGTATACCCATTGCACTCGCTGCTAGTATTGCAGGCTTACTCACTTTCGTGTTAATGCACGTATTAATTAAGGCTTGTGTGAACTTTGTTTTTGACAAATGTATAAGGCGCGATAGTCTCCAGCTTCCTCTTTCTCCGCCTCCACATACACACAACCCACATCATTCCAATAATCCTCCACCTCTATATCCCAATACCCCTCCGCCTCCATACTCACAATGTCTACCGCGTCCTAGTACCCCTCCGCCTCCATACTCAGAAGAGCCTAACTAAATTCCCTAGCCCGTTTTAATAATATAACACCTAAATACAAGACTTCCCTATACTACAATTCGTTGTATGAAAGAAAAACTTTCTACAGAATACAAGCTCAAGCCCTGAAGTCAACAATTGTCTTTTAGTTCTGTACTCTATTTACTCCATCGCTTCATGCGCTACTTCCAAAAATTTCATAAGACAACTAAAAGATATAAGCCAGGTACATGAGCAGAAATCCCTACAACAGATGCATTCACCCCAATTAAAAAAGTACTGTAGATTCTTGTCTTAGCCATACAACAAAGCAGAGATACATCTACATTCCTATTGCAAAACCAAATGTTTATTAACACTCTCTTCTGAGACGATAGTAATTACTTATTCTTGTGTTGAGTCTATTGATATTATGTTATGACGATGACATAATCGCAGGACAAGTAAATTGCGTTTTTCCACATATAGGTGTGCCCTACAATGTTAAGGACAGCTTTTCTTAGCTGTAATTGCGCTGTCATCAGGGCTAGCCCTTAGTTCTTATTGATACTGAAAAACCTTATAATCGCCCTTTAGAATAATTATAAACACTAAAAAGTAATTATACTATTGCCATGTATTTTCTATTTTTATACACGTTAAAAATGCGCTAGGTCTTTCTATGCCTTACATTGTCCACCATGCTTATTCTCCTCATGGCGAACTTCTGAATAATACTCAGAAAAACAAGAAGCCCAGTAGGAACAATATTATGACTAATATTTCTACAGCAATAATGGATATCGGCTTAGGAATACTCGTTGTCTTATCTTTCATCGCAATTCCTATAATTACACTTCCTTTTCTTATTCTGATTACCGTAATCATAATTTGCTGCACACTTATCAAACTTGTCCAGCTGATCCTCGCTATACTTCTACTTTTATTCTATAAATGTAGGTAGATTACGTTTTCTATGGGTTCACATCTGGAAACACAAAAAAACCAGTTAATCCAAACACTGAAATAGAATAGAGGACATTTCTTTTAAATAATTACTACATCAAATCACCAGCGAGAGATCCCTCAACGTTTGAATTTAAAAAAAAATTAAAATTCAGCAAGGTTTTTTATTGCCTGGGCAATTTGATCTTTTTGTGGAAGGACCTCGTTTTCCAAGATCTTAGAATAAGGAACGGGAGCGTGAAGCCCCCCGAGACGACGAATCGGAGCATCTAAATGCATATAAGCCTGCTCTGCAACCGTAGCAACAAGCTCGCCACCAAACCCACAGAACTCTGAAGCTTCGTGAATGACTAAGAGTCTGCCTGTTTTTTCCACAGACTTGAATACTGTAGCAAAATCACAAGGAACTATCGTACGTAGATCTATAATTTCCACAGAAATGCCATCAAGTTTGAGCTCCTGGACGACTTCGAAACTCAGGACTAGAGGCATTCCCCAAGAAACTACAGTCAAATCTGTCCCAGGATGCACAATAGCAGCTTGTCCAAAAGGTAGAATATAGTCTCCACAAAACACAGGGCGGGCACTAAATATACGCCGTTGGTATAAAGCTTTATGTTCTAAAAACACTACAGGATTAGGATCTCGAATGGCAGCTTTTAATAAGGCTTTAGCGTCTGCAGCATTTGAAGGATAGGCTATTTTGATCCCTGGACAATGAGCAAGGAATCCTTCTATATTCTGAGAATGATAAGGCCCTCCCTGAATGTACCCTCCTGATGGAGCACGTATGACCAAGGGAACCTCCCATTCTCCAGCAGAACGATAATATATGCTTGAGGCTTCAGAAAATAACTGATTTATCCCTGGCCAAATATAGTCAGCGAATTGGATTTCTACAACAGGTTTATGAATACCATCAAGAGCCATGCCTATGGCGGTACCTATAATGGTAGCTTCTGCTAAAGGAGAATTAAAACAACGCGAAGGCCCAAATTGTTTTGTAAAATTTCGAGTGATACCAAAGACGCCTCCCTTGTCTCCCGCGACATCCTCACCAAAAACAATAACTCCTGAATCACAAGTCATCTCCTCTACCAAGGCCTCTGTAATAGCATCACGCATCACTTTGGGCTCGCTAACACGTAAATGCTGTGCTTCATGAGAAGACTCGTAATCTATTAACGAAAGCGTGTGGGGGGAGAACACTTCATGACTTGTTGTTCCTTTACAGGGAAAGGGAAAGGCCTCAGCAAGTGTATAAGCTTGGGAAACCTCCTCTTGAGCCTCAGCTTTAATTGCCGCTATCTCCGCAGTAGAAAAACCATAATTCTCTATTAGTTCTCTTTCTAAACGCAATAGGGGGTCCTTTTCATTACACGTCTGTAGCTCTAACTTTGAGCGATATTTTTCATGGTTATCTGAATTACTGTGAGGTCCTAAACGCACAACATCAATCAGAATCAATGCAGGGACAAAACTCTGACGTGCTCGCTCAATAGCTATAGAAAAGGTATGTTGAAGTGTTGCATAGTCTCCGCCATCTACTTCATAAACAGCAAGGCCTTGATAACATTCCCCCAAACGAAGAAGATCAACCCCACATTGTTCCTCGAATGGGACGGAAATCGCCCACCGATTATTTTGTATTACAGTGACGAGAGGAAGCTGGTGTAGAGCGACAAAATTCAACATCTCATGAAATTCACCTTGAGAGGTAGCTCCATCTCCACCGGAAACATACACTATTTCCTGAGAACGTATATTTTTCACTGCCCAAGCACGTCCTGCAGCTTGTAAAAATTGCGTCCCCACTACACTAGACTGACAACAAATACGTAACTTTTTATGTGAATAATGATAAGGCATCATCCTAGCTGAAGAATGATTCGGAGTCACTCGAGCAAGAAAAGAAGCGAAAATTTCAGAAAGATCACAGCCCAAACCTATGGGGAATCCTTGATCTCGATAATAAGGAAAAGACCAATCTTTTCCTGGAATCAAACTCTTTCCAGCAAGAACACCGGCAAGCTCATGACCCGCACAAGAAAGTTGAAAAGTACCTCCGGAATCGCTTTGCCTCGAAAGAAGAAGCATCTTACTTTCAGCAAATCTTAAGACCCAGACTAACTTGAAAATCTCTCCTATAGAAGAGGTGACTTCACGTTGTAGTAATCTCATAGCTTGCCCTTAATGAAGGATATACTTTTCCCTCTATACAGCGAAGTCAGAAAAAAAACCTTTGATTTTATCTAAAAAGCCTCGTTTTTTGGGAAAATTTTCTACTTTTTCTGTAGCAGAAAAACTACGCAAAAGTTCCTTTTGATCCTCAGACAAATGCTGTGGGGTTTCCACAGACACTCGAACAAGAAGATCACCACGATTTTTTCCATGAACATTGGGGAACCCTTGATTTCTTACCTTTAAAATGGTCCCACTTTGGATTCCTTCAGGAATTGTAAGACGACATGTTCCTTCTTGTTTAAGTAACGTGGGGATCTCTTTCTTCATCCCTAAGGCAGCATCTACAAAGCCTATTGGTAAATCCAAAATTAAATCATCTCCACGACGTTCAAAAACAGGATGCGGTTCTACTTCAATAAAGACATAGAGGTCACCTGCGGGAGCTCCATTTTGTCCTGCATCTCCATAACCTTCCATTTTTAAGCGCATCCCAGAATCTACTCCCGAAGGAATATGAACATGAACATTATGCTTATCTTTGATTCTTCCTTGACCACGACAAGAAGGGCAGGGATCTGTTATTATCCTTCCTTCCCCTCCGCAATCCGGACAAGTAGACGCCATAGAAAAAAAGCCACGACTTTGAACAACTTGTCCAGAACCTTTACAACGCTCACAATATTTTATACCTTGAGAACTGGCTGTTCCCTTACCGGAACAAGTTTCACAAGTCTTATATCCTGAAACAACGAGCTCTTTTTCTACCCCAAGAGCAGCTTCTTCAAACGTCAGGGTAATGTGCACCTTCTTACTTGATCCCTGACGAGCCCCCGTGGGATCAGCCCGCATCCCAAAGGCCTCGCCAAGACCTCCAAAAAGGCCGTCGAAAAAGCTCCCCCCACTAAATTCTCCACCAAAAGCGCCCATAAAAGTACGTAACGCATCTTCCATATTCCCCATATTGGCGCCACCAAAGCCGCCAGCACCGGCAAAAGGACCGTCTTTACCAAAGCGATCATAAGACTCACGCTTTTGAGGATTGCTCAATACTTCGTAAGCCTCCGATACTTCTTTAAAATGACGTTCGGCATCAGCATCTCCAGGATTTTTATCTGGATGATATTTAACAGCTAATTTACGATAAGCTTTTTTAATTTCCTCTGAAGAGGCGGTTTTAGAAACACCTAGAACTGAATAATAATCCATAAATTAAACACTACTAACTAAGCGACACTTTCAATTAACGACCACGATATTTGGCAGCAGCTTTAGACTTGGCACGTTTTTTGATCGAAGGTTTATCGTAAAATCGATGTGATTTAGCAGCTTTTAAAATTCCTTCTTTATCTATTTTCTTTTTTAAGATTCGCAGAGCTCGGTCTACTGGCTCCCCGACTCGAACTTTAACACTGGGCATGTGCCACCTTGTTACGTAATAAATAACGATAATTTGATCTTCTACATAGCAATCCTTTACTATGTTCTTAGAAGAGATTTGATTGTATCACCATCACTAATAGGCTTCAAGAGTTAGTTGAAGTTAAATACAACGCGTCTCATGCTTTTTACAGAAAGATTAAAAAAAACATGAGTAACTGCGGTAATCGGGCAAGAGTTGCTTGTTACATTCTAGATATATGTATTGGGAAATGATATATTGCCGAATTTTTTCTATAGAAGGTGATACTTTTTCTATAGAGATTTTTTTTGAAAAACTCTTTATAAAAAGCTGGGGATTTGGAGAAATCACATGATAATAGCCATGAACTAAGCAATGTTCTGAAGCTTCCGAATATGAAAGAAGTGTCCCTGGACCGACGCCTTTTTTTTTCTGAACAAATCCATCTTCAGAAAGATCCGAACTTAAAGTTAATACACCTCCGCGCTTCCCTAAAGGGAGCATCAATGCCTTTCCCTGATCTCCAGGAGAAAGGTAACCTTCAAGGGAACTATAACCTAGTAAAGGTACTTTGTGTGCCATAGCTAAGCCCTGAGCAAAAGAAAGTCCTATACGTGTAGCTGAAAAATTGCCAGGTCCTAAAGCAACAGCAATGCCTTGAAAAGGCAAGGCATGATTTTGAAAAAGAAACTCTAGAACAGGACCAAGATCGGGTCCTAAGGGTAAGGACCAATATTGAAGTACTGCATGACTATCTATACAAGCCAAAAACGGCTGGTAACCTGAAGTATCTATGACAATATACTTATAGAAGTACATAAATTGAGTTTAGAAAACAAAAAAATAAACTATACCCACCAAAAAACTTTTAATCAAAACAAAACTCTATTTTTTAACAAGAAGTTAATGGAAACATATGTTTCCATAGCTACTTTTCAAAAAAATCAACTAACTTCTTCTCTATCAAGGGAAAAAACAAAATTCTGTGAAATGCTACGCAACTAGAGTAAGCAACAATTTCTTTTTAATTAGGGGAAAATGCAGTCATTAGGAATAAAGGAAGAGACACTTCTTGGTCCTTTCTTCAGATTGAAAAAAAATGAGATGTCGCATTAAAGAACAGGGACATAAAATTCTCTCATATTTTGGTACTTCAATCTGTGAGCTTTTCTATAACCTGCGTCTCCAAAGCAATCCTTAGGTAAAGATAAATACAACTATTGAATTATCCGGACTCTATAAAATTTTCTTTGCAAAACATTTGAGAAGTTTTTCTAAAAATACGAAAAGACGATTTGCGTTAAACATGTGTCTTTTCTAATCTGTAATCGCTTCTAGCTATTTTGTGAAAAGTTGTGTATATGTGCTAATTTCGTTTATTTTGTAGTATAGCGAAATATGATATCTTTAAAGAAATTGCTTCTCTCTTGCCCAAATGAAAACATAGAATGGGCATGGATATAACGTATTTGATTTATAAGGACACTTGTGGACTCTACAATAAATACCGATTCTCCTACCTTAGATCCTAATTCAGAAGAGGTAGAAAAACTTTTAGATGAATCGGAAGACGAGGTTGAAGAAAAATCGAATGATCGAGCGCTTCCTTCGGAATTATTCATTCTTCCATTAAATAAACGACCCTTTTTCCCAGGAATGGCAGCTCCTATCCTTATAGAATCTGGTCCTTATTATGAAGTTTTAAAAGTTCTAGCAAAATCTTCGCAGAAATACATTGGGCTTATTCTCACTAAAAAAGAAAATGCTGATATTTTAAAAATAGGGTTTCACCAATTGTATTGTGTTGGGGTAGCCGCGCGTATTTTACGCATTATGCCTATTGAAGGAGGGAGTGCTCAAGTCCTTCTCAGTATTGAAGAGCGTATTCGCATTATAGATCCTGTAAAAGACAAATACTTAAAGGCGCGTGTCTCCTATCATGCTGATAACAAAGAGCTGACTGAAGAGCTCAAAGCCTATTCCATTAGCATTGTTTCCGTGATTAAAGATCTTCTAAAGCTCAACCCATTATTCAAAGAAGAACTGCAAATATTCCTTGGTCATTCTGATTTTACTGAGCCGGGAAAGCTCGCAGATTTTTCAGTAGCTCTAACAACAGCAACGCGAGAAGAACTTCAAGAGGTTTTAGAAACTACAAATATGCATGATCGCATTGATAAAGCGCTGATCCTGCTTAAGAAAGAGTTAGATTTAAGTCGCCTACAAAGCAGCATTAATCAGAAAATCGAAGCGACAATTACAAAAAGTCAGAAAGAATTTTTTTTAAAAGAGCAATTAAAGACGATTAAAAAAGAGCTGGGTTTAGAAAAAGAAGACCGCGCGATTGATATAGAAAAATTTACTGAAAGGCTGAAAAAACGTCATGTTCCCAACTATGCAATGGAAGTGATTCATGACGAAATAGAAAAACTACAAACTTTAGAGACTTCTTCTGCTGAATATACAGTATGCCGCAATTATTTAGATTGGCTTACGATTGTTCCCTGGGGAATTCAAAGTAAGGAATATCATAACTTAAAAAAAGCTGAACTCATTCTCAATAAAGATCATTATGGTCTGGAAGAAATTAAACAGCGTATTTTAGAGCTTATCAGTGTAGGGAAACTTTCTAAGGGATTAAAAGGCAGTATTATCTGTCTTGTCGGCCCTCCAGGTGTGGGAAAAACAAGTATTGGGCGTAGTATTGCTAAAGTTCTACATAGGAAATTTTTCCGTTTTTCAGTAGGAGGCATGCGGGATGAAGCTGAAATTAAAGGACACCGTCGTACCTACATCGGAGCTATGCCAGGAAAGATGGTCCAAGCTCTTAAACAAAGTCAAGCTATGAATCCTGTGATCATGATTGATGAGGTAGATAAAATTGGTGCGAGTTACCATGGGGATCCCGCTTCCGCTCTTTTAGAAGTTTTGGATCCTGAGCAAAACAAAGATTTCCTTGATCACTACCTTGACGTACGCGTAGATTTATCTAGTGTGTTATTCATTCTCACAGCAAATGTCTTGGATACCATTCCAGATCCTCTTTTGGACCGCATGGAAATCCTTCGTCTTTCTGGTTATATTTTAGAAGAAAAATTACAAATAGCCATAAAGTACCTTGTTCCTAAAGCTCGTAAAGAAATGGGGTTAACGGCACAACAGGTTATGTTTCAATCTGAAGCTTTAAAGCATATCATCAATAATTATGCACGCGAAGCTGGAGTACGTACTTTAAATGGAAATATCAAGAAAGTCTTAAGAAAAGTTGCTTTAAAAATTGTTCAGAATCAGGAAAAGATAAAATCTAAAACTGCACAGTTTAAAATTTCGGTAAGAAACTTACAGGACTACCTAGGTAAGCCTATATTTTCTAGTGATCGCTTTTATGAAGATACTCCTATAGGTGTGGCTACCGGCCTTGCTTGGACTTCCCTAGGAGGTGCAACTTTATATATAGAAAGTGTTCAAGTGTCTTCAACAAAAACAGACATGCATCTTACGGGTCAGGCAGGAGATGTCATGAAAGAGTCATCACAGATTGCTTGGACATATCTCCATAGTGCTTTAACTCGATATGCTCCAGGCTATCCATTCTTTCCTAAATCACAAGTGCACATTCATATTCCGGAAGGAGCAACCCCTAAAGATGGGCCCTCTGCAGGGATCACTATGGTAACATCTTTGCTCTCTTTACTTTTAGAAACGCCTGTAGTCAATAATCTAGGAATGACAGGAGAGATTACGCTAACGGGCCGAGTATTAGGCGTGGGAGGCATTAGAGAAAAGCTTATTGCCGCGCGTAGATCCCGGTTAAACATTCTTATTTTTCCTGAAGATAACCGTCGCGATTATGATGAACTTCCCAGTTACTTAAAAAAAGGACTCAAAATACACTTTGTATCGCATTACGATCATGTTTTCAAAGTTGCTTTCCTCCAATGCAAATAACTTGACACTCTAAGTGCTGTTATAAAGGGATTATTTCATCCTTGTTGTCATTTCAGATATCGAAAAAAAGTCTGTATATTTACAAATGATATCAAAGTTTGTAAGCTACGTTTTCTTATCTTTATCTTTCTAAACAACCGCTTTACCTTATGTCTTTCCTTCCTAATCTTTCCAATTTTGGTTCTAACTTAATTGCTAATACAACGGGCTTTGCTAAAAAACTGTTTAGCCGAGAAAAAAAGGTTGAAGAGCCCAATCTCACAATAAAACGTTGCACTATTGCTTATATAATTACCATGCTCACCCTCCTTATGCTCACAATAGTTGGTTTCATAACCACTATTTTCTTTATTGTGCCTGGTCTACTTATAGGTCTAATCAGTTTAGCACTCCTAATCGTTGGATTATGCCTAACCCCTTGTTTTTATTATATTGTAGCCAAATATACTTCTATAGAGTCTATACCTAAGTCTTCTCAAAATGGAAATACTCTCGGCCATTTATTCTCTTCGCGTAAGAAAACCCGTCGTACACACTCACATACGGCTATAGAGACAAGTACTGGTGGAGAAAAGCCAACGAAAACGACAAAGAGGTTGAGCTCGTCTTCCTCCGAATCTTCGGGTAAGTCTTCAAGAAGTAGGCACAAACAATCTGTGCCACGCCCGCAAACACCCTCAAAGAATGAGGAAGAAATTCACAGTGATGATTCTTTGCTTAGCTCACGCTCATCCTCTCCAACCCCAGAAAAACAATCCTTATCACCACGACGTGGGCGATGGTGGTAGTAGATAAGCTCGACGACTCTCAGAACTATGCAATTCTATTAGTCAGATCTGGTCTCGTTTTTCTTAATGAAAGGCGCAGCTGAAAAGTTCTAATGGAGTATATTGCTCAAGTTGGTTTATTCTATAGCTTTACTTATAGTAAATCCTCATGAGTTCTAGAGAATTGATTGTTTTAGGCTCTTCCAGCCAACAGCCCACCCGAACACGAAATCAGGGTGCGTATTTATTTCGATGGAATAATGAAGGCCTCCTCTTTGATCCTGGAGAGGGAACACAAAGGCAATTTATCTTTGCAAATATTGCTCCTACAGCAGTAACACGAATTTTTATTAGCCATTTCCATGGGGATCATTGTTTAGGGTTAGGTTCCATGCTTATGCGACTCAACCTAGATAAAATTGCTCATCCAATTCATTGTTATTATCCTGCTTCTGGGAAAAAGTATTTTGATCGTTTACGCTATGGGACTATCTACCATGAAACAATTAAAGTGATTGAGCATCCTGTAGATAAGAACGGTATTATTGAAGATTTTGGTAATTTTCGTATTGAAGCAGAGCGATTGCAACATCAGGTGGATACGCTGGGGTGGAGAATCACAGAGCCTGATACTTTAAAATTTCTGCCTAAAGAACTTCAAGCCCGTGGTATTCAGGGTCTCAAGATGCAAGATCTCATTAAAAGAGGAAAGATCTGTATAGATGGTAAGACAACGCAACTCAACGAAGTCAGCTATATTCGGCCCGGAGACAGCATTACTGTCATTGCGGATACACTGCCTTGCCAAGCCGCTATAGATCTTGCAAAAAATGCTCGTATCCTGCTCTGTGAAAGTACCTACCTTGAAGAGCATTGCCATCTTGCTAAAAGTCATTTTCATATGACTGCAAAGCAAGCAGCAGAAATAGCAAAAAATGCCAATGCTTATCAGCTTATTCTCACCCATTTCTCTGCACGTTATCTTAACCTCAAAGATTTTTTTTTAGAAGCTTCAACAATTTTCCCTAATGTTGCTATAGCTGAGGAATGCTGTCGCTACCCTTTTCCGAAAAATACCCTTCTCATTAAATAACCTGGGCGAGATACTTCCAGGAAAAAGGAGTGAGCCATGATTGCCGCTATCTATTCTTTTTTAGATTACCTACAAAACATCAAATCTGCCTCTCCCCATACGTTAAGAAATTACTGTATAGATCTGAATAAACTAAAAAATTTTTTAGAAAAGAAAGGAAACCTCTCCACTTTACCCCCAATAACCCTATCACGCATACAACGCAAGCAAGGAGACCTCCCTTTTACGCTGTTCACAAAAGATCATTTACGTCTGTATGTTTTAGAACTTATAGATACTGGCAAAGCAAAGCGCACAATTAAACGTAGTCTTTCTGTGATTAAAAGTTTTGCACAGTACTGTAGAACACACAAACTCCTCTTAGAAGACCCTGCGCGCAACATTCAGGGACCACGTCTGCCCAAAGAAATTCCTTCTCCTCTGACTTATGCGCAAATTGAAGTTCTAATGGCCATTCCCAATCTCTCCAAATATACCGGATTACGCGATCGCTGTCTTTTAGAGCTCTTTTATAGTTCTGGGCTTAGAATCAGTGAGATTGTTGCTATTAACAAGTGGGATATAGACTTTTCCTCAAACCTTATTCGCGTGCGGGGGAAAGGGAAAAAAGAACGTATCATTCCGATTACCCCGCATGCGGCTCAATGGATACAGACTTACCTGAGTCATCCTGAAAGGGCTGCGATAGAACAAAAAACCCAATCTCTCTTTCTTAATCGGTTTGGTAAGCGTTTAACTCCACGCTCTATTGATAGAAAATTCCAGGAATATTTACGCAAGTCTGGACTTTCAGGTCGCATTACTCCTCATACGATTCGCCATACGATAGCAACGCATTGGTTAGAAAACGGTATGGATTTAAAGACAATCCAAGCGATTCTTGGCCATAGTTCTTTAGAAACCACCACGATTTATACTCAAGTCTCTATAAAATTGAAAAAACAAACACATCGAGAATCCCACCCTCATGCTTAATAGAACAAGGCAAAGCTCTTGTGCTCTAAGAAGTACTTTGCTATGCTAGATGCCATGAGCATTGTATTAGATAAAATTGGCAAATCTTTAGGCACTCGTATTTTATTCGATGATGTGTCTGTAGTTTTCAATCCTGGGAACTGCTATGGTTTGACAGGTCCTAATGGCGCAGGCAAGTCTACACTGTTAAAAATCATTATGGGGACAGTAGAGGCAACAAAAGGTTCTATTTCGCTACCTAAAAAAGTGGGAATTCTGCGTCAAAATATCGATAGTTTTCGTGATATCACTGTTTCAGATTGCGTGATCATGGGAAACTCTCGACTTTGGGAGGCTTTACAACATCGTGATATGCTTTATTGTGAAGAGTTTACTGATGAAATTGGCATGCAGCTCGCAGAAATTGAAGAGGTAATTGGCGAAGAAAATGGTTATCGTGCCGATTCAGAAGCTGAAGAACTTCTAACAGGAATTGGTATTTCTTCTGAACTTTTTGATAAGAAAATGCAGACAATTCCTATAGATTTGCAATTTCGTGTTCTCTTATGTCAAGCACTTTTTGGTCATCCAGAAGCTCTCCTTCTTGATGAACCTACGAACCATCTTGATCTATATTCCATCAATTGGCTAGCTAATTTTTTAAAGAGTTATAATGGAACTGTAATCGTGGTGAGTCACGACCGTCATTTCCTAAACACCATCACCTCACATATTGCAGATATTGATTACGATACAATTATCATTTATCCTGGAAATTATGATGCGATGATAGAGATGAAAACTGCTTCTCGAGAACAAGAGAAAGCAGATATTAAATCTAAGGAAAAGAAAATTACTCAACTCAAAGACTTTGTAGCTAAGTTTGGAGCAGGATCCCGCGCTAGCCAAGTGCAATCGCGACTAAGAGAAATTAGGAAACTCCAACCTCAAGAGTTGAAAAAGTCTAATATTCAGCGTCCGTATATTCGCTTTCCTATTTCGGATCAATCTTCAGGTAAAGTAGTTTTTTCCTTAGAGGAGATTGTAAAAAACTATGATGATAATGAAGTGATTCGGCCATTTTCTCTTGAAATCTACCAAGGAGATAAGCTTGGCATTATTGGAAATAACGGCTTAGGGAAAAGTACTTTCATGAAATTACTTGCAGAAGTTGAGGAACCTTCTTCTGGATTGATAAAATTAGGGCATCAAGCTGTATGTTCATATTTTCCACAGAATCACGGAGATGTCCTAGCAAGCTGTGGTCATGAAACTTTATTTGAATGGTTACGCAATCGCAAAACAGGGATCAATGATCAAGAAATTCGTAGTGTACTTGGGAAAATGCTTTTTGGTGGGGATGACGCATTTAAACAGATTCACGCATTATCTGGGGGAGAAACCGCACGTTTGCTTATGGCAGGGATGATGTTGGAAAATCACAATGTTCTTATTCTTGACGAAGCGAATAACCACTTAGACTTAGAGTCCGTCTCTGCTTTATCCTGGGCAATCAATGATTATAAAGGCACGGCAATTTTTGTTTCTCATGATAGAGGTCTTATCCAAGATTGTGCTATGAAACTGCTCATTTTTGAAAAGGATAAAATCGTATTCTTTGACGGAACTTTAGCAGAATATACTACGAGTCATCGACAATTGACTTAAATGTAGTGTTAAAATAGCAAGTATACATTTTTTGGGGATCCATGCCATTACCGTTTGTTTTAGGATCTTCTTCTCCAGGAAGAAAAGTTATTTTAGAAGACTTGGGGTTATCTTTTACCACTGTTTCTCCGCAATTTGATGAAAGACAAATGGATTGTCACGATCACCCCACTGTGTACACACAAAAACTTGCTTTATACAAAGCTTTTGCTGTCGCCCACCAGATAGAAGATCCTGAAGCTTTGATAGTCACTGCAGACACTATTGTAGTCTATCAAGGACGTGTTTTCAATAAACCTAAAGACAAACAAGAAGCTATAGACATGCTGAAGATTCTTAGGAATCAAACACATTCCATAGTGAGTAGTCTTGCGGTACTTCAAAACCAAAAAGTTCTTACGGGTTCTGAAGTTTCTTTGGTCTCCTTAACAAACATTCCAGATGACTACCTAGAAGCCTATATTGAGGCTGCAGGCACTTTAAATACATGTGGTGCTTACGATATTCGACGTAAAGGTGCTTTAATAGTGCAGAAGATTGATGGATGTTCTTATAATGTTCAAGGACTTCCGATTCAAACACTGAAACACTTGCTGCTGGGGTTTAACATTGATTTATGGAGTTACGTTATCTAATCTTTTTTGAATTATTATTTTTTATTTTTCCTTTAGCATTGCTAGGAAATTTCCCTGAGTCTGTAAGTCATAAAATTCTTTATACTAGCACACAATCTCCTCAGGAAGCATTGAGTCATTACATCCAAGCTTTGGATACTTACTGTGACCATGATTTTTTTATCTTAAGAAAAATTGCGGAAGATTGTTTAAAACAAGGATTACGCTCTTCAGATCCTTATATCAGGAAAAGTACGATTATTGGAGCGGGGTTGGTAGGATCTTCAGAAGCTTTAGATATTCTTACAGAAGCTATGGAAACTTCAGACCCATTGCAGCAGCTGCTAGTTCTTTCTGCAGTATCTGCACATTTAAGTAAAACTTCTGACGAATTGCTTTTTAAAGCTCTTGCTTCTCCTTATCCTATAATTCGTTTGGAAGCTGCTTACCGCCTTGCAGGATTAAAAAATACTAAAGTTATTGACTATCTTCGTGCTTTTATTTATCAGCTTCCCGAAGAAATTCAATGCTTATCGGCAGCTATTTTTCTTCGCCTTGAAACTGAAGAGTCTGATACTTATATTCGCCAACTTTTATCTTCAACTAAAAGTACTATTCGAAGTACGACAGCAGTACTCATTGGAGAATACCAACAAAAGCGCTTTCTTACTACCCTACGCAACCTATTAACAAGTACATCCCCGCAAGATCAGGAGGCTGCTCTTTATGCCTTAGGGAAACTAAACGATGGTCAAAGCTACTATGCAATAAAAAAACAACTCCAGAAAGCAGACCCAGATGTTGCACTGGCTGCAGCACAAGCTTTAATAGCCCTAGGCAAGGAAGAAGATGCTCTTTCTCTACTAGAAGTACAGGCTCGAGAAGAGCGTCCACGTGCCCTGTATGCCATCCGACAACTGTCTCCTGAGGTGGGGATCCCAATTATACTTCCTATATTTCTAAAAACAGAAAACAGTGAAGCTAAATTAAATGCTGCGTTAGCCTTGTTGGAAACAGGCAGTGACCATCCGCAACTTTTAGAGTATATTACTGCTTGGCTGATAGAGCCACATTATAGCACAGCTTTAATGCCTACCTTTTCTAAAGGACGTGCTTTACAAAGTTGGAAGTGCGTCCCCACCGTTTTGCCACACAATCCTATGGAAAGGGCAAAAGTTCTTGCTACCTATCAAGCGATTGAGGAGCAAATTCTTGCTTTCTTATTTCGTCTTCCTAAAGAAGCCTATCTACCTTGTATTTATAAACTTTTAGCAAGTCAGAAAACACAGCTGGCAGCCACAGCTATTTCTTTTTTGAGTCATACCTCGAATCATGAAGCTATTGCACTACTTTCCAAGGCAGCGAGTCTTCCTGGAGAGCCTGTAATTCGTGCTTACGCAGATCTTGCTCTATATAATCTCACTAAAGACCCGGGGAAAAAACTATCGTTGCACCGTTATGCACAATATTTAATTCAGGAAACACTATTATTTATCGATACTGAAGAGCAAAGCCCTCGTCCCTATACTTCTTATCTTCGCTATCAAATAGCTCCTGAAAGTCGAGCGAAATTAATGTTGGATATTTTAGAAGCTCTTGTAGCTTCTAAATCTTCCGACGATATTCGTCTATTAGTGCAGCTTATGACCCAGGGGCATGTGAAAAACTTTCCTATCTTAGCAGGATTGCTCATGAAAATCGTGGAGTAAACAGAACACTTGTATATGAAATGTTATCTCCCCGCTTTTTTTCTTTTTGCCTTTCTTTTTACATCTCTGCCCCTAGATGCTTTGACTTATAAAGAAGCTGAGAAGAAAAAAAACTCTTATCTGAGCCATTTCAAAGGAATGACAGGGATATTAACCATAGAAGATGGTGTAGTGAATGTTCATAGTAATCTAAGGATTCAAGCAAATAAAGCCTATGTAGAGAGTGCCAAAGAGCGTGGGGTCAAGATCATCGCCCATGGAAATGTGATGGTAAATTATCGAGGGAAAACACTCGTCTGTGATTATCTAGAATACTACGAAGACAACGACTCGTGTCTCCTTACTAATGGGCGTTTTGCGATTTATCCATGGTTTTTAGGAGGTTCTATGATTACCTTAACTCCTGAAACCATCCTTATCCGTAAAGGTTATATTTCCACTTCGGAGGGGCAAAAAAAAGATCTTTGCCTTTCTGGGGACTACTTAAAGTACTCGTCAGATGGCTTGCTTTCTATAGGCAAAACCACATTGAAAATATGTCATGTCCCGATACTTTGCTTGCCTCCGTTTTCAATCATGCCCATGGAAATCCCCAAGCCGCCTATAAATTTCCGCGGGGGAACAGGGGGATTTCTTGGCTCTTATTTAGGGATCAGCTATTCTCCAATCTCAAAAAAATATTTTTCTTCTACTTTCTTCTTAGATAGCTTTTTCAAACACGGCATTGGCATGGGGTACAACATGCACATCTCGCAAAAACACGCTCCTAAGAATATTTTCAACATAAAGAGCTACTATGCCCATAGACTTGCTATCGATATGGCAGAAGCTCATGACCGTTATCGCCTGCATGGAGATTTCTCCTTTACTTACAAGCATGCCAACTTCGCTGGCACTTACCACCTGAGCGATAGCTGGGAAACTATTGCAGATATTTTCCCTAATAATTTTGCACTAAAGAATACGGGTCCTACTCGTGTAGTCTTTACCTGGAGGGATAAATATTTCGAAGGAAGTCTAAGATCTTCTTTACAAGTCAACTCTTTTCAAAATGTAAATCAAGAATTTCCTTATCTTATCCTCAAGCAATATCCTCTCCATCTTTGCAATACAGGAATCTATTTTGAAAATCTTTTAGAATGCGGGTATTTGAATTTTGCTTTTAGCAATCGTATTTCAGGAGAAAATTTTTTTTCCTTACGAGCAGCAACTTCTCCAAAAATTTATAGGACTTTTAAGCTCCCTCTAGGCACCTTAACTCCTACACTCTCTGGATCGATAATTTATTATAGCCATGTTCCTCAAGATACTTCAAATCACTACCAAGCCTCGGGTAAACTCAAGCTTGACTACCGTTTCTCCGCACATAAAACTTACCTACAAAAGCATCATGTTATAGAGCCCTTTATCTCCTTTATGACAACCACCCGTCCTCTTATTAAAAATCATGAACATTACATCTTCTCTCTTCAAGATGCCTTTCATTCTTTACATCTTCTACAAGTGGGTGTGAACTCATCAATATTCAGCAGGGTTATGCTCTCACAATCTCAAATATTTGCGAAACTTTGGACTACCTATATTTTCAACAACACTACAACTAAAGAGACCTTTCCTAAAACAGCAGGCAAGATGATCCTTCCCTTAGGGAAGAAAAATACTCTATCTGCAGATGTAGAATGGATATGGAAAACACATTGTTGGGATCACCTAAATGTCCGTTGGCAATGGATTAATAATGATCATCTTGCCATGACTTTGGAAGCTCTCCATAGAAGCAAATATAGCTTAATTAAGTGTGATAGAAACAACTTTATTTTGGATGTGAGTCGTCCTTTGAAAGAACTCCTCAACTCTTCATTATCAGATCGCAGAAATCTTATTCTTGGAAAATTATTTATTCGTCCTCATCCGTGTTGGAGTTATTACCTTTCCTTACGGTATGGCTGGCATCGCTCACATACTCCGAATTATTTAGAATACCAAATGATTCTTGGTACGAAAATTTTGGAACACTGGCAGCTTTATACTGTCTACGAACGACGTGAAGCGGACAATCGCTTTTTCTTCTTTTTAAAACTGGATAAATCTAAGAAATTTCATAAATAGCACCCCCATTTTCCCAGAGCAAAATATAAAAATAGTGACTTTAGGCAAGCACTAGGAGACCAAACTACTTTTATCGAGGTGGGTATTATAACGACGTTTAATTTTTTCTAAAAAAGTTTTAAATTTTTTTGGATCTTTAGGTTCTTCCATACGATCAATATAAAGTATGCCATGAAGATGATCTGTTTCATGCATAACGATACGTGCAGGGAAACCCTCTAAGGTCTCTGTAAACATTTGTCCTGTAAGGTTCATAGCGGTAACGGTAACTTGAGCAGGGCGAACAACCTCCCCTCGCAATCCGGGAATAGAAAGGCACCCTTCTTTACCTAGGACGAGTTGTTCCGCAAACTTAGACAATACAGGATTGATAAACACTTTTGGAAATTTAGAAAATATTAATTCCCCTTCTTCTGTTTCTCCTTCCACACACATGACAAATAAGCTTAAGCTTCTTCCTACTTGTGGAGCTGCCAACCCTACACCTTTATGTGCCAACATCGTCTCATACATATCACGAGCAAGATCCTGAATATCTCCTGTGATTTCTGGAATCAAAGCGGCCTTTTGTCTTAAAATAGGGCTACCATAGTATTCTAATCGTCTAATCATGAGTTTTGCAAACGCTTACATCATTATAATCCCGAAGATATACCGGGCATATAAGTCGATTTCCTTTTCTACGAATTTTATATTTTCGCACATATCCCTTGTCAAAGGCAATAATATACTTGTCAAACATAATAAATAAAAAAATTCATTCTATTTGTTATCTTCGTAATTTTTTAAAAAAACACTCACAACACAATTCTATGCATCTACATCTTAAATCAAACTAAGCAAAAATTATTTATACAATAGTGTAAGTATGAGAGAATTCAGAGTGGTAACTAGTTTTCTTGCTCTACAACTGTTTCCTGTGCAGAAGTCTGAAGAACATCGCCGTCACTAACGTTTAGAGAAAACTCTGTAGCGTCTAATTTTTTTCCTAAAAGGGAGGTGGAAAATGAAAGAAGTAAGCAACCAAGACAAAAAGCTACAGCACACCACGAAGTGATTTTTTTCAATATATCTGGAGTAGAAACACCAAATACAGAATCTCCCGAATCAACGCCAAACGACGAGCCTAGTCCCATGCTCTTACTTTCTTGTATTAAGATTAGGCCACAAAGAATTCCACATAAGAGAAGAAAAATGAATAGAAATGTGTAAAACAAAATCGTCATAGTACTCCCCTCACTTAAAACACTCATTAGAATGACATACATTCTGTTGTTATTTTAATTACTATACAGTTTGCATATTCCTTTAGGGCTTTAGATTTGCCTTCCATAAGTCCATTAAGAAAGTCCATCACTCCTAGCTACGCATTTGCCTATCATTCTCTTACAAAATCCAATTATTGACTATGTGAAAAATCGTCGTACGAGAAAAACAACAGCTGGGTTACTTTTAGAAATTTTATTATCTTTACATATACTCAAAGCAAAAAATCTGGGAAAGGATAAAGAAAAACCTAGGGGGTTCCCAAAAAGAATCTGTGTTTCAAGGTTTTTTTTCAGAAAGTACATTAGCAGAAGGAATATGAACAGTTAGACCCTCAATAGAAGAGAGAATCTTATGAGGATTACGCTTCTCTCTTCCCTGGGGACAAATCCTGAAGTTAGCTTAGGCTAGCTAAGTCATTAAACATTTTCTTAAAAACAAAAATTTTTAGCGACATGAAAAAATTGTTGTGGGTCTAAGGAAGCACCGCCTACTAACAGTCCATCTACATCGGGACACGCTCCCAAGCTCTGAGCATTTTCAGCTTTTACTGATCCACCATAAAGAATAGAGATCCGTTCGGCTTCATTTTGAGAAAACTTACGTGCCAAAACTTGGCGGCAGAAAACATGGACGCGTTGCACATCAGTGGCTAAAGCTACCTTGCCCGTGCCAATGGCCCATACAGGCTCATAGGCAATCACGATCTCTGTATTGTTAGATACACGCTCCAACCCTAAGAGGAGTTGTTCTTGCAATACGGCTTCTGTTTTTCCCCGTTCCCGTACGTCTAAGCTCTCCCCAATACAGAGGACAGGCAAAAGATTTGTTTGCACTGTAGCTTCAACTTTAGCAGCAATAAAAGCATCATTTTCAAAAAAGATATGACGACGTTCTGAGTGGCCCAACAAGACTAGATCTACATGCCATTCCTTCAACATGGGCAAAGAAATTTCTCCTGTAAATGCTCCTGAAGTTGCTGAATAGACGTTTTGTGCTCCCAGTAAAAGAGAAGAACGCTCTTTGGCGATTTCCTCAGCACAAATACTTAAAGCAGTATACGGCGGGAGAATACCGACCGTACAAGACACAGGATCTTCTTTCAGCAATGAAGAAAATACAGACAGGTAAGTTTTAGCATCTTGAGCGGTTTTATGCATTTTCCAATTTCCCAAAACATAACGCGTACGTGCCATTTTTCATCTCCTGATTTCTCTCTTCCTTAATAGGATTGATGATTTTTTGATAGTTTTCTATAACAAAGTACTCTACCATTAATTAAGTGGCGTGCTCCAAAGAGTTATTCATGTCCATACCTACTCAACCTGTCGCTTATCTAACAGAATCCATAAAGACTCTGCTTGAATCTCATTTTTATCATATCGTTGTAAAGGGAGAACTTAGCAATGTCTCTTTACAGCCTAGTGGACACCTCTATTTTGGGATTAAAGACAGCAAAGCATTTCTTCATGGTGCTTTTTTTCATTTTAAAAGTAAGTACTACGATCGTCGTCCTAAAGATGGGGATGCTGTTATCATCCACGGCAAACTTTCCGTCTATGCTCCACGAGGTCAATACCAAGTTATTGCTCAAGCTTTGGTGTATGCAGGAGAAGGAGATCTTCTGCAACAATTTGAGGAAATGAAAAAGCGTCTTACTGCAGAAGGTTATTTTGCTAAGGAGAAGAAAAAACCTCTTCCTCTTGCTCCCAAATGCATTGGAATCATTACCAGTCCCACAGGTGCCGTTATTCAAGATATTTTGCAGATACTTTCACGACGTGCCTACAATTACAAAATCTTAATTTATCCTGTTACTGTACAAGGAGATTTAGCAGCACGAGAAATTTCCCGAGCCATTGAGGTCATGAATACTGAAAGTCTTGCCGATGTACTGATCCTCGCTCGTGGGGGCGGAAGCATTGAAGATCTTTGGGCATTTAATGAAGAGATCGTTGTTAAGGCAATTCATGCAAGTGATGTACCGATTCTTTCTGCTGTGGGTCACGAAACTGACTATACCCTATGTGATTTTGCTGCGGATGTAAGAGCTCCGACTCCCTCTGCTGCTGCTGAGATCGTTTGTAAAAGTAGTGAAGAGCATATTCAAATTTTAGAGGGATGTTTACGCCATGTACTTTCCCATTCACGTCAATTTCTCAGTGCAAAACAACAACAGCTGTATCCTTGGCGACGATTTCTAGAACGTGCTGAGTTTTACCGCACAGCACAACAACAGCTCGATTATGTAGAGCTTGCCGTAAACAAGGAAATGCAAAGCAAGGTAGTCTATTACCTTCAGCGTTATGAACACATATCACGTTGGCTACAAGGAGATCTGATTTCTAAAACACGCTACCGTCTGCGCGATTTGCAGAAGATGTTATCTCAAGCCTTTTATCATAAACTTTTTTCTATCCGCGCAGCTTTTTCTCAATTGAGAAAAAGTTGTAGCGCTCCTCGACATCCCCAACGTTATGCACAACAACTCGTTCTTTGGCAGCAACAATTACATTCCTCTCTTCTAAGACACCAACACTATCAACAACAAGCTTATGCACATAAACAAGCTTTATTCAGACATGCACAAGAGACTCTGAAACAAGAAGTTTTTGCTCATAAACACACTGTAACCTTGTTAAATAAACGGCTAGCTTTCCGTGTTACCCATATCGTACAGAATCAGAAGCAACATTATGCCAATGTAAAAGAAAGTTTTACTCTGGCTTGGCAGCGACGTAACGAAGTGTATCGTGCTTGGTACCATGCACTTAGAGAGAATCTTTACTCGTTAAATCCGAAAAATGTTTTACAACGAGGATATGCAATGCTCTTTGACTTTAAAGACCAATCCGCTATTATTTCCGTGAGTAATTTAAAATTAGATGCTCGTATAAGAGTGCAGCTACATGATGGAGAAGCTCTCCTTACTGTGATAGAAACCTCTAGTTTTACATCTGTGAAGTCTTAGCTATGGAAGAAATTCCTTTTGAAAAAGCCATGCAGCGACTAGAAGAAATTGTAGATTTAATGAATCAGTCTACAACTTCGTTGGATGCTTCCTTGGCACTTTATGAAGAAGCTGATGTTTTAATGCGCATTTGCGAATCTCGAATCCGCCAGGTAGAACAGAGAGTTCGTGAGTTGTCGGATAGGCGCCACGAAGGTTCTACTCATGAGGAGGAAACCCTTGTTCCTTAGGTAAGCAAGCATGGCGCAATGTGATTCCATAGATTCTGTACAAGAGATACTGATTCTGGAACAATCTCTCGAAACTCTTGGCTCCCTTGACATAGCTTTGGCTACATATGAAAAAATGTTTTCTTTGATTTATCAAAGTTTGAATAGGGCTTTACGCAAAGATCAGCAATGTTATTTATTATCTGTGCAACCTGATGGAGGTCTTGTTAAAGATGCTTTAGGGAGTCCTGTGGTACAAATATTTTCTATGAATTTTGAATAGTTAAAGCAACGAGCATGCGATCCTTTCCTCTTTTAGATCAAATATTTTCTCCTAAAGATCTTAAAAAGCTTTCAGCAACACAGTTGCCACAGTTAGCTGAGGAAATTCGTGAACGTATTCTTTCTGTATTAGCACAGACAGGGGGACACCTCGCATCTAACTTAGGAATTGTAGAGCTCACCATTGCTTTACATTATGTATTCTCTTCTCCAAAAGATAAATTTATCTTTGATGTAGGCCATCAAACCTATCCCCATAAACTCCTCACAGGAAGGAACACGTCAAAATTTGACAACATTCGCCATGACGGGGGTCTGAGTGGGTTTACCAATCCTTTAGAAACCGACCACGATCTTTTTTTTTCTGGTCACGCAGGAACAGCGTTATCCCTAGCTATGGGAATAGCAAAAACCACCCTGAAAGAATCCCAGACCCATGTCATTCCTATTCTTGGCGATGCTGCGTTTTCCTGTGGTCTTACGCTAGAAGCATTAAATAATATCTCTGCTGATCTTTCGAAATTTATTGTCATTTTGAATGACAATAACATGTCAATATCCAAGAACGTTGGAGTAATGTCGCAGATTCTCTCCCCGTGGATTCATCATCCTACGATAAATAAACTCACAAAACAAATTGAGAAGTGGCTGACTAAAATTCCCCGTTATGGTGATAACCTAGCTAAGCGCAGCCATAAAATCTCCCAATCCTTTAAGAATTTTTTCTGTCCTGCTCCACTCTTTGAGCAATTCGGATTATCGTATGTCGGACCTGTGGACGGACATAATTTAAAAAAACTCGTTACTATTTTACAAGCAGTGCGCGACCTTCCTTTTCCTATTGTACTGCATGTATGCACAACAAAAGGCAAAGGGTTGGAGCAAGCTCAGGACAACCCTACGAAATACCACGGTGTCAGCACCAACTTTAATGTTCAAGAGCCTACAAAACACCTTCCCATTGTCAAGCCTAAAGCTTCTTTCCCTAATATCTTTGGACAAACAATTTGCGAACTTGGAGAAGTGTACCCACGTCTTCATATCGTCACGCCAGCAATGTCTTTGGGATCATGCCTTGAGGATTTCAAGAAGCGGTTCCCTGAGCGTTTTTTTGATGTAGGCATTGCTGAAGGCCACGCGGTCACTTTCTCCGCAGGAATTGCCAAAGCTGGCAACTCCGTGATTTGCTCTATATATTCTACGTTTTTACACCGTGCTTTAGATAATGTTTTCCATGACGTGTGTATGCAAGATCTTCCTGTAATCTTTGCTATTGATCGTGCGGGGTTAGCCTATCATGATGGACGGAGTCATCATGGGATTTATGATATGAGCTTTCTACGTGCTATGCCACGCATGATTATCTCCCAACCTAGAAGCAGCATTGTATTCCAACAATTGCTCTACTCTGCACTCCAATGGTGTGCTCCCTGTGCGATCCGCTATCCTAATGTACCTGCCTCTCTTCAGGACCCCATCAGCATTGATGCACGCCTTCTACGTTCCCCGGGGACTGCAGAGATTCTCTCACAAGGCGAAGATATTTTAATTATTGGCCTAGGGATTTTATGTTTCACTGCTCTATCCATTAAACATCAGCTTCTCGCCTATGGTATTTCCGCTACCGTCATTGATCCTGTCTTTATAAAGCCTTTAGACAAAGACCTCTTCAGTTTGCTACTCATGAATCATACAAAAATTGTCATTATAGAAGAACACGTAATCCATGGAGGGCTTGCTTCAGAATTTAATGATTTTGTTGCAGTATGTAGTTTCAAAGTCGACCTTCTTCATTTCGCGCTCCCCGATACATTCCTATCTCATGGAGATAAAGAAAGTTTACTGAAAACTGTCGGACTTGATGAAGTCAGCATACTTAACCGCATTTTGACATATTTTAACTTCCGAACAAAAAAGCATATCTTCGGAGAATTGCACGTCTAATTTTGTTTTCAGCCAGTCAGTCAGAGATACTAAGAAGTTCGCTTTTTTAGCGTGGGAATCATGATAACACAAAATATATGCGTGTCCTACTGGCCTATATTTCTAATTCCGTAGATAGTTTCTCTTGCAGAGAAATGCGTCACAAAGAATGTAGAAACTGAAAGAGTGTGAGGTAATCATGAAGACTCAAAATCTCAGGACGGGCCTTTTCAGGAAGTCCAAGCTCATGAAGTGCACGACTTACCTCATCTTTAGAATAGAGATTTTTCAAGGTATTTGTAAGTAGCTTTCTTCGTTGCTGAAAAGCAGTTCGGGTTAAAGCAAAAAAAGGGACTAAGAGCATCTCAGGCAATGGAAATATCTTTTTTACCACCATATGGATAACAGCGGAGTAAACTTGAGGCTTAGGGAAGAAACAGGAAGGGCTCACTTTAAACGCATAGCGCACTTCAGCAAAAAATTGCAGAAAGAGAGTCAAAGAACCATAATCCTTACTTCCGGGTTGTGCAGTAATGCGTCTGGCAACTTCATCCTGCACCATGACTGTTAAGGTAGTCCATAGGTGAGGGGCTTCTAAGAACAATTTTGTAAGTAGAGGCGTAGTAATGTGGTAAGGAAGGTTAGCTATGACTCTTCCTTTTCCTTCCCAGCCTTTATTTTTAAGATCGTTAAGCGAATATTTACGGGCATCAATAATTTCAAAAACAAGTGGAAGTTCTTCCAACACGGGAAGAAATAGTGGATCTTTTTCCAAAGCTACAATGCGAGCGCCTTGGGAAATAAGTTCTTCTGTAAGAGCTCCGAATCCAGCACCAATTTCAAGAACCCAATCTCCAGGTGTAAGTTGAGATGTGGCGACAATTTTCTTCACAATATTTTTATCGACTAAAAAATTTTGTGACAATCCTTTTTTTGGTTTCCCTTGTGCTTCGGTAAGGAAGCGACACAACTTCTCACGAGAACTTCTCGACATGTAAAGATTCCTAAAGCAGGGAAAGGAGGGGGGGAGCTTCTTCAGAAAGCAGTTTAGCAATCATAGAGGCATCGTAACCATAACGGTTGCGTAATTTCTCTTTATATCGTTTCTCTAGACCTTCGGCCTCCATAACAAAAAGATGCTGCTTAATCCTAGGTTCCATAACATCCAAAGATTCTATAGAAGCTATAGATTTGTCTAACAACACATAGATCTTAAATCCAGATTTGTGTGCCCTAGGAAGACTACAAAGCTTGTCGGGATAGGAAATTTCTTCTAATGCAATTCTGTGACTTTTCGAGAGTTCCTGTTCCTTACGACAAAATTCCTCGGAGCAGACCATCTGTCCGCCTTGAGAAAGCACTAAAGCAGATAAACGTTCTTTATCCCAAGTCTTTGTTTCATTCAACCGAGTGAACACCTTATCCGCGATTTGGCTGGCTAAAGATTCTGTGTTTGCCTTAAGGGTAACTACGCGATATTTCCATACAGGGGTTTGGGCAGCCTCTTCAGATAGCTGGTTGTAGTGTTCACGAATTTTTCCCGGGGTTATTTTCAACATCGCCTTAGAACGGACCATCATTCCCACAACCCTTTGTGCTGTGAGTGTACGTTCCATCACCTTAAAAATGTCTTCGGGAGTCATATCAAAATGGACATAGAAAGAAGAGAGATCTCTACCAAATATCTCTTCGATTTCCTGGTTGACAATTGTAGGATCGATACCGATTTTTTTAACTTTTGCATCCGCAACCATGAGAAACTCGTCAATTACAGACTCTACGACTACAGGCCACATAGTCGTATAATATTGCGAGCGTGCAGGAAATGAATCTATAAGATGAGGGTAAGAAGTATAGAAAAGCAGGTTTAACTTTTGGATCACATCTAATGTAGTGACGACAAGGTCTTCATTAACTTTAAATAAAACGCGGTTATGGATGACTAGCCCTGAGGGATCAGCCTCCTTCTTAGAGTCAAATACATTTTCATAACTTGAAGACACTGCAGAAGTTTCATTGCTGTATCCTATGGGGAATCCCAGCGAACAGATCAGACCCACTAAAGACAGGATACTCAGGGTTTGCTGTAATTTCATAACTTACTACCTTGGATTTTTCATCTACCTAAGGACTTACTATAAGGGATTATCCAAATTTTGACCACTTAGAGAAGCATCTTTCCCTGCTTGGAGAAAGAAAGAGAACCTTTAAGATGATGCTAGGTACCTACGGAAAGCTTCAAGATCTTGAAACTTTCTTCCTTGATTCGCGTCTAAAACATAAAGGATAGAAGTGGTTTGGTTTTCCTGGGGAATGAGACTGTGTTCATATTTGGAAAGGACGGTTTCTAAAATGTCTTTGTCTTTTTTTGTCATCCAGACTATGGAAATGTGGGGAAGAAAAAGTCCGGAAAAGCACTGGAAGATTGCCTTGCGATCGTGTTCATTTCCCAAGGAAATAAGAATTTTTTTATGTTGTCGGGAAAAGTAATTCTGTGCTGCCAGAAGATGACCTAGAGAGGAAAATTTATGCGTATGCCAATAGGCTTGTGCGAGCTGTAAGATCTCTTCAGCATGGGTAAAGTAATGTTTTTTTTCTGTAAGGAGATAAAGAGAAAGTAGCCCTTCACATACCAAAGCATTTCCCGAGATGGACTCTCCATCAGCAAAAGGAGATTGTTTAATTAACAACGTGGTATCCTGTCCATCTGTACTGTAAAATCCTCCGCCTTCTGCACGAAAAGAAATCAATACTTCCTGCATAAGTTCCTCTGCAAAACTCAACCAACAAGCTCCGCAGCCAGATTCGTAGAGAGCCAACGAACCTAGGATTAAAGCACCATAATCTTCTAACCCTCCCCGATACTTGGCTTCGCCTTCTCTCCACCGACGCAATAGAGTAGGATGCTTGTATAGAGAGTCGCGGACAAACTTTCCACATTTCTCCGCAATGTGGATATAATGAAACTCTCCCAGCAAACGGCCTGCATGAGCCAAAATATAAATCATCCAACCATTATTGAAAGACAACGATAGATCATCTTTTAATGGAAGAGTTCTCCGATCTCTAAGACTTTTTAAAATTCCTTGGAGTTTTTCTAGCATCTCTTCAAATTCTTCAACAGAACAATGATATTTCTCCGCAATTTCCTTAAGTTCAATATGCGCGGGGATATGAAGAATGTTCCTTCCATTACAGAATCCCTCACGGGAAATGCCATAATATTCACAGAAAAGTTCAGCATTAGGACCTAGAGCATTACGGATTTCTTCTCCTGACCATGTATAGAAATTTTTTGCTTCACCTCCCCAGTTTTCCGCTTGTTCCGAATTATAGAATGTCCCTACGTCCCCATCATAAAGTTCTGAAAGGATATAGGAAAGCCCCTGCTGTCCTATAGAGTAATAACTCTCTCTCTTGGTATAGGCCCAAGCTTCTAAATAGTTCAAAGCCATAAGAGCATTATCTATAAGGCGTTTTTCAAAACAGGGAATTAACCATTTATCATCTATGGTATACGTATACACCCCACCACCAATATGATCTCGAATTCCTCCTGCAGCAATCCTAGTTAAAGAGCGCTCTGCAAAAAATATGCTACGGCTATCTTGATATTCATTTCCATATCTTAAAAAAAATCTTATCAATAATCCGGGAGTACGTTTAGGGAAGGCTTTTATGCCTCCATAATGACCATCGATATCGTGATATAAAGCTTCTACAGTTTGACGCAACGCGCTCTCTTCTAAAAGTTCCTTTCTGAAACATCCCTCTAAGAATGAGGCAATTTCCGTAACTTTCATCGCCTGATGAATAAGCATGTCTTTTTCTTCGCTATCTTCCCACATCAAATGGAGTTTATCGATCACTTGGGGAAATGAGGGAAGGCCAAGTTTTCCTTCCACTCCGATATAATTTATAGAGAAAAAAGGCAAAAGGTCGGGTGTGAGGAAAACATTTAAAGGCCAAGCAGTTCCCTCTTGCTGTCCTCCAGATACTGAAAGCATCTGAGCCAAATCACAATACAGCTTAGCAATGTGAGGAAGTTCTTCTTTATCTACTTTGATATTAACAAAGTACTCATTCAACATCGCAGCCACTTCAGGGTTTGTATAGCTCTCCTGGAGCATAACCCTGCACCACCGTGATTGTGTGCAACCTATAGATAAAAAAATAGGTTTATCTTCAATTGCTGCGATGTGAAAAGCTTCGGGCCCCCAAGGATACCAATTCACAGGAGTATGAGCGTAGAGAAGCAAATAGGGGGATTTTTCTGCGATGAGCTTATTCGTATACAAGGGTTCGGACATGGTATAATAAAAAAGTAAAAGTCTATATTCTATTTTAAATTAAAAAATACACTTTTAATATCTTTTTTAAATAAATATCCTATTATTATTTAATAAATCTTTTATTTAGAAATCTCTAACCATTTCTAGTCCCTTTTTTCGGTATAAAGAAGAGCTTGAAAAATATAATGCCCTAAACATAAATACATTAAGCAACAGTCTCCTCCTTAAATGAAAAACAAGAATACGCATCCCCTTTCTTGAGATTTTGCGGCGTAAGAAAAATGGCTTTCTCTTGATTTCCTACACCAAGATTCTCTACACTACATTGGAGCCTAAGGAAGAGTGGCAGAGTGGTCGAATGCGTCTGATTCGAAATCAGAAGTTCTTGTAAGGAACCGGGGGTTCGAATCCCTTCTCTTCCGAACCTTGTACCTACCAAATAACATTAGAGAAAACCTGAACTTAACACAATGAAGACACTTGAGGTAAGCAATAAGGTGTACCATTTTCAAGTTGATGATTAAAAAAACTATTCAGGTATGTTTCCAATAACAGAGGGTGCTATAGAATTTAACAACATCATATAGTAATCATCAGAAAAACACTTCAGAAGTTGCTCCCACTGGATGACAGTAAGCCTGGCATCATAGTTTTCTACGCGTTTTACTGCCGGGGTATAGAGTATCCCTACATAGTAAAGATCTGCCCATCGGCAGGCGATTTCTACAGATTTCAAGCGATTCTCATCGGAATCTACGTAAACAATTTGTTTAGGATACACTGACAATGTATCTAAGAAAGCTGTTAGCACTTCATCCATAGATAAACCATTAATCATGCTTCCTGTAAACAAAACGTTGTTTTCTATTGTCATCACTTTCATAGGCGTATCTTGAGTTTTGACATGAGGAATGATTCCCTCGCTCTTTTGTATTGCTGTGCAAGAAGTGAAGTCTAATCCCAAAGACTGCAAAACACTTAACGTTCTACTTACAAGAGGAAGTGGGCGTATGGAGATTCCTAAGATATAGGCCGACGTGGATGCTAATTGTAAAAAAAAAGAAGAAACCTGGGGATGGACAAGTTCATAATCTGCTAAAAAAACAATTCCCATCCACTCACACAATGCTTTCTCTTTAGCGTTAGCGGCTGTCATATCAGCCATCAATTCCTGATTTCTATGATTGAACCACACTGTTTGCCCCAGCATCTGCTTAGGAAATACTAGAGAGTCATCGATACCAAGGCAAATTAAACTGCCTTCTTTTGCATACCTATGCACTACTTGAATATCAGAAACTTTGATTATCGTAGCTTCAACAAGAGGTTCACGACATAAACACATTCCTAAGGCAATCAGAAGACAACATCGCATAATATATCATCGCAATATGAACAGCGACATTGTATAGGGATGGAGTTTAGGAGCAAATATTTTTTTTATAAAGCAAGAATATCTTAGAAATCAGGGATTTCTTTGTTTAAATTTCGAGAATAGAGCATCGAAAAAAGGGCCCTAAACATCCTCAGGGGGAGAGAGAGAATGTTTAGGGCTTATTTTGAATCATAACTATTTAACTATTTCTAGGAAGAGAATCTAACGCTAACTGTGCGATCTCATCTGAAATTATCTCCAGAGCCTGTCTCTCCTGCATTTCAGCAGCTGTAGAATATGGATACCTATAAGAGAAAAGGCTCTCAGTGGCTGGGTAATACACGAGTCCTATGAATTTTAATCCTTGTTTCACACAAGCCGCACCCAAACTTCGAATGACTCCGGGATCATCACTCAAAAAAATCACTTTTTTCACAGTGAGGTTCAACTGAGTCCTTAGCTGTTGGAAAGCATCTTCTACTGAAGTTCTAGCACAAAAAAGCACACCTTGATAAAATAGAGCGGACATTGAAGGCAACGGAAAAGTTTCTAAAAAGAAGTTTACCAATGACACAGAATTTTGAGAAAAATCTAACTTCTGTTGTAATAAGCTTTGAATGGTAGTAAAAACAGCATTAGGGCCAAGAAAAGAGATTCCCAATACGCGACAAGGAAAGTCTTGAATAAGGGTGGCGAAGTGTTGCGGAATGGTTTTCTCTAAACATACTCTCTTTCGAAAAGTATCTATAGCGAGTTGTTCTTCTCTTGTACGTTTTTGGGCTTCAACATCATCTTTATAGATTTGTGTTAATTTTACGCGGCGTTGCTCATACCACGCAGGACTTCCAAAATGGCGATGTTGCAATAACCCACGATCTACATCAAAACAAATCAAAGTGTCTTTATCTTCATGTTTCAGATAAGGAAAGACTTGGTTAAAAGAATAGATGATTGATATGGAAATTTTTTTGTTTTCATTACTTGCTTCTATAGGAGCGCAGAGTATGTTACCAATTCCGAAGACTATTAGGCTAAAATTCGCGATTTGTTTTCGAAATCCTAACATAAGCACCCATAAGCAAATCCAGGACCCAAAGTTTATAAATTTTTTTTAAAAAAACAATAAGAAAAAATCCAGTCTAGGCTTTTATTTTCTTGATACGTTATCAAGAAATCTTAAACAATTTTAAGAGAAAACCTTAACATAGAAAGCACAAAACTTTTTCTTTTGGTGGTTGAATTCCAACAGCAATCTTAAATCTTATAAAAAATATAGGAACAGTATGGACTTGAAAAAATTTTTTACAAAATCATTGCTTCAATTTATTCAAATTTCAAAGAAAGTGCCCAAAATATATGTAGACAATGCTCTCGCCCTTTTCCCAGTCATTCTGGACAGCTATTTCATGTACGAAGCCTATACATTAGAAAATGCTCCACCTTAATTTTCTCTGCCTTACTCTAATAAAGAGACGGTTAGAAAATTCTAAAAAACTTTGGGACAAAAACAACGGGGCCTATGAACCTGGCCTCTCTACTTTCTCATAACAAAGCTTGCTTAGAAATTTCTCGTTGTTCTTCCCGAGCAAATCCATAGCTTGTTATATCCAATAACGGGCTAACAAACACAAGCGTCTAACAATAGTGAAATAAACTAAAACAATTTTTAAAGGGGGTGTACTATGGTTTTCCCGCATTATCCTATATATCATCATTCTTTGTATTATCATCTTAAGGACCCGTCTGATGAATGGATGCAAATTAAGGACTGCCGCCGGGGTGGATGGATGCCAGTTACAACAATAATAGAAGACGATCCTGGAGAAGGGACAAGCTCCTCTGTACAAACACCACAACCTTCTTCAAGAAAAGTAACCAAAAAACCACAATTGCAAACTAAAGAAAACTTAATCAAAGCAATACAGAATACAGGAATAGCAATGCAAAGTATCCTGTCAACTGAAGACGACCTGCAAACACAAAGTGAGGGTTGCGATTATAATACATGCTCAGACAGATGTGATAGGCATTGTGGTTTTTTCGGACGTTTCATTTGTGGATTGTATAAGAACTGTTGTATGAATCCCACAAGCAATGTTCCTGAAGTAGTTAACAACTTCAATACAAAGTATGGTCCGGTTGCTGTTAATACAGCTGCTAAAAGCATGCGCTTGAACCTACGCAAACTCACACTAGATGGAACTTCCCTAACAGAAGAGCAAATAGAGAATTTTAACCAGTGTTGCCAAGATACTAAAGATGGCCTTCAAGGGATTTTATTACAATGTACCCAGAACCTCTGGTATAAAGGAGTTGAAAGCGTATCGGCCCTTGAACTAGACAGTCCTTTCATAAGAACATGCCTCGAAGTCATAGCAGGAAGAAGTTGGGAGCATCCTAAAAAGCCCTCCCCTCCCATACCTGACTGTTGGATAATTGAAAAACAGCCTTCCCCTACAACAGCGCAGCCCTCCTCTTCCACAGGCTCAGCAACAGCAATATTCTCTCAAGAAGAAAACATATTAACAGATACTCAATGTAGATATACAAAATACAAATCAAAACCACTGGAAAAATATCTAGAAAACTTACAAGTCATGAACCTAAAAACAGGAGATACAGGTCCTTTGGGTCCTTTCTCTTATCTACTAATATGCATGATGAATACTTTCCTACAGAAAGTAAGCAAAGACTCATCCTCAGGAGGAAGCCTCTTTTATAATCTCTGTGATTTTAGGAACACAATCGTTATTCTCTTAATAGGCCTAGGCTACGTTCCTTTAGATCAGAAAGGCTTATCTCAAGTAGAGCACAATAATCCCGCTGATCCTATTGTGAAGTTATTTAGACAAATGCAATATTGCTACCATTCGCAGCGCTTATTGTCTACACGCTCTAAATGTGTTTTATCGCGTAAGTTTAGCTTTGAGACATTAACACCTGCTGAAAATTTTAAAAAAAATGTAAATTTAATAACGTCAGAGGAAAGCAGCGATGAAGATGAAGATACAACTCTAGAATACCGCCTTCTAGAATGTTCACAACATGTAACTTCGTTATTCTTAGGTCTCTATGGCGACCCGCTGAGTTGATCAACCTCTCAATCAAACCTATAGGGAACATTAAACTCGGTTGTTCAGGATATTTTTAGAAAATTTTTCAATTTACGTCTTTCTTCAGAAGCCTCTAGACAATGAATCGCTTTAAAAGCCAGGTAAGTTTAAACCGCTGTTTTTGTAAGAATTTGTACACCAGAAAATATAAAAAGAAATTTCTTTCCCCTAGTTGTATTTTTTGTAGAGAGCTCGTCATTTCCACTCAATATCAACAACTTGATTCACAAATATTCAGTTAGATTGTACCATATTTTGGAACAGGTCAGTTAAGCTTTTGCCTATTTTCACCAAGATTTCTAAAAAAATTCTCAAGGAGAAATAATCATGTCATGTGGATTTCCTAATCTAGATTGTTATTATCGCGAACAACACGACAATAATCCTGAGCAGGTGGAAAACATACCTCTTCAACCCGTAACTCAACAACCGAAGTCAAGAACTAGGGAATTCGGGTTTTCGCTGGGAGAGACCACCCTATTGGATATAATATCTGGGGGTGGAAAGATATTATCAAACTTACTTAATTCGAACCAAGTACAGCGCACCGGGCGGTATTGTGATGACACTTGTTCTCCTTGGTGTGAGGAAACTTGTCCTCGTGGGTTAAACTGGCTTTGGCATTGCTGTTGTATCTGTCTTCTCAATCCGCCCATGCTTCCTGATGAGGATTCTCTAGCATTGTATTTGCAAAGTTTGAGAGAAAAATTCGGGCCCATTTGTCTTTATCAGGCCCTCTGCAAATGCTCAGGTATCTGTGAGAAGGTACAGGCCGAAGGACGCCCACTCTCTGATAGCGAAAAGAACCAATTAGAAAATGCTTGTCAGCAGGCACAGGGGAACCTGAAGTCACTGGTATCTAAGAATATGGGAAACACGCTAACGGAACTATTAAGCGATTCAGGTAAAGCTCCAAATCCTGATAGCCCCCTCGTGTCTGCCGTAAGACAGGCGGAAATATCCCCTAGACCAGGAGAACCCCCGGTATGTTGGATTCTACAGCCTCCCTCCCCAGGAGAAGGGGAGCCTACCGCTCCTACTTCCGTGCCCGATATTTCTCCTTCTCACTACAATCCAGATTGCCGTTCTACATGTAAGTTAAATCCTAGAAAATTAGAGAAAAATTTATCTCACCTTCAAGTTACATGTCTCTATGATCCTAGCTATCAGGGTCCTTTAGGACATGTTGGAGCTAAATCCGTAGTCGCAACTCTTTTGAAAGCTTTAGTAGCACTTATACATGACCATACGGATCTCTTTACGATACCTGGCGTAGGACTCAGCCTCGAATTAAATGTATTCAACTCACTTCTTCTGCTATGTCTTCTTATTCAGGGATACCTCCCTCTAGATCCTTTAAGTGGGGAAACACCATTTGACCCTGACGATCTGAATAACCCTTGGACAAAAGTATTAAATCAATTGATAATGAAGTTAAAAATCAGTGACAAAATTAAAACCGGCCGGGGTGGTAGTCTAGAATCTTTAGTTGCTGACTGTGGTTTTTCTTCTACAGATCATTCAGATGGTGCTACACTAGGGCCAACCCCTAAATCAGATGACAATGACAATAACGATGTTTGTTGGAATCCTCAAGAGCAAGAACGACTACTACAACAAGCAATAAAAACTCAACATATATTCTTAGGTTAATCTATGCGCATGTGGTTTTGGGGAGGAGATGGATCAAAATTAAACTAAAGAATAGAAAATAGCGACCCTAGCCACCATAATGCCATGCCACCGACAACAATAAGCCCTGCCCACCAGAGGTTTGCCCATGAGTGGATAGCTCTTTCTGGAGAGTTCCTCCCTCCCATAGACTCAAGGTCTAGAAGCATTTCTATATTATGATCGGAAAATTCTTTGAAGATTTTCATGACGTAGGGATGTTCCTGAAGAATATTTTCTCCGTCCAACCCTAAATACGCAGCGTACTTCTTAATGAATCCTTGTGCATAAATAGGGGAAATGAGCTTTCCCAAATATCCCTGTTCTATAGCCTCTAAGCAAGAGTAACGTATTGAAGTCGCGGCTTCCACATCCCTTAATGACAGAGATCGCGATTCGCGACATGTGCGAAAGACTTCACCCAAATGTAGAAGTTCTTTATGTATATGTTGTTTCATAGGATAGCTTTGCCCTCTTTAATCTAATTCTTTCAAAGACGAATACAGCTCCGACTTTTCCAATAAGACTCTCCTCCTGCTCTTCTGACAACATAGCAAGAAAAATACTATACTACATTGCATTCCGGGTATTTATAAAAATATATAGAATGCTCTTTAATTTGTACTTGGAAATCGTCCTTCTTATACAGTATAAATGATAGGAAAATCTAGGGCTAAACACTCCTACAAGCTGAGTTCTTACTTAAGAATAGCAATACTGCAAGGATTAGCCTGGAATTGATAGGCTATTTTTTATGTCGACACCCTTTGTTACTACCTTAACGCTTTCCTCTCAGGTTCTTCTAAAAGAAAAACTCGAAGAAAAAGGTTTTAACTTTTCTCAACCACAAAACACTGTATTCCAAGCTCGCTCTTCTTTAGTGACTTGTACTCTATACACCTCAGGGAAACTTGTTGTTCAAGGTAAAGGCTCTCAAGAATTTATTGAGTTCTTCTTAGAGCCAGAGATTCTGTATACCTTTACTCATAACCTTATAGAAAAAGATCTTCGCCCACGTATAGGCGTCGACGAATCGGGGAAAGGAGATTTTTTCGGACCCTTATGCATTGCGGGAGTTTATGGCGTCAATGTTGAGAATTTACAAAAGCTCTATAATACTAAAGTACAAGATTCCAAAACGTTACGCGACACCACAATCCTTTCATTAGCTAAAACAATACGTTCCTTTTGTACTTATGATGTCATCACTCTCTATCCAGAAAAATATAATGAACTCTATACGAAGTTTCAAAACCTCAATGCTCTTTTAGCTTGGGGTCACGCCACAGTTATCGACAATCTTGCTCCACGACCTGCAGGTGAAGTCTTTGCTATCTCAGATCAATTTGCTGCTTCAGAATACACTCTTCTACAAGCATTAAAGAAAAAAAATACAGACATTACGCTAATACAAAAAACTCATGCTGAACAAGACGTTGTCGTTGCTGCTGCTTCAATCTTAGCGCGGGAAGCTTTTATTACTACAATAGCTAAACTTGAAAGTTTCTATAAAGTTCTACTCCCTAAAGGAGCGGGCTCTCGAGTGCACGCTGTGGGAAAAGCAATTTTACGAGAACATGGTCGTGACATCCTTACTAAGTTATGCAAAACCCATTTCAAGACCTTTTCAGAAATCAGCATAAAAATTTAAAGTTATAGCGGATGTTTTTCTTAGTACATAAGAGCCTCTAGAGAAACTTTCAAAAAGGAAAATTGTTAGATAGTAATCCCTAAATTCACTATACTTTGTTTTTTCTTGCACAAAGCAACAAGGATGCAAAGTTCTTTACTTAGAGAGTTCTGTATCCTCCACAAAGTTGGAGAATCTACACGATGTTCAAACTCCTATTCCATATAGTTACTTTTGTGGGCCATATATTCTCCTCTCCGGTTTTTATTTTTCAAGACATCTGTGGCATAGATCAAGAAACGTGTGAAAATCCCCCTCCACGTCCTTTTTCTTGTCAGGCACAATACCTAAAAATTCATGATGCGAAATTTAAAAAGTTCCCTGAGCAAACTTTAGGATACTGCCAACATGACGCTACATTCTTATGTACTCTTCCCATAACAACGCAGTCGGGTTTTTTATTCTCCACAGGATACATAGGAGCTGCTATCCACTGGAAAAGTTCTCATCCTGTAGTGCCCCTGGGTCCCGAACTTGTAGGAGTATCTATCTTTGAGGATGCGTCTTACTATAACTATATCTTGCTTTCCTTAGGAGCCTATACCTTATCCATGAAGAACTGGCAGTGGTCTATCATGTGCTCCGGTCTCTTCGATCCTAAAAATATCGAAGCAAGCTATGGTCTTTATCAAGCTGTCCTTTCTGGAAAATACCAAGCTACAGGCAAGCTTTCTCTTGTTTTTGGTGTGATCAACGAAACTGGATTACATCAAGAAAAAGCGTGGCCTCTTGCAGGGGCAAGTTACAGAGCCACTGATAAGCTCACAGTAAATTGCATTTACCCTATAAATTTTTCTATTGATTATCACGCCACTTCAGTCTGTCAGTTGGGGGCTGCGTACCGTTTAACAAGATTTCGTAAAAAACTTCACAAAAATGAATCGATCTACTCTCAAGGCATCTTTGAATACCAAGGTCGTGAAATTGAAGGGAATGTGAAGCTCACCCCTTGGTCGGGAAGCTTCATTAAAGGCTTTTATGGCTGGTCTTTGGGGAAAGATATTTCCATTGCTAATGACCACAATAAAAATAAACTTATCTATCCTTTCAAATCTTCAGCATTTTTTGGTGGTTCAGCGAAGATAACATTCTAAGTGTCCTGCTTTCTTCTCAAAGCTTTTTTCCTATCTTTTTGTTCTTAGTCTAAGGGCAAAGCCCAAGCTTACTAGATATTTCCATTGTTCAAAAACACTAGACTACTTACACTGTAAGCTCTTTACTTAAAATCATCTATCTTAGGCAGATATGAGTTTATGTAGTATTTTCAACCAAGGTGCTAATCTGTATCTTGACTGTATCATGCCGGAACGCATTTTAGCCCACAAAGCTCAACACTACGCTGCACATTGGCCTAAAGTGGCATTAGCTGCTGAGATTATTTCTACCGTGGCTTTAGGACCCTTGAAGATCCTTACTATACCCTTAGCCTCTGCCTTTGCCCTTACTTCTTTACCGATCCGGGCTATTTGGATAGGAATCAAAACAAAAAGCTTCCTGAAAACATTGCCCTATCTCATTGCATGGTTGCTTAGCCTACTTGTCCTTGCGCTATTTATTACTACAATCTTCAGTATGATCTTCATTCCTCCTGAAGTTGTATTCCTTACTTTGGGTATTCTTATTGCAGTAGGTACGAGTGCTACGCTATTTCAGGTACACAAAAATCTATTTCCTTTACCTAAGGAACCTGAGGAAAAGGTCCATCCATGGCCTGTGGTTGCTTCTGATCACGTTCCTTTGACTTCTGAAGAAGAACTTGTTGGATGATAGGAATTTGCGGAAAAAATGTCAAGAAAAATTTATATTGCTTTACTTATGTTAAGATCTTACTTAAACTTCCAGCAAAAAGCGCTAAAAAATAATTATAGAGAACAAAAAGATAAAACTAATCTGAATAAATAATGGCAACATGTTATAATCAATCTCTATTCATTATAAACAATAATTAACAGTTCATTAAGCTTTTAGGAGAACTTAAACAACTGTTACCATCTCTACCTGTAGTTGGTGATATGAGTCAATATCCTATCAATCCTTTGTATTCCCCCCAGAGAGCCGCCTCTGTTCCTTCTGAGCAACCTAAGACCGAGGGAATAACACAACACTTAAAAACCTCATCGGCAAGCCGATGGAATTCCTTTTTAACGGCTCCTGATCGTTATCCCAAGTTAAAGTATGTCTATGATATTTGCCTGATTGCTATTGCGATTATCTCCATTATTTCTATCCTCATTGCCACACAAGGAAATGGATTACTACTCTATGCCCTTATTCCTGGGTTCATTATGGGAGCGTTAGGCGTTACTCTCCTCGTCTCTGACATAGCCTCTACACCAAAAGCAAAAAAGATCGCTGACATTATCACGGCACTTCTCCTCCCTATTATCGTCCTGGGAATTGCTGCTGTTCTTATAGCCTCTGCATATTTCAGTGCTGGAGGCACGGCATTAGTATTTGCCAACCCCCAATTCATCATGGGGTTCCTAACTATAGGCCTGTTCTTTTTAACTTTAAATAAGATCACTTTAAACTATTTTCGTATGGAAATGTTGCGAAAAATTCAGAAAAAAATGGAGTCCTCCGCGGAACCCATCCTTGCCACTCCAAAGCTTAAAGATAAGAAAAAAATCGACGAAGAGAAGAAAAAAGACTATGCTAGCACTGCTCACCGCCAACAGCAGAATCGAATAGCAAGGCGGCATGCAAGAAAGAAGAATGTGAAACACCAGACACAAGCACTCATCCATCACGGTCCTAAAACAGATCGAGATAATGCAGTGATAATACAACCACCAAGCTCCGATTCCGATACAGACACTACAGAAACCAAAATCATAAGATCAGGGGATTCCCCCCAGACAAACAGACATAATTTCTCGTCAAGGCGACATTCCGATCCATCTTCTTCTTCAAACTTTTATCCCCTAGACAGTTCCCCCAGCACTCACCCCGGGAACTTTCCTACCACAACTCCTTTCCTCTCTCAACCATTCGAAAGAACGGGTTTTCAAAAAAGAATTCGTGTGACTCCTTCCTCAAGGACCTCCTCATCCACAAAAGACTCACACCAACAAAAGCAACAACAAGAAGATAACGACACTTCTGAGGACGACACTAATCCTTTTAGTGAAAAAAATCCGAAAAAAGAACAGGAAAAGAAGAGAAACCCTTCCCCCAAACCATATAACCCAAAGTTGAATCCCTTTCATGAAGATATAAAAAGTGATGAAGATTAAGTGAATTCTGGATTCCTAAAAGCAAAATCTTTTGTTATGACTTTTTCTCATCCCTACTAAGTTCGTTAAGCAAAAGTTCATTGACTCTTTTAGGAGGAGCTTTTCCTTCTGTATGTTTCATAATCTGTCCAACTAAGAAGCCTAAGGCTTTTGTTTTTCCATTTTTGTAGTCTGAGACAGACTCTGGATACATGCCGACGACTTCAATGATAATTGTACGTAAGGCACTTTCATCCGTCATAGGAAGAAGGCTAGGATTTTCTTCCAAAATGTTCCTCGGATTTTTTCCTGGAAACTCCATCATGATGTCGGCGATATCTTTGGCGATCTTTCCTGTTATTGTTCCGTTGTCAATAGCATTCACAAGTTCAGCAACACCTTCGGGTAGAATCCCTGAGAAAGCCAACTTTAACCCTCGGAGTTTGCACCGCCCTCCGAATTCTCCTGTCACCCAGTTGGATAATGCTCTATAATTTTTGCAATGAAGACAACTAGCTTCGAAAAATTCTGCTGTATGTTTATCGCTGATAAGAATTTGCGCGATGTCTTCGGCAAGACCGTATGTTTCTAAATAACGCTGATATTTATCATAGGGAAGCTCAGGAAGTGTCTTACCTACCTCCTCAATATAGGCCTCTGTAAGCTGAAGAATAGGAAGATCTGGTTCGGCAAAATATTTGTAATCTTCCGTACGTTCTTTAAGACGCATGAGTACCGTTTTTTTCTTTTCCGGATCCCAGCGATATGTAGCTCCAGGAACAACAGTACGGGGATCTTTATTTGGCTGTGCTTGATACTCATCGATTTGGCGACGTTTCTCTGACTCTAGAGCTTGTGCCATAAAAGCAAAAGAATTCATGTTTTTGATCTCTACTTTATTCCGAAGTTCTAGGGATCCTTTAGGGCGGACAGAGATATTCACGTCAAAGCGAACGGAGCCTTCTTCCATATTACAATCAGAAATTCCCAAGTAATCGAGTAGGGAGACGAGTGCTGTGACATAGGCAACAGCATCATCAGTACAAAACATACAAGGTTTCGAGACAATTTCTATGAGAGGTACTCCGGCACGGTTGTAGTCTACACCGGCGAATTCTCCAAAATGCTTTAACATGCCTGCGTCATCTTCCAGGTGTGTTTGTGCTAGTTCGAAATAACGTTCTTCACCATGGATGAGAGCTTTTACCCGACCCCCACGCACGATAGGATGGTCAAACTGGGTAATTTGGAAATTTCTAGGGCTATCGGGATAAAAATAAGATTTCCTATCAAAACGACTGAGCAAGGAGATTTCCCCTTCGATAGCACAGCCAAAAAGTACAGCTTTCCTCACAGCAGCTTTGTTCAATACAGGTAGAGAGCCAGGCAAGCCTGTACATACAGGAGAAATATTGGTATTAGGTTCATCTCCAAACCGATTTAGAGCAGAACTGAATAACTTCGATGTTGTATTCAACTCAACATGGACTTCAAGTCCAATAACGGCTTCCCAATCTGCATAGGTAGTATCCATTATTTATTCCCTTTGTCGAGAGGTTGGGCAAATTTTTCAGCACAGAGGTTTTTTATTTTCGCATGTTCTTGAAAACTGTAACCTACCTGGCATATGCGCTGATCTTTGCCTTGTGGGCCGATGAGTTGGAATCCTAAAGGAAGTCCTTCCTTAGAGAAACCTGAGGGAACAGCAATGGCAGGAAGATACGCAAGATTCATACCCACAGTATAGATATCTTGCAAATACAACGAAACTGGATCTAAGATCTCATCATACTTAAACGCAGGACTAGAACAGACAGGCATTGCGATGACGTCACATCTTTCAAAGGCAATAGCAAATGTTTGTGTAATTTTTGCTCGTATTGCTGTAGCTTTTTTATAATATACATTTTGCCTATCTGCAGAGAGAACATAGTTTCCCAACAAAATTCTACGTATGACTTCCTTTCCAAAACCTTCATGACGTGATAACTCATATACCTCACGCACCGTATGCGCGTCCGTCGAACGCAAGCCATAGCGGATGCCATCAAACCTCGCAAGATTCGTCGCTGCTTCTGCAGAAGCGATGACATAATATATGGCAACTCCATGTTTCACAATGTCTAAGTCTACGTCTATGATGTGACTTCCCTGACGTTCTAAAATCGCCAGTGAGGAGAAGAAATTTTCTTTTACATCGTCACACAGGCCTTCTAAAAATCCTCGGCATATACCGATAAGTTTTGGCACCTCAAGAGATAAGCTCTCTGTAAAAGAGCTTGTGAAGAACTTCCGTGAGGTAGCATCTTTACTATCTTTGCCAGCACAGACGTCCATGATGAGAGCTATGTCTTCAACTATAGTAGCTATAGGACCGATCTGATCTAATGAGGAGCCAAAAGCTACGAGTCCGTAGCGGGATACAGCCCCATAAGAAGGTTTAAATCCTACCACACCACAAAAAGCGGCGGGCTGGCGGATAGAGCCTCCGGTGTCTGAACCTAAGGTTATGGGGCAAAACCTTGCAGCTACGGCAGCTGCAGAGCCCCCGGAAGACCCCCCGGGGACTCGAGATACATCCCACGGATTGTGTGTAGGATGAAATGCAGAATAGCGCGTTGTCGATCCCATGGCAAACTCATCCATGTTGAGTTTTCCCAAAATAATTCCATCTGCAGCTTCGATTTTTTCTACGACAGTGGCGTTAAAGGGAGCCTGATAATTTTCTAACATACGCGATGCACATGTAGTACATAAACCTTCTACATGAATGTTATCCTTAATTCCTACAGGCACACCTGCGAGTTTTCCTAAGTTCTCCCCACGTGTGCGCTTGGCATCGATAGCTGCGGCTTTTTCTAATGCCCGCTCTTCACACAAAGAAAGGAAAGCGCCTATTTCTTCTTCCCCTTGTTGGATCCTATTTAAAAAATATTGTGTAATTTCCGTTGCTGTCAGCTCACCAGAAACTACAGCATGTGTTAAGTCTAAAGCGCTATTTTGATACATTGATTCCTTTAATCCTGACCTACTTAATCACTGTAGGAACTTTCACTAGCCCACCTAAAGATTCGGGAACGTTACGTAAAAATTCTTCACGAGAGAAATTGTCTTTAGCAATATCGTCCCGCAAATCTTCAGGGTTAATAGTATAAACAGAAAAAGATTCCGCAGGGGTATCTAGGATATCGAGAGCGAGAGCTTTTTCCATAGAAGCAATCACCTCATTTAATGAGATTTCATATTCCCGAATCATCTCCTCACTCAACTGTATTGCTGAGCTTTTAGCTAAGATTGCGATTTCTTCCTTATCCACATAGGATCGTTTCATAAAATATCATCCTAAATTGTGGTTTCTAAGACTACAAAAGCAATCTTTTGTGCGGTCCAAAAACTTCCTGCCCAACATAACCCTTTGTATGCAAAAAGTCAATGCTCCCCGAAAATTTTGAGAAAGAAGTCTTTTGAAAAAAAGTTTATTAAATTACAAAAAAGATTAAAGATGAAATTCAATACACATCACTTAGGAGAAAAGCAATGCTAGGCAAATTTGTTCGGGGATTATCCTCACTTATCCTTGTTCTTTCTGCATTGAATGTAGGAATTCTAGGCATCACCCATCAAAAAGTCAACCTGATTGCCAAGTTGTGCGGAGGCGCTGCCACTTCAGCTACGCAACTTGCTTATATTGTCATTGGAATCGCAGGAATCATTTGCTTGTTTAGCTTTTTCCGTGGTTGCTGTATCAAAAAGTCCTCGTGTTCAAAGGGTGACAGTTGTTCCACAGGCAGCTGTTCTACCCACCACCCCACAAGGAATGAGTAAAATTTCTAACCCTCAAGTTCCTTGAGGGTTAGCTGCTTTTCATTATTAAGTTATCCTTTATACACAGTGTCCTTAACCAGAAAGTTTTTTCATGTATAACCCTATATAACCCTAACCAGTGCTGAGAACTAAATGAAGACTCTCTTATGCTATGCATTTATATATGCAGCTCCAATGTTTTTCATGCCGTGTGTCATCGCAACAGACAAGATAACAAATTTAACATCATCTGATAGCTTCGACGGTTCTTCAAGTGTTAGTGGAGGGAAAAGTGAGGACAAAGCCTTTACTGCGAAACAAACTTCAGAGGCCTCGGGAACGACTTACCACCTCAATGATAATGTTACGATCCAAAATGTCTCTTCCATAACTCCTAGCGGCAAAAGTTGTTTTGACAATAGTATGGGAAGTTTGACTTTTATAGGAGGAGCACGTTATTTTATCTTTCAAGCTCTAAACTTATCTTCCCCTCCTGAGGGCGCAGCGATTAAAAATACAAACACAGCTCTTTCTTTCTCTAATTTCTCTGCTCTCGTATTTAAAAATGCCTCTGGGCGCAAGTCCAAAGCACAAGGTGCTGTTTTTGTAACAAACACAGCAGGTGGCAAAGTTACATTTACTACAAATGCAGATATAATTTTTGATAGCAATCACTCAACAAAAGAAGGCGGAGCCGTATCTGCTCATACTATTGATTTAACCAAAACAAGTCGCATAAGCCTCCTCAAAAATTCAAGTAACCAAAATGGCGGAGCACTAGCTGCAGCGGACAAGATAAACTTCCAAAATGTTGTGAGAATAATATTTGATTCAAATACTGCGAAAGAAAAAGGAGGGGCCCTTTACAGCAAATCTGGAGAGATAACTTTCACTTCCAATATACTTAATAATAATACGGTTGGTAATGAGTATACTACAACAATTAAGGCAAATAAGGCAAAAACCGGAGGCGCTTTGTATGTGGAGGAAAACTGCTCAATTACTAAAAGTGGTCCAATCCAATTTGCTAAAAATAAAGCTACAAGCACGACAACAACCCCTACAGATCATGAAGGCTGTGGCGGGGCTATTTGCTGTTTTATCCCTACTACAAAATTAACTTCAAAAACAGGCCTCACAATCTCAGACAATCAACGGCTTAGCTTCGACGGCAATACGGCTACAGAGAATGGGGGTGGAATCTATGCAACAAAGGGTGTTCTATCAAAGAGTCCATTCACAGAGTTTATAGGCAATACTGCAAAAAGAGGAGGCGCTTTGTATGCAGAAAACGACTTCTCAATAACCAATAACGTCCTGTTCTTCTTTGGTAGCAATCAAGCTAAAGTCACGTCAACATCTCCTACAGATCATGAAGGTTGTGGAGGCGCGATTTATAACATTACCACGGATCCAGCCTCAACAGGCCTTACAATCACAGAAAATAGAACCCTTAACTTCACTGGCAATGTAGCTATGGCCAGTGGAGGTGCAATTTATGCAACACAATGTACTTTGTCAAATCATGCATCTTTAACATTTTTCACAAATTTGTCTACAGAAAAGGGAGGTGCGATCTGCACAACAAAGGGCACCCTATCAAACAATCCCTACGTGGAATTTATGTTCAATAATGCAAAAAGAGGCGGTGCTTTGTATGCAGAAAACACCCTCTCAATTACCAATAGTGAGTACATTTTCTTGAAGGGCAATCAAGCTAAAATCACGTCAGCATCTCCTACAGATCATGAAGGCTGTGGAGGCGGGATTCATAACATTCCCACGGATCCAGCCTCAACAGGCCTTACAATGACAGGACATACAATCCTCAACTTCACCAATAATAATGCTTTCTTCAGAGGGGGCGCAATTTATGCAACAAAATGCACTCTTTCAGATAACGCATCTTTGACATTTTTCCAAAATTCTTCTGCAGAAAGTGGCGGTGCAATTTATGCGAAAATTCTTCACCTGACTTCAGGAGGTCCGACTCTTTTTACCAAAAACCAAATAGGTACAGGAGGAGTTATTGAAATTTCTGCCGACGGAGAATTAGAACTGGTAGCTGCTAAGGGAGATATTACTTTTCTAGATAATGAGACAGGCAAAGTAATTGGAATTCCGAAGACCTATATAAAAATGGGACATGCGAATAGCATACATTTAGGAACGGGTGCTAAGATCTCAAAGCTGGATGCTCGAAAAGGGTATTCTATCTATTTCTATGACCCCATTACGACTGAGCCTCCTAAGAGTGGTGCCGTAGTAGAACCCCTAAAAATCAATGCTCTTAAAGTGACTCCTTCTACTATCTCGTCTGGGGAGAAACCTACCCCAGCAGCTCTAAAAATGAGTATTTCCAAGGAGACTTCTTCTGGAACTCTAGTATTTTCGGGGGAAAAACTTACTCCTAAAGAAGCTGCCCTACCTGTGAATACAACAAGCACAATTCACCAAGATATTAGTTTTGAATCTGGAAATTTAGTGTTGAAAAGTGACGCAGTTTTAGCGGTACGTTCCTTTATACAACAACCCGATTCTATGCTTTTTATGGATACAGGAACAAGCTTGGAAACTACCACAAAAAGTAATGCAAAGGGTGACATTACCGTAACAAATCTATCTGTAAACCTTAAATCCTTAAGTGACAAGAAACTAGCAAAAATCGCTGTAAAAAGTCCCAACGGAAAATTAAAGCTTTCCGGAGATTTAATCCTCTACAGTCATAGATACGATTATTATGAAAATCCCATCTTAAATAAAGACCTATGTGTGCCACTTCTAGAGCTCTCCGCACTTTCAGGAGATGTAAATACAAGAAACTTCAATTCCCTCATACCTGAAGAGCTAAATACTACAACTTATGGATATCAAGGAACATGGAGCCTAATCTCCAAAAAACTCCCAGATAGCACGATGACACTCTCCTTGCTTTGGAAAGCTACCGGATACAAACCTACTCTCGAACGCCGTGCTTCTCTAGTGCCAAACAGTTTATGGACTGCAGCGATCGACCTTCATTCTATTCAAGATGCCTTGACTACACACATGCACAACGTCAGTGCATATCAAAATTTATGGGTTATAGGCATCTCCAATTTCTTCCATAAGAATAGGACTGCAAGCAATGCAGGTTTCCGTCATATCTCTGGAGGCTACATTATCGGAGGCAGTATGCTCACCCCTTCCGATACTGCCTTCGCTATCGCGATAGGACAGCTCTTCGGTAAAGCCAAGGATTATGTCGTCTCTAACATCAAATCCCGAATTTATACAGGCTCCTTATATGGACAACATCAAGGAAGTTTGCGACTCCATTCTTCACTACGTCGCTATGCCCCATCAAAAATTCTCCTTAAAATCCCTGAAGAACTCCCCCTCGTCTTAAACGCTCAAGTCACTTATGCAAGAAATCGCAACAACATGACGACAAAATATACCGTACCACCTCCAGGGATCTCTAGCTGGAACAACCAGGGCTTTGCCGCAGAACTCGGAAGTTTCCTTCCCATAGACATTAAAGATTCTTACTTCACGAGCTCTACTCCGTTCTTGAAACTACAATTGGTTTATGCAAACCAAAAGAGCTGCGAAGAAAAAGCAACAACCGCAAGAGGATTTTCCAGCAGCCATCTCGTTAATCTCTCCATGCCCCTAGGAGCTACCTTCACCCAACGCTCACCATCATCACGCCATGCGATCCAGGGTACGTTAAGCTACATTCTAGACATTTATCGTATCCAACCTCAGTGCTTAACCTCTTTACTTATCTCGGGGGTTTCTTGGATGACATGGGCAACGAATCTTGAGCGACACGCAGGTAAAATACAGATAGCCTCACACCACAGCCCCCTCCCCAACTTTAACTTTTCCATGCAGGGAAGTTTTGAAATCCGCGCCTCCTCAAGAAATTACAATGCCAATTGCAATGGAAATTATTCCTTTTAATACCTTTTTCTCAAAATTTTATTTAAGAATATCTCGATTCGCAATTCGTATCGCAATTGCAGACAAAAAGCTTATCTTATCAGAATCTTTTATGTAAAAAACCAAAGATTCTAGAAAATTTTGAGAAAGAAGTCTTTTGAAAAAAAGTTTATTAAATTACAAAAAAGATTAAAGATGAAATTCAATACACATCACTTAGGAGAAAAGCAATGCTAGGCAAATTTGTTCGGGGATTATCCTCACTTATCCTTGTTCTTTCTGCATTGAATGTAGGAATTCTAGGCATCACCCATCAAAAAGTCAACCTGATTGCCAAGTTGTGCGGAGGCACTGCCACTCCAGCTACGCAACTTGCTTATATTGTCATTGGAATCGCAGGAATCATTTACTTGTTCAGCTTCTTCCGCAATTGCTGTGCCAAGAAGTCCTCGTGTTCAAAGGGCAGCAGCTGTTCCACAGGCAGCTGTTCTACCCACCACCCCACAGGGAATGAGTAAAATTTCCAACCCTCAAGTTCCTTGAGGGTTAGCTGCTTTTCATTATTAAGTTATCCTTTATAGATGCAATACTTTTAGCTAAAAAGCTTTGAATCTTTAAGTATAACCTTAACCAGGACTCAGAACTAAATGAAGATGCACTTATATTATGCATTCACGCATGCAACTTTAATATTTTTCATGCCGTGTGGTCGGGCAGCAGCCGCGGCAATAAATTTAGGATCATCTGATAGCTTCGACGGTTCTTCAAGTAGTAGTAGCGGGGTTAGTAAAGGTGGATTTACTTCAAAACAAACTTCAGATGCCTCAGGGACAACTTATACATTCACTAGTGATGTTATAATCCAAAATGTCTCTTCCATAATTCCTGAAGGCAAAAGTTGTTTTGACAATAGTGCAGGAAGTCTGACCTTTATAGGAGGAGGACACAGTCTTACCTTTCAAACTCTACACTCCCCTCCCTTCCAAGCAGCAGTGATCAAAAATACAAACACAGCTCTTTCTTTCTCTAATTTCTCTTCTCTTACAGTTAAAAATACCACTAGAATCTACGATAGTATCTACAGCATTCCCGATGACGAGAGCACTGATTTTGTAACAAATTATGAGAGTGCTGTTTTTGTAACAAATACAACAGGTGGCGATGTTACATTCACTCAATGTAATTTAGAATTTACAAATAACGTTTCAAAACAGTCGGGGGGATGTATATCGGCTCACACCATTACAGTCACCGAGTGTGGTGTGACATTTGAAAACAGCCGAAGCGAACAAAATGGCGGAACACTAGCTGCAATAGGAAACATAGTTTTCAAAAATAACAAGAAAATAGATTTTAAGGTTGGTATGGCAGAAGAACATGGAGGAATTCTTTATAGTAAATCTGGAGAAATAGCTTTGATATCCGAGGGCCATAATAATGCTGAGTTTTATTTTCATGACGGTGGGGCAAAAGCTGGAGGTGCTTGGTATGCAGAAAACAACTGTTCTATTATCAATACGAATCTGACCCACTTCCATCTTAATCAAACTATAACTTCATCAATAGGATCTCTTCCAAATCATGAGGGCTGTGGTGGAGCCATTTGCTGTTATATTGCCCCCACGGATTTGGATTTAAAAACAGGTCTCACAATCTCAAAAAATCGAAAAATTGATTTCGATAGCAATGGAGGAATAAACGGGGGCGCAATCTATGCAACAAAATGTAACTTATCAGAGAACACAACTCTAATGTGTCGTAACAATGTGGCATCTAGAGGCGGGGGTTTGTATGTAGAAAATGACTGCTCAATTAACAATAACGTTTCTTTCCTTCTTTTCAAAAATTTCGTTAGGAAAAACTTACCATTCTTTATAGATCAGGAAGGCTGTGGAGGTGCGATTTATAACATTACCACGGATTCGGCCACAACTTCAGGCCTCACAATCTCAGGAAATCAAGCCGTCGTCATCGCTAAGAGTGAAGCTGTTATAAATGGGGGTGCAATTTATGCAACAAAATGTACTCTTTCAGATAATAAATTTTTGTACTGTCAAGGAAACTCAGCATCTTTAGGAGGCGCAATTTATGCTAAAATTCTTCATCTAATTTCGGGAGGTCCGCATATCTTTTTCAGCAATACAGGGGGAGCTATTGAAATCACTTCCGACGGAGAATTAGAATTGGTCGCCGCTAAGGGGGATATTATCTTTCTCGGCAATGGAACGGGAGTTCCTGTTTCTATTTCCGAAGAACAAGCATCCGAGATACTTACCTTAGCTACCGCGGATCCAAACAACCCCTTTCCTAAATCGATGGGTGGAGATATAAAAGGTTGGGAAGCTTGGATAGATAAAGAGTCAAAAAAGAATCTCGATCCTTCAAGTTTATATTTATTCAGTGGCATACATTTAGGAACGGGTGCTAAGATCTCAAAGCTGGATGCTCGAAAAGGGTATTCTATCTATTTCTATGATCCCCTTACGACTGAGCCTCCTAAGAGTGGTGCCGTAGTAGAACCCCTAAAAATCAATGCTCTTAAAGTGACTCCTTCTATTATCTCGTCTGGGGAGAAACCTACTCCAGAAGCTCTAAAAATGAGTATTTCCAAGGAGATTTCTTCTGGAACTCTAGTATTTTCTGGAGAAAAACTTACTCCTAAAGAAGCTGCCCGACCCGAAAATAGAACAAGCACAATTCACCAAAATATTAGCCTTGAATCTGGAAATTTAGTGCTACAAGGTGACGCAGTCTTAGCAGTACATTCCTTTACACAACAACCTGACTCCATGCTTTTTATGGACACGGGAACAAGCTTAGAAACTACCTCAAAAAGTAACGCAGAGGGTAGCATTACCATAACAAATCTATCTGTAGACCTTAAATCCTTAAATGACAAGAAGCTAGCGAAAATTGCTGTAAAAAGTCCCAACGGAAAATTAAAGCTTTCCGGAACCCTAACACTCTACAGCAACAGCGCCGATTATTACGAAAATCTCATCTTAGGTAAAGACCTAAGTCTACCACTTCTAGAGCTCTCCGCATTTTCAGGAGATATAAACACGAAGAACTTCGATCCTATACCTAAAGGAACAGATGTTTCAACTTATGGACATCAAGGAACATGGAGCCTAGTCTCCAATACAAAGCCGAATGGTACGATGACATTTTCCTTAATTTGGAAAGTCACCGGATACAAACCGGCTCCCGAACGCCACACGTCTCTAGTGCCAAACAGCTTATGGAGTGTAGCCATCGACCTCTATTCTATCCACGATGTCTTGACTACACATATGCACAACATCCCCTCAAATCGAAACCTATGGATCGTGGGCATCTCCAATTTCTTCCATAAGGATAAGACCACCACAAATACAGGTTTCCGTCATATCTCTGGAGGCTACATCATTGGAGGCAGTAGGCTCACCCCCTCCGACACTGCCTTCGCTATCGCTATAGGACAGCTCTCCAGAACAGCCAAGGATTCTGTCATCTCTAATATTAAATCCCGAATTTATACAGGCTCCTTGTGTGGACAGCACCAAGAAAGTTTACGACTCCATTCTTCACTACGTCGCTATGCCCTATCAAAAATTTCCCTTAAAATTCCTGAAGAACTCCCCCTCGTCTTAAACACTCAAGTCACTTATACAAGAAATCATAACGACATGACAACAAAATACGCCAAGCTCCCTCCAGGGACTTCTAGCTGGAACAACCAGGGCTTTGCCGCAGAACTCGGAAGTTCCCTCCCTCTAGACTTTAAAAGTCCTTACTTCACAAGCTCTACCCCCTTCCTAAAATTGCAACTGGTCTATGCAAACCAAAAGAGCTTCGAAGAAAAAACAACAACCGCAAGAGGATTCACCAGCAGCCACCTCGTCAATCTCTCCATACCCTTAGGGGTTACCTTCACCCAACACTCAACATCGTCATACCAGGCAATCCAGGCTACGTTAAGCTACATCCTAGACGTTTATCGTATCCAACCTAAGTGTTTAACTTCTTTCCCCACCTCAGGAGTCTCTTGGATGACATGGGCGACGAATCTCGAGCGACATGCAGGTAAAATACAGATAGCCTCACACCATAGCCCCCTCCCCAACTTTAACTTTTCCATGCAGGGAAGCTTTGAAAGCCGTGCCTCCTCAAGAAATTACAATGCCAATTGCGTCGGAAGTTATTCCTTTTAATATCCTCTCCTCAACCCACAGGATAAGGAAATCCCCTTCCCTAACTCTTCCACAACATTTACGAAATCAGCGTTTTGTATTTTCCTTGATTTCTTTGTTTTTTTACAGTATCTACTGAAATCATTTCTTTGTTTCAAAAAGTATTTACAATGAAACTCTCCATTTTCTGGTTACTTCCTTTTGTCTTATTCTTGTCCCCTCGCGACTTCTCACTAACTGCTGCAGAAGCAACATTAGACAGCAGTGATGGCTATGAAGGAACTGATGGAACAACATTTATCCCCAAAAGCACAAATGATTCTGCAGGAACCCGCTATTCCCTGCTCAAGGATGTCTCGATTAACCACGCGGGATCTACAACCACACCTTTAACTACGAGTTGCTTTAAAGAAGAAGGTGGCGACCTTGCCTTTATAGGAAACGGCTACTCGCTATTTTTCAACACAATTAACGCCGGTGCTCAACCTGGCACAGCAATCAGCACGACAACTGCGGACAAAAATCTTACCTTATCCGGATTCCACACTCTTTATTTCTTCTCTAGCCCCGCATCCACAGTGACTACGGGCCAAGGCACAATCAAGTGCAGTGGAAACGTAACTTTTGAGAATAACACCCGGATTACATGTACACAAAACTTCTCAACAGAAGATGGGGGCGTAATCTCTACAAAAAACTTTTCGTTATTAGAGACCTCAGGATCTGCAGTTTTCATACAAAACCAAGCGACAGCAGCAAAGAAAGGCGGTGCCATCTATGCTAGTGGAACTATAAACATAGCAGACAACACAGGATCTATTTTCTTTATTAAGAATACTTCTGGAGACGCCGGAGGAGGATTATCTAGCGTAGGCAACTGTTCTATAAAAAACAATACCTATGTGATGTTCGATGGGAATAGCGCACTAGGAACCGCAGCAAGTGGGGGTGCGATCTCTTGTCATAGTACAACAGGAACTCCTCCTGAAGTCACTCTTATTGGAAATAGTGCTTTAACTTTCGTAGGCAATTCAGCAGTTGTGCAGGGTGGGGCAATCTATACCACTAAACTGATTCTCTCTTCTGGAGGTCCGACTCTCTTCTGGAGGAATACGGTGGGCAATACTACAGCAGGGAAGGGAGGAGCTATTGCTATTCCTAATAATGGGGAATTGCATCTATCCGCAGATAATGGAGATATCATCTTCGGAAACAATACAACGACAACAAGTGGTGTATCTACAAGAAATGCCATAGATCTAGGAGATACAGCTAAAGTCATCAAGCTACGTGCCAGTGTTGATCATTCGATCTTTTTTTACGACCCTATAACTCATACAGGCACTTCAGCAGTCACCGAGGCTCTTGCTTTAAACTCTTCGGATGCAAGTAGTGATACTATTTATTCTGGCTCTATAATCTTTTCTGGAGAGAAGCTCTCCCCTACGGAAATCACAAATACTGCCAACCTCATATCTAAGATAAAGCAAGAAACTACACTCACTAGAGGAAGCCTAGTTCTCAAACAAGGAGTCACTGTTCAATTTAAAGGGTTGACACAAAGCCAAGATTCGATGATCTTTCTGGATGCTGGAACAACACTAGAAGCTCTAGAGGAAAGCCTCTCGCTTACAAACTTAGCCATCAACTTAAATTCGTTAAAGAACAAGAGTATCGTTACTTTAAAAGCGCCGACAACGAATAAAACCATTACCCTGTTAGGTCTTATTCAATTAGTTGATAACAATGGGAATTTTTATGAAAGTCACGCGTTAAAAAGCAGGCAGGACTACCCTCTTCTGACGCTTTCTACACCAGGAACGAGTACGGTAGCTGCGGTCCCTCTTCTTCTTCCTCAGGAGCCTACGTCACACTATGGCTATCAAGGAAATTGGACTTTGGTGTGGTCAGACGCTGCACACGCGAAGATGGGCCACATTACTTGGACAAGAACGGGTTATGTCCCCAATCCTGAGAGGCTTGCTCCCCTAGTTCCCAACAGCTTATGGGGAAACTTTGTAGACATACGCTCCCTCCATCAACTTATGGAAACTCGAGCTTCGGGAATTCCTTACCGTCGAGGAATGTGGGTTTCAGGAATGGCAAATTTCTTTCATAAAGATCGATCCGGGAAACACCGCGGCTTCCGTCACATAGGAGGGGGTTATGTTCTAGGTGTTACGGCAACCACGGCCTCCGAAGATGTTTTAAGCGCTGCCTTCTGTCAATTCTTTGATAGAGATCAAGACCATTTAATTACTAAAAATCACTCTGACGTTTACGGTGCTTCACTCTATTTTCAACATACCGATCTGTTATATAACCTAGCCCAATTCCTATGGGGAAAGGCAGCTCAATCTCCCCCTGTACTTACAGCAATATCCCAGGATACGGAGATATTTTTTAATATGCAAATCAGTTACCTTCATGCTGACAACCATATGAAAACCCGTTATACGGCTTATCCTCTTGTTAAAGCGGCCTGGAAAAACGAATGCCTTGGTATTGAGTTTGGAACGAGCTTACCTTCTTCAGTAGTCTCCTCATTCTTTTTTAAAGCCTACGCTCCTTTTATTAAAATACAAGGGACCTATGCCCACCAGGAAGATTTCCAAGAACGTGGTAGTGAAGGACGTGCTTTAGGAAGCAGCCGTCTTATTAATATTGCCATCCCTATAGGTATTAAACTAGAAAAAGACTCTCATACAGAACCAGGCACCTATGATCTCACTTTGATGTATGTTATCGATGCTTACCGACAACATCCGCATTGTTCAACTTATCTTTTATCCAGCGATGTACAATGGACGACAGAGGCCACGCATCTTGCAAGACAGGCTCTCATTGTACGCGCAGCAAACCATTATCAGTGGAATCCTTACATGGAGATGTGTGGACAATTTGCGTTTGAATTGCGCAGTTCTTCGCGCAGTTACAACGTAGGTCTTGGCACCAAATTCCGCTTCTAATTCTATTTATATTTTTGAGTGGAAATTGCTTATTAAAGACCCACTTTCCACTCTATACAAAATCTTAATCACCCTTGTATTAATAAGCATGAAACCTTACGTCAAGTATGTTCTACAACATCTTCGTTTCACAAATGCTTAATTTCTTCGATATACTTTACTCTTCATTCCAGAATATAACACAGAAGAATCTCTTTCTTTTATCACTAGTCTTGTTGGATTCGACGATGAACCTGAAATCCTCAAATCACTCCCGATACCTTTAAACCCTAGACTCCCTCTCGCAATAACCTAGCGAGGCAAGCTTCCTTTATCCATGTAAGCAATTATTCTTTGTTCCAAGAAAAGGTAGAATTCTCAAGCCAAGTTGCTCTTAACATCTGCAGTTCCTTCTACATCTCTAATCTTTAATACTTCCATTTCTATTGCTTTCTTTATTTTATTAATGTAATTCGTAAAATAATTTGTTAAACTGTCTGTAGTATCCTCAGATGAAGTTCTCATTTTATTGGTTGCTAATTACTTCTTCTTTAGTACTTCCTTTATCCTGCAGTTTTTCCACGGTAGGGGATGCGGTAGAAAGTACATTAAGATCTAATAAAAACTTTCAAAGTCCTGGTACTTTTACCTCTAGGTCTACGAGCAATGTTGATGACACTATCTACAACCTAACAAACGACGCTACAATAAACAATGCGAAGATTTCTACAACTTTCAATGTAAGTTGCATTAAAAAGATTGACATTTCCAAATTTGAACTCAGTTCTATACAGATTATTGAACCTCACTTTGGATATCCAAGTATCTGGGCTAACAATCGTAAAGAACCTAGAAAAGCCGTTGTTCCTACCTGGGAAAAAACGGGGTACATTCCCCACCTTGAGAACCAAACTTCTTTAGTTCCTAACATGCTTTGGGGAGCCTTCATCGACATCCGCTCCTTGCAACAACTAGTTCAAACTAGTGTGCGAGGAGAAAATACAAGGCAAAATCTCTGGGGTGCTGGTCTCTCCAATTTCTTTCATAGAGATCATACTAAAGAAAATCGTGGATTTCGCCATGTCAACGCAGGTTATGCTGTAGGTATAACAACATCTACGTTTTCTGAAAATATTGTTAGCTTAACTTTTTGCCAACTTTTTGGAAAAGATAAAGACCACTTCATCACCAAAAATGACTCTCAGGTCTACGCAGGTTCTTTCCTTTTTCAGCACATAGGACATCTTTATTGTCCGGTTTGGTTTCTTTTTAGCAACTATTCCGCAAAAGACCCGATTCTACCTTTCATTTTCAATACCCAATTGAGCTACAGCTATACAAGCAATAATATGAAAATAGATTACTTCGAGGCTCCTCAAAGTAAAAGCACCTGGAGTCATGATTGTTTTGCTTTAGAATTTACTGGTATGGTACCTACCCCACTCTTTGATGATATCTACTTTCTTAAGAAATACACTCCTTTTCTCAAGGTAGAGGTTATCTATGCCCATCAAGAAAAATTCAAAGAGCGTGGGAACAACACACCAAGAGTTTTCGAAAGCAGCAATCTTATCAACGTTGCTCTCCCCCTAGGAATTACCTTCGAAGGACAATCAAGGAATAACAAAGCTTCATACGACACTACAGTTATGTATATTCCGGATATTTACCGTAAAAACCCTGACTGCACAACTTCTTTTCGTATAAAAGGTACATCTTGGGAAACTTTAGGGACGAATCTTTCCAGGCGAGCTGCTGTAATTCGCATCGGCCAAGGTTATGCCTTCACACCAAACACGGCTATGTTTAGTAAATTTACTGTTGAACTGCGTGGATCATCACAAAGCTATACTGTTAACCTTGGAAGTAAATTATTCTTCTAAGTTTAGAGTTTATCTTAAAATATCATCCAAAGTGTGAAAAAACTTGCCTGAAGGAAAACACAGTTTTAAACTAGCTTCCAATCAATTCAAACAGAAAACTTTAAGATTTTTCTTGTTTTTTTTTACTTTATTTGTTTATAGGCTTGACTAACCTTTACTATAAACAAAGTCCCATATGAAATCTTACCTTCCTTGGATATTTATTTCTTCAGTGATTGTCTCTTCGCATAGTTTCTCTTCTCTAGCTACAGTGGTAGAAGAAAGCCTTGGCCCTACCCATAGCTTTAACCAAGAAACTAACTCCACAACATTCAGCCCTAAAAACACATCCACCGGTGTTATTTATACTTTGACGGGGGATGTATATTTTATGAACCTAGGAAAAACAACACCCCTAACCAATGGATGTTTATCCGATTCTGCAGAAGGTCTCACCTTTATAGGAAATGGTTACTCCCTTCTCTTTAGTAACATCGCGTCTTCTGCAACAGGTGCGGCAATTAGTGTTTCAACAGCAGACAAAAACATTGCTGTATCAGGCTTTTCAAAGATTTCTTTCCTCCAAAGTCCTTCAACAATAGGCTCTTCTCCTAGTGGAAAAGGAGCGACTAAATGTGGTGGCAATCTTACATTTAAAAATAATGTGGATATCGTATTTTTTCAGAATTTCTCCTCAGAAGATGGTGGAGCGATTAATACCAAAAAACTGTCTTTAACAGGGAGTCAAGGTTCTATAACGTTTGCTGAAAATAAAGCAACTACAGCAAAGAAAGGCGGAGCGATTCATGCTTCAGAAACTATAGATATTTCTTCTAATTCCGGGTCTCTTATTTTTAAAGGTAATACTTCTGAGGAAGGTGGAGCGATAGCAAGTACAGGAATTTCTTCTCTTAAAGACAACCAACACATTTTGTTTTCTAATAACAATGTGACAGGGACTACAGGGAAAGGTGGGGCAATTTCTTGTGGGGATACTTCAGACTTGGTCTGTACGGGCAATGGGACTGTTGTCTTTATGAATAACTCTGCTATTGTAAGTGGCGGTGCAGTGCATGCTAAGAAAGTTCTGCTCTCTTCTGGGGGGGGGGGGGGGTCCTCTTTGTTAACAACACTGTTTCCAATACAACCGCGGGTAAAGGCGGAGCAATTGCTATAGCTGCAAGTGGAGAGTGTAGTCTTTCTGCTACAAGTGGCAACATTACTTTTGACAGCAATACGATTGTCGCTACTTCTGCAACGCCTTCAATAACTAGAAACGCAATTAATTTAGGTAGTAACGCGAAGTTTACAGCGTTACGAGCAGCACCAGGAAATACAGTTTTCTTTTATGATCCCATTACTGGTGAGGGCACTTCAGCCGATGTATTAAGTATCAACGCTGCGGATACAGATAGTTCTATAACCTATAGTGGTTCTATAGTATTTTCTGGAGAGAAGCTTTCTAAAGAAGAAGCTAAAATTGCTGGGAATTTAGCGTCAACATTCAAACAACCTGTGACGTTAGCTGCGGGAAGTTTGTTTCTTAAGGATGGAGTGACGTTTACTGCAAATACGTTTACACAGACTGCAGGTTCTGCTCTTGTCATGGATGTGGGCACAACGTTAGCCGCTGATACCGAAGGAGTTACCCTTAATCACTTAGCAATCAATTTAGCGTCTATGGAAGGTACGAAGGTAGCTTTAGTAAAAGCTTCTGCAGCAGATAAAAATGTTACAGTATCGGGTCCTATTCATTTTCTAGATAGTGATGGCTACTATTATGAAAACCATAGCTTATCCAAGTCTCAGGAATTTTCTTTTCTTGAGTTTTCCGCTTTGGGAACCGTCACCCTCACGAATGTTCCTGCGGTTCCTGTGGAGAGTCATCCTCAGCACTTTGGCTACCAAGGGACTTGGGCGTTGACATGGGTTCCGGACACGACAAGTTCTCCTAAAACGAATAAGGCTACAGCAACTTGGACGAAGACGGGCTACATTCCTAATCCTGAGAGGCGGGGACCTTTAGTTCCCAATAGTCTATGGGGTGCGTTTGTCGATATTCGCGGTTTACAGGCTATGTTAGAAAGAAGTGCCAATACTCTTTACCAACAGCGAGGATTCTGGGTAGCAGGATTAGCAAACTTTTTACATAAGGATAAAACAGAAACGCGCCGTGGATACCGTCACACGAGTGCAGGTTATGTCTTAGGAGCAGGCACACAAACAGCGAGTGAGGATGTGTTTCAAGTTGCTTTTTGCCAGCTTTTTGGTAGGGATCAGGATCATTTAGTGGCTAAAAACCGTGCCGATATGTATTCCGGTGCCGTGTACTACCAACATACAGGAGTTACGAAAGATTTTTCTCGATTTTTTTCCCAGGACGCGGGGTTAGAAACGCATCCTTTAGTTTTGGAAGCACAACTTGCGTATGGCCATACGAGCAATGAGATGAAGACACGGTATACGCGGTATTCTGAAGTACAGGGAAACTGGGGCAATGATATGCTTAGTGTGGAGCTTGGGGGTAGAGTGTTGTACTCCCCCAAGTCTGTGTCATGGTTAGACAGTTATGCGCCGTATGTGAAGTTACAAGTGGTGTATGCACATCAAGAAGATTTTGAAGAACAAGGTCGGGAAGGGCGTGTCTTTACTAACAGCAATTTATTTAATGTTGCTGTGCCTTTAGGATTACGCATGGAGAAATTTTTAGAGAATGAGGAGGGCTCTTTTGACGTTACGGTGGCGTATGTTCCCGATGTAATTCGCAGCAATCCAGATAGTACAACTTCATTAGTGATTAGTGGGGTTTCGTGGAAGACTTTGAGTGCAGATTTGTCAAGACAAGCGGTGGTATTCCGTGGAGGAAGCCATTATGCTTTAGGTTCTGAGTTGGAAGTGTTTGGGCAATGTGCTTTTGAGTTGCGAGGTTCCTCGCGGAGCTACACTATTGATTTGGGTGGGAAACTGCACTTTTAAAGATAGTGGAAGTTTGTAGAGTTTAAGGGAACTTCGATTCAAGTTTTTATCCATAAGATGTGTTTTGCAGAGCAGGAATTTTTTTGGTTTTGTTATTGTATTTTTGTACGACCAAGATTAACCTTGCCATTAAAAATGTGATAAAAATTTTTGATATGAAGTTTTCTTTTTTTATTTCTCTGCTGTTTTCAATCTACCTCTATTCTTTACGTGCTGCACATGCTGCTACTGAGCTGCCTCTAGGTTTCAGTGATAGCTTTGATGGAAATGCACATAAGGAAGCTTTTGTTCCGAAAACGACGACTGGAGGAGCTACCTATACTCTTACGGGAAACGTCGAATTTTTTAATTTGGGGCAAAGCACATCCCTGTCTAGTTCATGTTTTAGCGATAGCACCGGAGACTTAACATTTATTGGTAGGGGCTATGATCTTTCCTTTCGTTCTATAGATGCAGGGGCTAATGTGACTGCGGTTTCTGTTTCTGGGGCGACACAGACGCTGCAGTTTTCAGGATTTTCTTTGCTTTCTTTTATTTTGTCTCCTTCAGTGCGTGTGACTACAGCACGGGGGGCTGTGAAATCTACACATGCTTTAGTATTTCAAGACAATAAAGACTTAGTGTTTGTGCAAAATTTTTCTATCGAGGATGGGGGCGCTGTAAACACAAAGACATTGACGTTGACTGGGACGCAAGGACAGGTGTTATTTCTTCAAAACCAGGCCACTACGGGAAAGAAAGGTGGGGCTTTGTATACTTCCGATGCTGCTACCCTAACAGGAAATACAGGAACACTCACCTTCACTGCCAATACTGCTGGAAGTGATGGAGGTGCCTTATCTGTTGCTAAAAATTGTACGATTACAAACAACACTTCTGTAGTTTTCTCTGCCAATAGCGTTGCCTCAGGGCACGGTGGAGCTTTATGTTGTGATACCGAACCTCTAATGCTTTCTGGGAATGGCACAGTAAAGTTTGAAGAGAATGTTGCGACAGAAAAAGGCGGAGCGATTTATGCAAAACAATTGACGCTTTCTTCTGGAGGTCCTGGGGGCATCTTCTTCGTAAATAATAAGGTGGTAGGAACAACGCCATTAGGAGGGGGCATTGCGATTGCTCCTCAAGGGACAGTATCGCTTTCTGCCGACGCTGGAGACATTACTTTTGTAGGCAACACTACGGCAACAACGGGAAGCAGTGCGATAACGAAGCGTAGCGCCTTAGATTTAGGGTCTACAGCGAAGTTCACGGCGTTGCGAGCAGCTCTCAAGGCCAATCGATTTTCTTTTACGATCCCCTTATAGCAAATGCTACGGGGTCTTCCGAAGCTTTTAGCATGAACAAAGAAGATGCACGTTCTTCCTTAATGTATACGGGCTCTATAGTATTTTCTGGGGAGAAGCTCTCTGAAGAAGAAGCTAAAATCGCTGAGAATTTAGTTTCAACATTCAAGCAACCTGTGATGTTGGCTGCAGGAAGTCTAGTTCTTAAAGACGGAGTGACATTAATTACACACACGTTTACGCAGACCGCGGGTTCTGTTCTCGTTATGGACGCAGATACAACGTTAGTCGCTAATACCGAAGGGATAACTCTTACGAATTTAGGGATTTCTACGGATTCTCTGAATACTACGAAGGGAGTGAACATCAAGGCTACGGGTAAGGATAAAGGTGTCACGCTTACAGGTCCTCTTTTACTTTTGGATAGTTCGGGGAATTTTTATGAGCAACATAGTTTGCATCTTCCTCAAGAATATGCTTTGTTGAATGTGACTGTAGGTGAAGGAGGCTCTGTTGTTTATACCGAGGTTCCTCATGTTCCCGAAGAGAGTGCTCCAAAACATTACGGTTATCAGGGAAAATGGGAGATTCTTTGGACCCCAAACACTGGTACTGGAAATCCTACAACAGCAAAATTAGTTTGGACGAAGACGGGCTACCTTCCTAATCCTGAAAGACGCGGGCCTTTAGTTCCCAATAGTCTGTGGGGAGTTTTTTTTGATATGCGAGCTTTTCAAGACGTCATGGAGAGCACCAGCCAAGTTCTTCATGAAGGGAGAATTCTTTGGTCTTCAGGAATGGTGAGTGTTTTCCAAAGAAGGAAGCACTTCTGTACATAAAAGATACCGCCATGCCACTGTGGGGTATGCTGTAGGTGCAAGCACGCGCACCCCAGAAGAACACGGTTTTAGTTTTGCTTTTTGTCAACTTTTTGGTGGAGATAAAGATCCTGTAGTTGCGAGGAATCAGACTAAGTTCTATGGAGGAGCGCTATATTTTCAACACTTTGGTACATTGCAGGATTCTCCTTTTCTTTTCAGCGGACAACTCACTTATGGCCATACAAGTAACAAGATGAAAACACGCTATACCCTATACCCAGAAGCTCAAGGAAGTTGGGGAAATGATGCCTTTGGAGTGGAACTCTCTGGGACTACTATCCACATTCCGGGATACACACGCTGGTTTGCTACCTATGCGCCCTATCTAAAGCTACAACTTACCTACGCACACCAAGAAGATTTTAAAGAGACAGGAACAGAAGGTCGCACCTTTGAGAAGAGTGATCTTTTCAATCTTGCGCTCCCTATGGGTATGAAATTTGACAAAGCTTTAGCGGACAACAAGGTTGCTTATGGAATTTGTTTAGCGTATGTTCCTGATCTTGTTCGTGTCAATCCCACAAGCACTACAACACTTGTCACTAGTGGGTTTTTCTGGGAAACACCAGGAATACGCTTAGCGCGACAAGCCTTTCTTGCTCATGCGAGCAGTCACTACGCACCAAATCAAACTTTTGAGATCTCCAACCAATGTACCCTGGAATTGCGAAAATCCTCACAAAACTACAACATACATCTTAAAGGAAATCTATACTTCTAACTCATGTATATGCACAGTAAACTTCTTCCCCCAACTACAAGTAATTCTAAGGGGAACTCTACTAAAAATACGAAAACTCTGATCCTGAGGGTTACCTAGGTATTTTAGTTCCCAAAGACTTGGTATTGATCTTGATTTCTTTATTTTCTTTATTTATTTATTCAAATAGTTCCAGAAAAAACAACAAGCATATAAAATGAAACCTTCTTTTCATTGGTTTTTGATCTCTTCAACACTCGCATGTCTTTTAAACACGTGGTTAGTCGCAGATGACCCTCAGCTTAGTCCAACAAATAGTTATAACGGAACTCTCACTTCAGATGCTTTTGTAATTAAATCTACGAGTGACACTCAAGGCACTACCTACTCTCTAACCGGGAATGTTTCCTTTCTCTATCCTGGGAAAACAACTCCTTTAACAGATAGTTGTTTCAAGCAAACCGGAGGAGATTTAACTTTCATAGGGAATAACTATGCCCTACAGTTTGGCTTTGTTAATGCGGGAGCACATGCAAGTGTAGCTTCTACTAGTACAACGAATAAAGCACTGACATTCTCAGGATTTTCCTCACTTACTTTTGATCTTTCCCCCTCCGTTGGGGTAACCACAGGTCAAGGCACACTTTCTAGCACAGGTGCTATGGTGATAAAAAATACTGGAAACGTAATAGTCTCTGGGAATTTCTCTACAGAAGATGGTGGAGCAATTAAAGCAGACTCCTTCACTCTTAAAGAAACTGTAACTCGAGCAATTTTTACCAATAATACATCGTCAAAAAAGGGAGGGGCTATTGCTACAACAAATGGGGCTACAATATCATCTAATTTAGGGTCGGTAAGATTTACATCAAATTCAGCCCCAACTTCGGGTGGAGCTATAAATTGCGAAGCAAACTCTACATTGTTTGATAACAAAAATCTTTTTTTTGAAAATAATACAGCCCTAGGAACCTCAGGAATGGGTGGGGCAATTTCTTGTACAAAATCGGGAGCCACTCCTGTTTTATCTTTACATCACAACGAAAAAATTACTTTTATGAACAATAGAGCTTCAAGTGGTGGAGCTATTTATGCGAATAAGCTTACCTTTGCTTCTGGAGGCCCTACAGAGTTCTTACAAAATCATGCGTCAGGAGCTACACCTAAAGGTGGGGCAATCAGTATTGCAAGTTCTGGAGAGCTTAGTCTCTCTGCAGACAGAGGCGACATTATCTTTTCAAAGAATACAACTACTAAGACTAACTCAACAGCAACAAGAAATGCAATTCATATAGGAAGTAATGGAAAAATCACCCAATTGCGGGCAAGTACAGGCCATAAAATCGCTTTCTATGATCCCATTACAACAGAGGGCACTTCATCAGATGTATTAATTTTGAATCAACCTGAAAAAAGTCCGACCACTTACCATGGTACCCTACTTTTTTCTGGAGCTAATCTTACAACAGAAGAACAAACTGAAGCCAATCTAAAATCTTCTTTTACACAGCCTATTCGGTTAGCCGGAGGCAAACTTCTATTACAAGATGGTGTTATCTTAGAAGCTAAAAGCTTTTCACAAGATGAAAGCTCTTTATTAGGGGTGGATGCGGGAACAACGTTGCAAACAACAAGCGGAAACATTACCCTCAATGGTTTGGGAATCAATGTACATTCTTTACATATAAAGAAACCTGTAAAACTCGTAGCCAAAGGAAGTGGAAGCCAGGTCACCTTATCAGGACAGCTTAGTCTTATTGATCCTTTGGGGAATTTCTATGAAAACCATACCCTCAGCCAAGATCAGATATTTTCTCTTTTAGAAATTACTGTTGATGCGAGTGTAGATACTAACGTTATCACTACAGATCTGACGCCTACTCCGGAAAAAATTCCTAGTAAGGAATATGGATACCAAGGAACTTGGACTTTGGGATGGACAGAAGATACAGCTAAGAATACAAAAGAAGCCTCCATTACCTGGACAAAAACAGGATTTATCCCCAATCCTGAAAGAAAGGCTGCTTTAGTCTCCAATACTCTATGGGGAACATTTATAGATGCGCGTTCTTTTTTTCAACTCATGGAAATCAGTGCTGAAGGGATGGAACACCGTCAGGGATTCTGGGTCTCCGGACTCAGTAACTTCTTTTATAGAGATGATACGAAAGATAAGCAAGGATTCCGCCATATTTCTGCAGGCTATGCATTAGGAGGTAGTGCCCACACTCCAAAAGACGATTTATTCACTTTTGCCTTCTGCCAACTTTTGACAAGAGATAAAGATTACCTTGTAACTAAAAATCATGCAAAAACATATGCTGGAGCCTTTTTTTTCAAACATACCCTTACCCTAACGCCCCGAGATTACTTTAAATTAGGAAGATCTAAACTTCCCGCAGCAGCTACAGACACGCTTCCTAAGGAAATCCCCTTAGCTTTAGACATACAATGTTTTTTCAGCCATTCTGACAATTCTATGAAGACCCTCTACACAACTTTCCCCACTCCTATGGTTAGAGGTTCTTGGGGAAATGAATGTGTAGCTGGAGAAATTGGTACTAGCTTACCTATAACAATTTCTCATCCTATGCCTCTTTTTGAAGAGTTTACTCCCCTCCTCAAAGTCCAAATGGTTTACGTAAATCAAAATAAATTTTCAGAATCTACAGTAGAAGGACGTTCTTTCGATAGCGGAAAACTCCTAAACCTCTCCATTCCTGTAGGAATAAAATTTGCCAAACAAAATGTAGGAGATAAAAATTCTTACGACCTTTCCATCCTCTATGCTCCTGATGTATATCGTTATAATCCCCGCTCACGAGTTTCCTTAGTCTTTAGTGGAGATAGCTGGACGATACACGGTACAAATCTTGCGCGCCAAGCTGTCGTAATCCGCGCTGCCAATAATCATATATTCAACCCTTATTGCGAGCTCTTTGGCCATTACGCTTTAGAACTTCGAACCTCATCTCGCAATTACAACGTAGATCTAGGAGGAAAACTACGCTTCTAAAATTTCGTTATCTTCAAAAATGATGAAACTCTTCATAAAACGAAAGAAGGTCTCCCACTCTACTTAACGAGAAGGATCCGTTTTTTATTATTAGTTTCTTAACTAAGTAAATCATGATAAAGCATTTCCCTTGATTTCTTTCTTTAGCCTTCGCTAACATCTTCTTTTTTCACTTTACCAACACTTAGAGACTGTATGATTTCTTGGCGCTACTTACTTATATCATCTACTTTAGTCTTAACATTGCAAGCATCAGCAAATGTGATTTACCTTTCTGAACATGATAGCTATGATGAGACTACCAGCAATACAAATTTTACTCCCAAAACTACACTAGACGAAGGAGGAACTTCTTACATACTCAAAGAAGATGTGTACATCGCCAATTTGGGAGTAAAAAATAGCACTAAATCTCGTGTTTTTAATAACCATGCGGGGAATCTCACCTTCCTAGGCAATCACCATGTCTTAAAATTTGATAACCTCAAGACAACAGCTTTTGGTTCTGCTATCTGTAATAACATTGGAAATACTACCTTAACCTTATCAGACTTTTCAATTTTAGCATGCAATGCAGCCCCATCGTTTAATGAAGGATGCGGAGCTATTTACAGCCTTGGCTCTATTGTTATGCAAAACAATGATTCCATAAGCTTTACGAATACTAGAAATAAAATGAAGGGGGGTGCAATCCAAACTCCTTATCTTCTTGGTTCTACAGTAGACCACCCTACAGTTACTTTTTCCAATAATGGTCATATGATCTTTGAAAATAACACAACAGAAGAAGAGGGGGGTGCCATCTTTGCCCACAAACTCATCATTTCTGCAGGGGGTCCTACTATTTTCAAAAATAACCACGTCCATAGGAATGTGAATGCTAGAGGCGGTGCGATCTCCATCCCTCCAGGAGGAGAAATTTCCCTTTCCGCAGACCAGGGGGATATCATTTTTTTAGGTAATACCGTAATTTCTACATCTAAAGCTGTGAAAAACTCCATCCATCTTGATAGTTACGCTACCTTTACCCAACTCCGTGCCAAGGAAAAGTATGGGATTACATTCTATGATCCCATTACAAGCTCAGAGCACTCTTCCACTCCTACAAAGCTGATCATCATCAATGCTCCGGGTCTGGATGCACAAGCTTATAAAGGTCGCATTTGTTTTTCTGGAGGCCTGTTATCTGATGAAGAACGCACCCTAGATAACCTTACCTCAACACTCCCACAAAATGTACAATTAGCAGGAGGAGTTCTTGCTTTAGAAAATGATGCTATTCTAAAAATATCTTCCTTCACACAAAACGAAGACTCTAAATTATTTATGGATCGTGGAACAACATTACAATGTAAGGAGCATGTTACATTACAAAACCTCTGGATTAACTTGGGTAATCTTGAGAACAAAAAAACAGTAAAGATCACAACAGAGGGCACGCATACCAAGATCTTTTTAGCCAATCCCCTGGTCATTTACGATCCCACACAACTATGCTATGAAGATACAAAATTTAAAGATGAGTTTACCCTAGACACTTTGGAACTCTCGGGAGCCTCTTTAAATAATCTCACTATTGAAGATCAAGCTTTACGTACTGTCCTCGAGGAAGCTCCTCACCATGGTTACCAAGGAAACTGGTCTCTATCGTGGGAACACCAGCCTTCTTCTTCAGAAGCCTATGCGGCTCCCGCGATGGCAAGCAAAAAGGCACAGCTGAGTTGGTATCCTACGGGCTATAACCTCAACCCTGAACGTTTAGGTTCCTTAGTCCCTACGAGTTCATGGGATGCAACTCTAGATATGCGCGCTGTTCATCAGCTTATAGATACAAATGCTGACAGCCCGCGTCATGCTGCAGGGATCTGGGCTGCGAGTTTAGCTACTTATTTCCAACAACAAGGAGAAAATAAAGAGAAGCTATTTCGCCATGAAAGTTTTGGTGGGGCCTTCGGAGCCAATGCTTACTTCTGTTTAAATCATGTTTTAGGCGTTGCTTTTGGCCAACTTAAAGGACACGCTCAAGACTTTGCCGTAGCTAAGAACACCTTCACCACGAGGTTTGGTGTTGTCTATGCGCGTTTTAATAATCAATCTGGCTTGCCGCTTTTCTTATCTATACAAGCGGGATACAGCATGTTAACAAACGACCTAGCTACACGCTATACGTTTACAAATACGCAGAATAGCTCTTGGACAAATGTCTGCTTGTCTGGTGAAATTGCTATGGGGCTTCCCTTCACCATGCATAACAATTCTTCAGAATACAAAATTACACCCTTTGTGAAAGTCAACAGTATTTACGTAGACCAGCCAGCAGTGGAAGAGCAGGGTTCTGATGCCCGAGATTTTACAGGCACTACTTTAACAAATATTTGGGTACCTGTAGGATTCAAGTTAGAGAGGCACTCTACAATTTCTCCTAGCTCCGTACAGCTATCTGTAGCTTGGACCTCTGACGTCTATCGTAAGCAAGCAGCAAACCAAGTGACCTTGCATAGGAACAACATTTCGTGGAAAACACAAGCTACAGACTTTGATCACCAAGCTCTGGTTCTACAACTTTCCAATCATCATCCGCTTTTCTATAATATTGAGCTCTTCGAACAAGGCACTTGGGAGTTAGGATTACATTCCCAGTCCTATCATGCAGGTATTGGAGCTAAAATCCTCTTTTAATTCTCAACATTCTAGTTCTCTCTTCTCTCTTAGGGGAGAAGAGAGGGCTTTCTTCCTACCCATTTCCACTCGAGATGCGTGCTTATTTAAATGAATCTAATGGGAATACAGTTCTTAAAGATGTCCTAAAGTTTTCTTTATAAACACCATTGCTTTTTTACTTTTTTTCTTTTATTTGTAGAGCAATTCAGTTATTTCTTCACCCGAAAATGAAAATGTTTCTTCGCAAGTGCTTAACTTCTACGGCTTTAATCATGCCCTTTACCATGCAAGCTATCGAGATCTTTATGCCTTCGGGTAACTTTGATGGACTCCAAGGAAGTCTCTTCCCCTACACAACACTTGCCAATCCTGAGGGAACTACCGCCCGGTTCTCCGGGGATCTCTTTATTGCGAACGTTGACGATTCGATTTCAAGAACAGCTTCTAGCTGCTTTAGCAATACAAAAGGCGCCCTTACGGCAATTGGGAAAGGATCTACCCTATCTTTTACCAATATCCGCACTTCTACTAACGGTGCAGCAATCAGCAACCTAGTCACTGACTCTCCAGAAACTTATTCCCTAAGTTTTTTCGGTTTTAAGAGACTCATTTTCTCCAATTGTGAAGCGTTAACCTCAGACACAGCAACAGCAGGAAAAACATTAGTACATTCCTCTGCGATTTACTCTACAACGCCTACGATCTTCAAGAATAACTCTACTATCCTATTCCAACATAACCGTTCTGCAGGTAGTGGTAGTAGTATAAATGCTACTAGCATTACCCTACAGGGTACAGAACACTCTATCATTTTTAAGGCTAATGGTTCGATTACTTTTGGAGGAGTTCTAACAAGTACAGGACCGATTACCTTTACTAAGAATACAGCTCCTATTCTCTTTGACAGCAATGCTGCTGCGATTTATGGAGGAGCAATTTTCCTTGGAGTTCCTACAGCTTCTCTGACCTCGTTAGGAAATCGCCAGGGCTTGACATTCCTGAATAATAGTGCACGTACAGGAGGGGCGATATTCTCCTACGGGAATCTCACTTTCACAGACAATAATCAACTTATCTTCTGGAATAATACGGCGTCTCCAGAAAATTCTGTTCTCCCACTGCCTACTACAGTACCGCCAATTATCGCAGGATATGGAGGAGCGATTTACTGTACTGACCGGCCTACAAGAGAAAGTGAAGAAGCAGGAACAACTCCGCGAGTCACACTCAAAGGAGAACAGTATATTACTTTTAAAACAAATGTTTCTGCTTTAGAAGGAGGTGCTATCTATGGTAAAAAAATCTTCATACTATCTAATGGTCCGACAAATTTTACCAGAAACATTTCTGGTAAAGGAGCCGCTATTGCAATTGCTAGCTCTGGGGAGCTCTCCTTATCTGCAGACCAAGGCAACATCATTTTTAATGAAAATGTCACTGTAAAACAGGGTAGCTCCGTAACAGTAACGCGCAATGCCATACATTTCAATGAAAATGCAAAATTTGCTCTTTTAGGAGCAGGTACAGATCATGGTGTATTTTTCTATGACCCCATTACCTCTGCATCTCTTGCTTCTGGGACTACAGCTCCAAATCTTATTATCAACCCTAAGCCTGTAGGAAACGCTAACATTAACTATCAAGGGAGGATTGTTTTTTCAGGAGAGACACTCACCCCAGGCCAAATAGGAAATGCTGACAACTCTACATCTACACTGCATCAAAAAGTAACCTTACAGGGGGGAACTTTAGCCTTAAAAAAAGGCGCGACTCTTGCCGTACATACTTTGATACAAGAAGAGAATTCTACAATCATTATGGATGCGGGGACGACGTTAGCGACAACAGATGGGACCACGGACAAAAATACAGACGGCAATATTATCCTGACTAACCTAGTGATCAACTTACGTTCTCTGGATGCTACGAAAGTAGCACGCGTTGATGTGAGGAGCACAAGCGGTACTCTCACCCTGTCAGGGAGTCTAGGTCTTATAGATGACAAGGAAGACTTTTATGAAAACCATGGTCTTCTAAATCAAGAATCCCTTACGCTTCCTATCGTAGAGCTTAAAACCTCTACGGGGACATCGACTCTCTCTGACTTCTCACTCAATCCAGCAGGATACACAACTTCTCCTTATGGCTACCAAGGCTCTTGGAAACTTACCTGGGACGCCACGAATAAGAGAGTCATGGGAACATGGACTAAGGCAGGTTATATTCCTAGTCCTCGACGTTTAGCTCCTCTTGTGCCTAATAGCCTATGGGGAAATCTTGTTGATTTACGTGTTGTGAATCAGGTAGCAACAGCGGGAAGTGATGGCTTCTCTTATAGCAAGGGCTTTTGCCTTACAGGAATTTCCAACTTCTTCCATAGCGATCGTAGTGCGGAGGCTCGTGCCTATCGCCATATGAGTGGGGGGTACCTGATCACTGCAAATTCTCAAACAGTCTCTGATTCTATTTTTGGTATCGGATTTGGCCAGCTTTTTACAAAATCTAAAGATTACTTAATTGCCAATGCACAATCCAAGGTGTATTTCGGTACAGTATACTCTAGCTTCACCCAACCTCTTTGGTTTTCTACGGGGGTTTTCTCCTCGTTTTCCGCACGTATTAGCTATAGTCGAAGTAATGAGAATTTGAAAACACCCTACACAAATTTCACTAAAGGACGTGCCAGCTGGAGCAACAATTGCTGGCTTGGAGAGTTCGGGGGTAGCTTCCCTATAATTCTGTCTTCACCTCTCTTAAATCTCAAGCAGATTGTCCCCTTTATACAAGGTGAAGTTGCTTATGCCCACCATGGAAAATTCCAAGAAAAAGGAACTGAAGGACGGGTCTTTAATCCTGGTCGTCTCATCAATGTCGCTATTCCCTTAGGAATACGATTAGATAAGAATTCTCATCGTCGGCCTGATTTTTATAGCATAATGATAGCGTATGTTCCTGATGTGTATCGCCGAAATCCTAATTGCATGACCACCTTATCTATCAATGGTGCAGCCTGGACATCAGTAGCAACGAATCTGGCAAGGCATGCCCTGCGAATACAAGCATCCAGCCATACTTCAGTAAACAATAACATAGAGCTCTTTGGCCACGGAGGATGTGATATTCGCACTACCTCATGTCAATATACTCTAGATGTAGGAAGCAAACTACGGTTTTAAATCTCATTTAACGACAGGGTTGAGGCATGCCTCTTTCTTTTAAGTCTTCATCTTTTTATTTTTTTGCCTGTTTATGTGGCACGAGCTGGGCATCTGGTCCACAAACACTTTATGGGCAGCCGTTCTCCCCTCCTTTTTTTGATCAAGGGGAGGAACTCAAATTTCGCTCTGACTATATTTACTCGCAAATCTCAGGAATAGAATTTCCAACTTCCTTTTTGGGGAGCTCCGGGAATCTTTCTCTCTTAGGCAATGGCCACTCGTTATGTTTTTCTTTTTGTCAAGCTCCGATGACTTCTAGTACCCGAGCTCTACTTTCTGCTACGAAAACGTTGACGTTTACAAACTTTTCCACAATCACTATTCATGGAAGCCAAACTTCAGGTGAAGGAGGATTAATTCATGGAAGTAAAATTTCTTTTCGTTTCAATAAGAATCTAATTTTCACTAACAATAAATGCGCATACTCTCCTGCGTCTACTACGAGCACAGGCTCTCCGACAGTAACAACGGTAAATATAAGTTCCTCTGTAATCCAACCTACCGATGCATTAGAGATTACAGGAACCACAGGGAAAATTTCTTTCCTTAGCAATATAGCGAACTTCGGCTCTGCGATTGGCTGTTATCCCACTGCGAGTGTGATTATTTCCAACAACTCAGCCCCTATGGAGTTTGCTCATAATTTCAGTACTTGTGCTGGAGGAGTCCTACATTACGGAAGCTCAATCATCTTTAAAAACAACTCTGGAGATATTGTCTTTACAGGAAATTCTACAGCCAACAGTTTAAAAGGGATTACCCCGGGTCATGGCATGACATTTGCTCTAGGAGCGGGTGGGGCTATCTGTATTCCTACGGGATCCCTTATTTTTACGGGAAATACAGGGGCGTGTACGTTTAGTTATAATGCCACTGCAGATTCAGCGGGAGCGATTTACGCTCAGCAATGTGTTTTGGCGAATCGAGGTCCTTTTACATTCCATAGCAATACTGCGACAAAAAATGGAGGGGCTATCTGTGCTAAATCTCTCGATATTGACGCTTATGGGCCTATGGTATTTAAAAATAACAGGGCAGAAAAAGGCGGAGCTATTTACATTAGTCCTACTATAGGAGGAACAGATACAACATCAAAGCTACGTATTGCAGCCTCTCGGGGGGATGTGATCTTTACTGGGAACATGCTCAACACTAAACCAGGAATTCGCAATGCCATTACTGTAGATTCCGGCGATATTACAGATCTTTGTGCGACTAGCACCTCGCGGCTTATTTTCTATGATCCCATTACCCAAACCTTACCCTCAACCGGAGCGACTTCTAAACCCATTATCATTAATTCTGAGGGAAGCTTAGGATCTGTAATCTTTTCCTCGGAGAATCTTTCTACGGCAGAGTTGTTACTTCCTGGGAACAAAACAACAACCCTCCTAGGGAATGTGACTGTTGCTGGAGGAGAGTTACGCATTACACAAAACGCGATTGTCAAAGTTCTTCGGTTTACAGCTTCAGCAGGACAACTGACTTTGGGAACAGGGGCGACTCTAGAGCTAGGAACTCCTACTGGGGGAGCTACAACAAATAATATTACCATTGGGAAATTAGGATTTGATGTTGCTTCTTTCTTAGATTCTAATTTTGCTACAGCAGCTGTGAATGCTTCGGGAAAAACAGTGACTGTTTCAGGAGGGCTAACTCTTGTTTCTGATGACAATGATGAACTTTATGATATAACATTATTAAAAAATTCTTTAGCCATTCCTGTGGTTACATTTACTGGAACTACAGTAACCCATACAGATTTTCCCGATGGAGATATCTTCGCTTCAGACCATTACGGCTATCAAGGAAGATGGACGGCAACCTGGTTACGCCCTAATCTCGTTCCTGCTCCTGATGGAAGTCTTCCTGGGGGGACAACACCTCCGACAAATACCCTTTATGCATTGTGGACGACTTCCTCTCAAGATAAAGCTATGTATCTTTTTTCTCCTGAGCGTCGCGGCGAACTTGTCAGCAATACATTATGGATTTCCTTTTTAGCTAACCAAGCCTGTGCTGATGCTTTGCAAGAAACCCTCTTAACAGATTCCGAGGGTCTTTCTCTCAGAATAAAGGGACTGGGGGTCTATGCAAAACACAATAGCAAAAACAATCACGAAGGATTTGGAGGACGCTACGGAGGATACCAAGCCATTCTTTCTATGCATTATCCTGACAACACGACTCTAGGCGGTGCCTTTGGACAGCTTTATGGCACAACATACGCACACCCCTACGATTCTCATGATTCAGGACAAATTTCTATTTTGTCATTCTTTGGAAGATTTCCTCTAGTTACCCAACAATCTGAAACCCTGATTTCTTGGGAGGCGTGTTATGGCTACACCACGAACAATTTCACGACACAATACAAAACCTTAAGAAAAACTTCCACGGCGAAAGGACGCTGGCATAACAATAGTTACTCTGTGTTGATCTCTGCAGAGCATCCTTTCCTCCATTGGTGTCTTCTCACTAGAAATCTTGCACAAGCCTGGGGTCTCTCTGGATTTATCTCAGCAGAATTCCTTGGAGGTTGGCAACATGCATTCACAGAAAAAGGAGCTCTAGCTCGTCATTTTAGTCGTGGGCGGGGTTACAATGTTGCCTTGCCTTTTGGGTGTTCAGCACAATGGCAGTCACCATTTAAAAAGGCTCCTTCTTTACTCTCCCTGAAGGTTGCCTATAAGCCGGATATTCTTAGGGTGAATCCCCACAATGTTGTTACTATAGTTTCTAATCAGGAGAGTACTTCTATCTCTGGAGCAGCATTACGCCGCCATGGTATGTTTGTACAAATTCATGATATTGTAGATCTCTCCAAGCATACCAAAGCATTTATAGACTACACCTTAGAAGGCAGAAGAGGTTATACAAACAATCGCATTTCTCTAGGTTGGCACGGATCCTTTTAAACAGGAAATACTAAGATTCTGAGAAAGTACAGGCTACTCTGTAGTTGCCTTGTAATAGAATCCGCGTATCTTTAAGGATTCTCCCTCTTTTAGATATCCAAGGTATTCATGAGCTTAGGACTTGAAGCTTTCTGTATTTTAGGTTTTATGAACTCAAGCTTTTTAAAAGTCCTCACTGTCTGGTGAGTAGCATCTAAAATAGGAGTAAAGCTCTTTTCTGAAGCCATTTTTGTACATAAACTGCTGAAAATCTTTGGGAAGCCGCAGGTAGGATAACGTGATTTGAATGTTACTCCGATGAAAAAATTAGAAAACCCTCACGATCTCTTTAGCATAGACACAAAGAAATTTTGGAGAGCCTCCTCCAAATCTTTGAAGTCCACTACAAACTTATAACTTGACATAGCTATATGAGTGGAAAGTGTTTTATTTTCATAACTATCAATATACTGAGTGATGCTATCCAAGCATGGCTCTCCTAAAGCCTTCTGCTCCATAACGATAAGTTCAGGATGACGGCTTGTCCAAATTGCCTGGCGCACGGCGGTATCTAAGACATAACTAAAATCTTTACAAGCAACGGCGGTTTCACAGAACGTGCGGCACGCTTTATGAAGATTTGGATTCTTCAGTTGTGGTAGGAGCCGAATCAATTTTTTATTTTCATGGGCAATTGTATCAAAGAAGCGTTCGAGATCAGAAGATATCCTACTTGCAAATATCGCTTGTTCCTCTTGCCAGCAGTGTTTATGCTCTAAAGTCTCATAGACAAAAAGCTTACATCCCGCTGCCATAGATTCAAAAGCGCTATTATCTCCAGTGGCTAACATTCTATCCGAGGCGAGCTGTAAATTTCTCACATCACTTCCATCAAGTGTGGATGTTAGGATCAAAGTATAGGCCCGTCCTTTTGTTTCATTCAACACAACACGTTCTTTTACCTCAATGCTTTGATCACAACAATGGATAACATTAAGATGGGAATACCCTCTATTTGCCATAAGGAGACACTTACGCTCGTTAAATACCGTTTGATCGTGCTCTGTCATTCGTATCCCCGTTTCCACTTTGTGATTACAAACGACAACAACATCTTTTTCGGTTTCATCAAGCATAACAATATCTATAAATAAACGGCGTAGACTCAAACCGTAGGAATCTCCGTAGTTTATGGAAACAGAACGCAAGACGGTAGGATCCTTCTTCTCGTAGTCTATAAATGCGGCAAGAAGAAGCTTTCTTAAGTTCACGTGTTTTATATCCACAAGATAGGAGGGGCAGCAGTGTCCTTCAGAAAGAGGGGCTTCTGCTCTTTCTGCATCTATGAGAATGCCTGTCCCTTGAGAAAAACCGAGGGAGATGCTGGGTGTAAGATCGCCCATCCCATAAGTAAGAAAGCGGTAGAGAGCTGTATGTCCTTCTAGACTCGCAGCCACTAAAGCGTTAAGATAAACATCGTCATCACGATAGAGGTTCATTAATCCCGCTTCTCCAATATCAATACAGGGCACGTTGTGAGAGAGAGCGAATATCTTGTTTAACTCCGATTTGTGGTACCCCTGATTCTTAGATTGAATGTTAACAATCAAGTCAGGGACGAGAGTATTTGTACTCGTGGTCCCATCGTATATTAAGTCCAGGTCAACATAACGTATACTAGGCATTATTTGAGAAAGTACATGATCATAAAAAGATAGAGGAGTCTCACTAGCTTTAAAATAAATTACAATATCGGCTTGAGGATAATGCACATGCAAGAGATTCGCAATGCGAATCGCAGTGGTAATATCTTCGCTCCCTATGCTGATCCTACAGGTGACATATATTGCCCCAATGTTAGGCTTAGGAGTTACAGCATAAGCTCCGAGAACTCCAAGTCGGATGGGAGCAAAAAAAACAGACAAATCGGAGAGTTGCTGATCTTTGAGAAGGTTCACCTCATACACAACTCCATGATCTATACGTTCCACTTTAGGGAGGATACCATGGATTTTTCCTTGATCTTCAAAAGCAAGGGAACCTCGAGAGTTGTGAAGCATCTGAGCTACGATTTGAGAACGTCTCTGGCAGGGAAACCATGTGGCCTTCTCTGCTTGCATGATATCAGAGACGAAGCGTGGTTTTGTTAGTGACCGTGTTTTGAAATCGGAAACCATCTTTTCAAGACATACATAAAGAGGTCCAAGAACAGGGAAACTTTTGATCACACCCAAAGCAAAGTTGGAAATACGTGAGCATAACGACATGTTCGTATCGAATGCTTTGTGAAAATGTTCTCTAACGACTCCAAACCAGTAGGAAAAATATATGCCCACTTATGTAATTAAATTAGTTTAACAAAAATTCTGATCAATTATATGGAAAATAATATAAAAAAATAGTGACAAAGATTTTTTCTAATTTTACCATTAAACTATTTATTTCAAGATTAGGATAGTAAGAATTTGAAAAGGACACTATAAGGAAAGTTTCAAAAAATTTTATTTCTACCTACCTCAGACGTATACCGATAAAAAGGCTATTCCCCAATTCATGACACAGGGTATCGACTCTATACACATCCCCGAATGCAAAGAAAATTCCCTATATAAATATAGAGAATGTTCTTTCTTTTTAAGGGGGTCTGCACCGTGGCATCAAAACTTGATCGCTGTTCCTGTGTGTAAGTAATGTGTTGAAGTCGACGAAGATACAGATCCCTGATAATTGAAGAAAAAAGAGACGTGGGAGAAGAGCTGTGTTTCATGACTTCCCTTAAAGGCTAAAGCATGGCGAGCAGGAGCGGATGTTGAGGTGAGCCATGAGCCTCCACTTGCCAGTAGGACCACTCCAATCTTAGGGTTTTGTTGATAGACGATAGGTTGGTAAGCAATGACAATCCTCCACTTTGTGGGGAGGTGGAAGTGGGACTTCCATTGAGTCTGCATACCGATGGGCAAGGTGAGGTTATACAGAGGTCGATGTGTTGCGAAATGGCGAGGACGATTTCCGATTTCTGTGAAAGTAGACTGCGAAGCGCGGATCCCTATAGCTTGTACAAAAGGTGTTAAGAAGAGGCGTTGTGTAGCTCGCTGTGTGGGCAGAGTAAGAGAGAGCAGAGCTCCTAAAGTGTGGCTTCGACATCTGCCTTCTGAGGTTCCACTAGACGTGGGGTGAGAACTTTGTAAGTGATGGACACCATAGTTGTAGGCTAAGGCTGCTGAGGTAACCATGGCGTCATGAATCCAAGGCAGTTCTATACGCATAGCAGCTAAAGTAGTCTGGGACGCTGCCGTGTTGGAGTTATGATCTTCGTGAGTTTGACTAAACGTGTGTTCGAAGTTTAGCGAAATTTTATGGTTTAGAGCAGTTTGTGTTGAGGTTTCCAAGGCATATCCCGTAGCATCAATGCGGAATCCTGCAGCATGTGCTGTGCTGTTTTGATGGACAAAGAGGCCACAAGAGCCTCCTTGTCCTTGCATTTTCAGAGAAGAAGTCCATGGGATAGGAGTAAAAATGGTATCATAGTTTTTTAATCCTACCAGAGTAGTATAGAATGCTTGCCAGAGAGTGGCAGCAGCGAGTTCTCCTCGGTATTCTGGATTGGGAAGGTAACCCAAGGGCGTCCAATCGGTGTAAAGGTACCTGTGGAGTGTGTTTGCAGTTTCTGCAGATGTTGCGTCGGTTACTGTAATGACCTCTAGCCAATACGGAGACCACACACCTTGATACCCATAATGTTTTGTTGCATTTAATCCTTGGGGTTCAAAATTTGTCGTATCGATATGACGAGCTGTTACATCACAAAGATAAATTAAGGGGACGTTCTGCAATGGCTCAGAAAGATTGAGGCTGTCGTAAGGATCTTGATTATGTTCATTGAGGAGGGACAAGGGTCCCGAGAGAATGATTGTCGGGTTGGGATCCTCTGTAAAGGTACGTGTGGATCCGGAGACTGTTACAGCAGGATAAATCCAAAGTTTGGGAGCCTGTCCTTCTTGACGTAAAATAGAAGGAAGATTCAAGGCAAGGTTGTTAATAGTAAGCGAAGAATTTACAGTACTGTTATTTTTTGAATTGGTGGTAAGGACTCCTGCGTTTCCTAACCGTAAGGTCCCTCCTACTTGCTGCAATTGGTAAACAGCGAGTCCTGCACGATCTTCAATAGCAAGAACGCCATTGTTTAGAATGGCGGTGTTTTTTGAATACGTAAAGAAGTTTCTTTCTTGCGCAAACAATTCTTTAGGAACATGAATTGCAGAAAATAACACAGTACCTTGATGATGACTCTGTGGGTTGATTTGTAGAGGGTTGTCAGTTGAGTGTTCATGCTCTATAGGATCATAAAAGGCAATTGTACGCCCACGACTCGCTCCTAGAGTTAAAGAAACCCCTGCAGTGCAATGGATAGCATTTCTCCTACCAAACTGATCATCTTGGAATACATTGTTATTATTAAATACAATGTCACCCTGATCGGCAAAAAAAGATCCCATACCACGAGAATAGAACATGATTGCTCCACCCCAGTTTGCATAGTTATTGATAAAATAGACGGGTCCGCTATCGCGAATGGTGACATTTTGACTGTAGATGGCTCCGCCACTGCGACCCGCAGCATTGTTATTAAAAACAACAACACTTGGATTCTTCTCTATTGTTAGGTTTGTGCAATAAACAGCACCTCCTGAAGCATTCACAATAATGCTTGTTGAAGTACCTGCGCTTTCTCTAGTATCCGCCACACTTTCATAAAAAGCAGCATTGTCATTAAAGACAACAATGCCGCTATTGTTTTGGATGAAAAGATCTTTGGTATAGATACCTCCAGCATGCCTTCCTCGGTTGTTTATAAAGTAGATAGGAGAGGCATTTCCAGAAATTGTTGAGTTTGCCGAACACACAGCTCCCCCTTGTCCCTGATTTACAGTGTTGTGGAAGAAAAGTATAGGGGCAATATTATCCAGAAGATCCAATCTCCCTAGGGTATGAATAGCACCTCCTATATTTGTGGCAATATTATCCATAAAGTAAAGGGTTCCTTGGTTCTTCGAGATCTCTCCATTTGTATTACAGTAGATAGCTCCTCCCGTATTCGTATTGGTAAAAGAGGGCATGTTGAATGCTTGATTTCGAACGAACAGAATGTTTGCACTATTTTTTGTAATGACACATGCGGCTTCTGTGTATAATGCTCCCCCACGATTGCTTGTGGAGTTTTCAATTAAAAATACATTGTCTGTTGCATTTGTTAGTATGAAGTTTCTACAAACAAAACTACCTCCAGAGGTCATAGCATTATTACGAGCTATTATAGAATTAAAATCTGAAAAAACAAAGTCATGGGTAGAGTCCCAAGTGTTACCAGTGAATGTATTTTTTACATACTGCTCTAGGGAGAATCCTACATCCTTGGCCAAAGGGAAATAGTGGGCAAACTCAGAAGAATTTATGGAAAAAACGTTTTGAGGTAGAGAAGTCAGATCAGCATACAAAAATGAAGAGGAGCTGAGCACTAGTGCAAATAATCGACAATACGACTGCACTCCAGATATTGTTCTTAAGACTCGCATGGATATTTTCACTTAGCCTTCACTAAATTATATTAAAATTTTAATCTCCACTTTCCTTGTAAGTCATGACTTAATGTAGAGGTAGAGGCCTCTCCCGAGTAATCTAAAGCTATACTAACATTAAGGAAAAGATCTGCGGTATGTTTTACTCTTAGTGCAAAGCCATGTCGAGCTACAGAAGCTGCAGGAGTAGACCATGAACCTCCACTTACCAGCAATGTTGTTTGTATTTTAGGGTTTTGACGGTAGACTGAGGGGAGGTAAGCCGCTTCTACTTCCCACCTCATAGGTAAATGAGTTGAGGACGATTCCAAATAAAAACGTGCCCCAACAGGAAGTAAGACATTTCTTAGAGGATGTTGCATAGCAAAGACTCGCTCTCCATCTCCTACCTCTTTAAACATAGCTTGTGTTGCATGGATAACGACTGCCCTAGCAAAAGGAGTGAGGTGGAGAGATTTCGTAATTGCTGTGGGTAAGAAAGTACAAGAGAATGCTGCCCCCAAAGTGTGGCTGTGAAATGCCCCTTGAGAGCTTTCTTTAAGTGTGATGTAATTGCTAGAAAGCTGATGAGAGCCGTGAGTATAGGCTAAAGAACAAGAAACCTCTATTTCATTCCATAAAGAACTTTCTAGTTGCATACTAGCAAAATAACTGTGTGAGGAAACTGTATTTTTTGTAGTATATTCCTTCATTTTTGAGAAGAACTGTGCAAAGCCTAACGACACCTTATTGTGCGCTGCTGTTGTTGCAGCACTTGTTACAGCGTAGCCTGTAGCCTGGCTATGAAATCCTTGTACATCTCCAGAGCTCTGCTGGTGAACAAAGAGTCTCAAGCCATGTCCCGAAGTTGCTACCGTATACTGTGCAGATTCAGGAGAGAGGATTCTCATTCCTGCCAATGTTGTATAAGCAGACTGCCATAACGTATTAACAACAAGTTCCCCTCTTCGCATAGGATCAGGAAAATACGTAATCGGAGTCCAATCAGCATAAAGAACTCGGTGTTGTGTATTTACAGAAAGCGGAGAAGTTGGATTTGTTGTTGTTGTTGTCTCCATCCAATATGGAGACCAGAGACCTTGATACCCATAGTGTTGCCCCATATTTAAAGCAGTGATGTCCAACTCTGAAGTATCTATATGTTTTGCTGTCACATCCAAAATATAAAGAAGAGGAACTTGGTGCAAAGGCTGAGAAAGATCTAAACTATCATAGGGACTTGTATTGTCGCTATTTGTTACTGTTAAAGGGCCTGATACCGTAATGCTAGGATGATTGTCTTCTATATATGTCGGACTCAATTTCGCTCCAGACCTTGTAGGATAAATCCAAATTTTTGGAGGTTGAGCATTTTTTGCAAGAATCGAAGGTAGATTGATAGCAATGTTATTCAAAGTCAAAACACTCCCTATAGTCGACCATGTTTCTGATGTTGGGTTGGGTACCTCTGCTATCATACGTCCCATCGTAGAAATTACCGCACCATTGCCAAGACGCACTGTACCTCCCATCTGTGAGAATTGGTAAAGCACTAGCCCGGCCTTATCTTCAACGGCAAGAACACCGTGGTGGAGTTCTGAACGATTTCCTGAATAAGTAAAATAATTTTTATCCGCAGTCAAATTAAGATCCGTAGTCAAATTAAGATCCACAGTCTTTCCTGAGAATAATACCGTTCCTTGATGATGAGGCTCAGGGTTAAAAAGCCACGTCTCCCTAGTGGGGTGAACATGCTCTATAGGATCATACAAAATGACACTATAGCCAGCGCGTGCCCCTATCTGCAAATTTACATTCGGTGTGGTATGTATCGCATTTCTATAACTAGCTAATGTACCATTTGCAGTGAAATTGTAATTAAAAATAATATCTCCATAATCGGCAAAGAATACAAATTTTGAAGTACTATCTTCCCTAGTCGGCTGATTGATTATAGCTCCGCCCCAACGTGCCAGATTATTCGTGAAATATACAGGCCCATTCCCTTGAATGGTAAGTTGCTTGCAATTGAAAACACCTCCATTGCGATAACTGTGATTATTGTCGAAAATAAGCCCACGACGATTATTTTCTAGAATGCAAGAGAGACTCATTATCGCTCCTCCCCCTGGATTCCAACCTACTTCCCACACATTCCCAAATGCCGTGTTGTTGGCAAACTCGATGATTTCTTCATTGTCAGATATAACAAGATTTTCTTCGGCAAAGATAGCCCCTCCTTGACCTGCCGTATTATTAAGAATCACGATGGGTTGTTTATTCCCCGAGACAATCATAGACCCTGCAGTATAGACAGCGCCTCCTAAGCTTTTTGCAGCATTACACTGATTGCTATTGATGAGAATCGCCTTTGTGTTATTGAGAATTGTAAGATTGTTCGTAGTATAAATTGCTCCTCCCTTACTCAGAGCAAGGTTATTGGAGAAATTCCCTTTGCCTAAATTGTTAGAAATGGTGCACCCATCTGCATAGATAGCTCCGCCACTGCAAGTATTCGACGGATTGGAGACATTTTTTTGCGTGTAATTTCTAGCAAATGTGTAATTACGATTATTCGAAACAATACAGGCTTGAGCTGCGTAAATCGCCCCTCCCATATCAGCCGAAGCGTTTTGCTCAAAAAAGATATCCCCTACATTATTGGAGATATTGATGTTTCTACAAGCCAGGCCTCCTCCACTCAAAGAAGAGTAATAGGAGTTCACGCGATAAGACTCACGATATTCTGAAATTATAACATCGCGGGTAATGTCGTAGCGGGACCCTTGGGGAAGGGTTGGGGAATGTGTAGGATCAGAACCAGCATAGATTGCCAAAGAAAACGGGGAAAAAATTAAGGATGAAGTTTTAGATATATCATGAACAAACGAAGAATCATGAATCGTTTCACTTCCATAAAAAAGACAGTTGTATAGAAGAGGAAATAAAATCCCTAAATTACCAAATCGCATAGACAAGATATAAATGTAGAATCTAAGTGGTATCCGCATCGCATAGTCTATATTTTTTTTGTTGTCTAGGATTTTGATTAAGAGGTGGCTTATAGAAAAAATTTACAAAAAGAAATCACCAAGAATTTAGCAAGTAGCAACTTCGTTTGAAGATTCTGTGCTGAGGAAGATGAAATAGAGCATAAACAATCCAAAGAGAATCTTCCTAGTGAGGAGAGTATTCCTATACTCGTGGCTTTGAAGAAAGCTCCATAACTTAAGAAAATTCTTAGTTAAAAAAACGTTCAAACGCTGTGGAAATTCCCTTTCTCCATAGAGATCGAGGGGGATAGCTATTATTTACCCATCTAGGACAACTATCAAGTTTTGATGCCATACAAGTTTCATAAAGATAACGACGGTAATCTTAAACAAAGAATAAGGTAAATCACATCTTTTCCTTATTCTTTTCTTTATCTTAAACTTCTGACTCTTCTTCAGAAGAAGGAGCTGGGCCTTGCAGGATCATTGTAGTTGTTCCCAATTCCGATAAAACATCTATATAATCTGAAGGGGTAGAAGGAGGTGGGGAAGATAGAGGCGTCCTCATTATCTGGTCTCTTGCTGTTGTTGTTACCAGGGCAACTAATAATGCATAGGCTTCGGACAGGAATCCTTCGGGGATTTCAACTAGTGGAGACGGCAATGGTTGTGGGGGTTCCGCTATCCTAAAAACATAGGACCGGCTACCATCCTCGTGAGTATAAGTGCTAAAAAATGGATCCTCAGAAGGAGATATCGTAGGGAGAGTTGAATTAGAAGAACTTTCACTAGAAGATTGGCTTTTCTTTACGTTATCCAGATCTTCATATACGGGTTCGTCGTTTAGATCTTCGTATATAGATTCATCATCCATAGATTCCTCTTGCAAGCGAGAATTCCCATGATCGTCTGGGGTTGGCCTTACGAAGGGCTTCATTTCTTCATATACAGATGGTCCATCGGATCCATGCCATCGCAAGTGGGAATACCCTTGACTATCTACGATTGGATCCCTCTTTTGCTCAGTTTCTATGAATGAAATAGAACTGTGCTGCCATTCTTCAACCTGGTCTTCTTTAATCCAATACGCGCCTTCTCTATAATTAGAAGATTCCCTACTGAACCATTCACCTAGAGAAGACAAAAAATCGCGGTGTGTATGGGGTTCGTGGGGTCCCCCTATACCAGGAATCTCTGTTTTTGAAAATTCCTGAGAATTATCATTCCCTTCTAAATTTACATACCAAGTTGTTGAAGGATACGGCTCCCCACTCACGCTATCTGTATCGTGACTACAACAAGCAATACAACGACGCACTGCTTCAGCAGCTGCATGACGGGCAAGTCTCAGCCTAGCCATGAGATTTCTAAAGAAATTTATAATTAAATTTAAAAATCCCAGGATAAGACCTCTCACGCCAAGCCAGACCCTTTGTGTTTGGCTCAGAGGTGGTGCTGCACTTGCTTTAGGAACTTCGGAAGCTTGAGAACTGGAAGGCCTGCTGGGTCCCCCGGAGTCCTCCGGGCCTGCAAAACCTTCGGCGCCCTCAAGAAGGGAAGGACTCACTAATGATTCCTCGAAACTTTCTTCTGGTAAGACCAGAGGAGGAAAAAGCGCATTAATCATGTCAACAGAACTGTATAGAAATTCATCTACATCTTCTAGCTTAGAAACAGCACTTTCCCCCGCACTTAAAATAGAGTCGATATCTTCATCACTAAAAGCGGTTACATAACTCGTGAGCTCCATTTCACCCAAAGAGCCTATTATTTCTGTATCTAGCAGGACTTCTTGCGATTTACCCATGTCATCAGGTAGATAAACTTTTGCTATAACATCCGCTGTCTCACCTGTTTCTCCGCGGGATTCTTTAATTTGCTGTCGGGTAATCTCTATTAATTTCATCAGCTCAATTTGCTCTTCACTACTGTCGGCCATGTCAGAAAGCATCTTCTGTAACGAAGATAATCTACTTTCCAGATCAGAAGAAGATAGGGGCTCAACATCTGGAGGAGGCGGATCTGTAGGCAATGTCCATTGGTTAAATGTGTGCTTCAATTTGTTAAAAGCCCGCATTTTCTTGTTGAAAGCCCGCATTTTGGAATGAGACGCGCCTGCCTGTGATGAAAATGTGGAAGTACCTTCTAAAGGATCCGACTCTGTAGGACTTGTACGACCGGTTTCTTCTTCCTTTTCCTCTTCCCCTGATGTCTCTATCTCTGTTGTTCCTTGAGGTGTTTGTTTAGACTGCTCTGCGATTTCTTCTTTAAAAATTGTAGAAAACGAATGCCGCACTTCCGCAGCTTTGTTGCTTCCTTCTCCAGAAGACAAGTCCAATACTCTCTGTACTCCAGAACGAATACGATCAAAAATTCCTCCTGATCTTTTAGCCGCTAAAGAGTTTCCTTTTCCTTTCGAAATCCCGTGTGTTCCAAGTAGACCTGTTTCCTCCTCTAGCTGGGGATTATCTTCCCCCTCTGGATAAGGTACATCTTGTGTTCTTCTTGGTCCTCCTGGACCTATGCCTGATGCCATGTGACTTACTTCCTAAAATAAAAACAAATACAACACATAATTTATGCTTTTAAAAATAAAATTATTCAGAATCAAACTCAAAAGAGTTTTATCCTGAATAATTTTAATCTTCATTTTCCGATATTCTAAACATGCGTTCTGATAAACGCGCATTTAATTCCTCCATAAAACTGAGATTTACAATAGAAGAAACAGGGGGACTGGGATTTACAGGACTTTCAGGAGGAGTTGGAGTAGTGGGAGCAGTTGGAATAGCCGAGATAGTGGGAGCAGTTGGAGTAGCAGCAGGAAAAGATGCGGATTGTCCATGATACAAATACAGCGCGCTCCTAACTTGCTGGTCGAGAACTTGAACTAGTATCTCCTCTTGAAAAGCAGGAAAGTCATCACTAGAACCTAGTGACGAGCTCTCTAACATCTCCACATCCTCTTCAGGAATCACCATGTTCCCCTGGCTGTCAAAAGTTCCCATCTGCTGTCTTTCCAGCCAACTTTGAACTTTCTCCTTAGTAGATTGAGGTCTTTGTAATCCGGGGAGATTATCACCACCTCTTCGTGAGACAAAAAATCCCTGAGTTCGATTAAAAGTGCGTCTTATGCCCACGGCTACAGCATGACGTGCTGCTTGCAACTTCTCGAGCACCATGCTGAGAAATTTTTGAACTGCAGCAAGTACACTCAAGAAAAAATCTCTTACTTTCTGAGCGCGAGATTTGTGCACTCCACCTGAAGAAGACTGCGCTTCTTGAACATCTTGAGTAGCAGATTGTTGGGATTCACCGGTCTGAATAGCTGTGTATTCTACTGCTGTTTCTTGCCTAGGATGTACTTCAGAAGTTGACTGTAGATTCAGTTGCGCGTAGAGAACATCATCCCTATCATGGTCTGGCCCCCGAAAAGCTGAAAGTTGATCCGAAGCTTTCTCACCATCGAGTATCAGTTCTTCAAGTGCGTTGTCATTGACATCCTGAGGATCTGAGGTGATTGCATCTCTTAGCTCTTCGAGGCTCTGAGAGGAGTTATCTGAATGTTCAGTAAGCTGGAGATCTTTATCTGTTTTCTTTAGCCATTCGCGTACTAAGACCTGCTGGCTTGGGGGTAAGCTTTCTCCCTTATTCGGGTCCAATAGCTCATTAAAATTTTTTGTGCGTGTTTCCAACTCTGATAGTGAAAACCCACTCTGAGAACTGATATTACGAGGATGCTCTTCCAAGTGCGATCTTATCTCATCAATTCCACTTAACCGCACTCCATGTCGGACATATCCTGGAGGTATTGGCGACGAAATCGTAGGTGCTGCCACTCGTTCAAAGGTAAAGAAATTCTTTACGCTCTTCCAAATACGTGTGAATACGTTAGGACCCGAGGAAGAAGAGGTTCTCTGATCCTGATCTTCTGGAGTACGCATCTGTAGCTTGGAAAGCCGCTCTCTTGTCTCACCAAAAGACAACCCCGAAGTAGACTCCTCTTCTCCTTGATTTACCTCGATCACGTTATGTCCCCCTAAATTGTTCGAAGAACCACTCTCTACATCTTCAGCTTCCTGCCTACGTTTAGGAGGTAATCTTGGGGGTCCTCCGCCAGGACCGCTTACACCATGAATTCCCATAATTGCAATCACTCAATTTTTATTTAAAAAAAACCAATATTTTATATCTAAATTTTAAAACAAATAGAAAAAAATAAAATTAAAATAACAAATTATCTTATTAACAATACTAAACACATCGAAGAACAAAAATCTCTATCTAAAATCCTTTCTTCCCTCTTTATTTCTAGAAATTCAAAGGGACGCGGTAATGCCAAGTCTTTAAAAATGAAGGGAGAAGCACTTAGTATCTAAAGAAATTAGTTATTGAAGATACTATCGGCATCGATAACTTCTTCTGTCTCTTGGAATAGGCCGCTTTGACTAGTGGCCATGGCTTCAACAAGGATATCGGCAGCGATGGAGTCGAGTCCACCACTGGTAATGTTGTTAGGGTTATAGAGACATTCGCGACATTTGCGACGACGATTTCGTAATTTTATAAGTTCCTTATAAAGCCAATCGACGAGTTTTTGCATTAAGATTCCTCCGCCAATAGCGAGTGCTGCGCCACCAATAGTAAGTAACCCGGGGATAATCGGAGTAAAGACAGGCACTAAGGCGAGGAGCATAATTCCAACACCAACGCCGATGAGGATACCTCCAACAATCACACTGTTGCCCTCTTTGTGCATTTCGAAATTTCGAACTTCCTGACGGATGGCGGCATCAGTTTCCCTTACCTGCTTCTTATAGACTTTCTGCCAAGCATCGTTGAACTCTTTATCCGTATATGTAGATCCTGCGGCAGCTAAAAAATTGCGAACATAAGATTTATTTTTTGCTTCTTTCCATCGTAACCGGCTAATGCGCAGCCTTGTTTTTAGTTGGTACGCTGTATAGGCAAGTCCCGAGGATACCATAGGGAAAGTTGTAGAAGCAACTGCGGAACCTATCGTTGCCACTAATAATATTTGTAATGCTGTCAGTCCTCCGAATCCAGAAACCATCAAAGCTGCGACTCCTGCTAATAACAATAGTGTTGCTATTGCAAAGAAGATCTTTTGTTGCATGGTTAATGCTAATCTTTGTTCCACTTCTTCTGAAGAAATCCGCGATGTAGCATTTATTGCCTCGAGGTTTTCTTCTGGAATTTCTATTTCTATAGAAGCTTGGACATCCATGCTTGGTTCCTCTTCCTTGCTTTCTTTAACCTCGTTCACCCAATTCCACTCCTGATCGCGGATACTTTTTAGTGAGGTTCCTACGAAAAGTACTTGATTCTGTTGTGAGGTGAAGAAGGTACGCCATTTGCTTACACTACTGTGTAGTAAAGATTGAAGAATTGCCGTTATTCCTATGGAAATCAGAGGAGGGGCGAGAACGATAGCAATGACCGCGGGAATTCCTGCTAAGAATAAGGTTCCTGCAATTGCAAGAAGGACACCGAGGATGACTAAGCCAACGCCAATTAAGGTAACAGCTAGAGAAATGTAATGAAGTTTTTGCGCTTCTTTTAGAGTTTCTTCGAGAGTAAGGGCCTCACCACGAGCGACTTTCTCGGAACGAAAATACTTACTATAAAGATAATGGCTGAAACTCGCCAAGGCTGTTTGACTTCCTCGTGAGTAAGCACTAGATCCCACAGGACCTAGGAGATTCCCGTATCCTCCTGGAATAAAGGCGGCTCCTAGTTTTGCAGCCAATCCGAAGCCTGTGAAACCTATACCTATAGATATGGCGCTCTTCACACGACGATGTTCTTTCATTTTTGGAGAAATGAGATCACGAGCAATATAAACTAAACTCTTCATAACAGCAAAGCCTCCAATGCTAACTCCTGCAAAGGCAACACTTAATAAAATGCTTTGCGGCAGGCCAGGAGCTAGAATTGTCAAGGCAACGACAACAACGATGATGGCTACTGTGAGGACAATCAAACCAGCAAGGAGAGTGACGGAGTGGTTGAACATTCTTCCTTCCAACTCTGCAATGTACACTTGAGAGCGAGCAGTCGGAGCAAGTAGTAAACAAGTTTTATCTGCAGGTCCTGAAACTGACGGACTTGGAGTTTTAGGTACAGAATGATTATTATCGCTAGGATTTATTCGAAAAACTGGCATAAGAAAAAAAATAAAAACAGTTATTTCTATTATAAAATAGCTTTTCGATATCGACTAGAGAACAAAATCCTTAAGGAATTTAACAAAGATAATACAAGTTACTTAAAAAAGCTTAGAATATAGAATTGTTTAATAGAAGGTCACTCGGAAAATCAAAGTAGCAATTGGGGGAAGTTCTATATCAATACCCCAACCATGGTTAGGATTTTCACAGATTTTGGGAGGACGCCTGCCTTTTCCCGATCCCCCAAAATGTTGATCATCTGTATTGAACAACAATTCACAGCTGGCGAGATTGCAGCAATGGAATTCATAGGAAGGAAATGTTCCCCCACTCAAGTGGTGCACACAAAGGAGAGCACTTTTCCGTTCTCCTCTAGCGAAACGGTAATAGGCAATGACATTATTTTCTATATCCTGGAAGTCTACCCAAAGGAAGGAATCTCGAGTGCCATCTCCCAGCCATAGGTAGGGCTGCTGAAAATAGAAAGCATTCAATTCTGCAGCGCACTGCTGGAGCGCTTTATGCTCGGGATGTTTTAAAAGCTCCCAATCTAAGGCACGATCCGGGGTCCATTCATTCCATTGTCCGAACTCTCCCCCCATAAAGAGTAGTTTTACCCCTGGGAGACAAAGTTGATAGCTCAGCAGCAGCCGGAGGTGGGCGAAGCGTGTCCAAGAATCTCCAACCATCTTATTCATTAGGCTACCTTTTCCATGAACGACCTCATCATGTGAGAGGGGGAGAACAAAGCTTTCATCAAAGGCATACCACAAACTGAAGGTCAGATCTTTTTGGTGATATCTACGATAAATAGGGTCCTTAGTAAAATAGTGAAAGGTATCATGCATCCACCCTAAATTCCATTTATAATCGAATCCTAACCCTTGAGCTTCTGGGGTGTCTGTAACTCCAGGAAATGCTGTAGATTCCTCAGCAAATGTTAATACTCCGGGATACTCACGATGAACTACAGAGTTTAGATGTTTAAAAAATTCGATAGCTTCGAGATTTTCTCTACCTCCATGGATATTGGGGGACCACTCTCCGTTTTGACGTCCGTAATCACGGTAGAGCATGGAGGCAACAGCATCTACGCGTAGGCCGTCTATATGCATTTTGTCGAGCCAGAACAATGCGCTTCCCAATAAGAAGTTTGAGACTTCCTTACGGCCATAATTAAAAGTGTAGGTATGCCAATGAGGATGGAAAGGATTGCGATGTCCCATATATTCATAGAGAGAGTCCCCATCAAAAGAAGCTAAGGCAAAGCTATCTGTGGGGAAATGGCCAGGGACCCAGTCCAGGATAACCCCGAGATTGTGTCTGTGTAGGTAGTCTACGAAATACTGAAAATCCTCGGGAGGGCCGTAGCGAAACGTGGGTGCGTAATAACCCGTCACCTGATATCCCCAAGATTCATTTAAAGGGTGTTCCGTTATGGGGAGTAGTTCGATGTGGGTGTAGTGCATCTTCTTACAGTACTGAGCGAGCTGTTGCGCGCACTTGCGATAATTTAATGGGGTTCCATTTTCCCATTGCCAGGAACCAAGATGTATTTCGTAAATTGCCAAAGGACGTTCTCTTTGTTCTCTACGCTGTTTCATCCAAGTGTCATCACTCCAACGGTACCGATCACTATTCACGACGATAGCAGCGGCTTCGGGAGGAGAATCAAAACTTTTCCCATAGGGGTCTGTCTTAATGACAAGCTCTCCTGATACTGTGATTATCTCCCATTTGTATCGATTTCCTTCTTCAAGGCCGGGAACAAAGAGCTCCCAAACCCCCTCTATAGAGACTTTACGTAAGGGGTTGACAAGGCCGTGCCAGAAATTGAAATCTCCGATTACAGAGACCCTTTGTGCTCTTGGAGCCCAAACGGTAAAGAGCACACCGGGAATCCCCTCTACTTGCCAAGGAATGGCCCCCATATGTTCATAAATACGATAATGTGTCCCTTGAAGGAATAAAAAATTATCCATTTCACTCCAAAGGGGAGGAAAAGCATAAGGATCATGGGCTAGCAATCCATTTTGATGATAGATGCGGTAATCTTTGGAGGTGATTCCTTTAGGTACGGAGATAGAAAAGAGCCCAGAGTGATGAGGAATAGCCGCATGGTGTTTTCCTAAGAGTTCAATGGTAACATGGCAAGCGCCTGGGCGAAAAAGAACAATACGATCTTGGAGGGCATCTTCAGGTACGATACCTAAAAGCTCATGAGGATTACTTTGCTTTCCTGAGATGAGCAAAGTAAGATCTTGAGCATTGAACAGACGGTCAACCATAGAAGGGCGCTATCTATTTACAAAAACAATCCCATAGATAAGTTGTTCCTGCTTTTATCTCCACATTTTCTCCTAAAGCTATTTGTTTAAATCCCGAAAAACGCCTCCGGGTCCACTGGCGTAGGCGGGCAGTGCGCAAAGAAGAACAAAACTGCAGAAACAATGGTGTCGTATGATAAGCCTCTAAGCTCACTTGACGAATGGTCTTTTTTGTCCAGATCATGGACAAAGTCCCGATATTAGGGAGATGCACTCCTACTAAACGCCCGCAAGGAAATTCGGGAGGTAAAGCAGGAAGGATTTGTATGAACTTCCCTTGATAGGAAATGAAAATTTCTTGCAGCATGACAAAGCTATGAGCAAGAAGCGAAAAAGGCACTTCCAATTCGTGATTTGGGGTGATATCGGGGAGGATCCCCTGCCATTCTGTATCATAAAGGCGAGGAAGGAAACATTCTGAAAATCCTGACAGTACTAGGGAGAGTAGAGTTGGAACGATTTCTGTAATTTTTTTTTCACGAATTTTTTGATGTGCCCTAGCGAGCAGCCTTCCTGTTCCGTAGGTAGGGAGAGGATCTTCATGCTTTTCTTTAGGGACCATAGCGGCTAACCGCAGCCATAAAGGAAGCATTTCTTTGAGGTCCTGACGCTGCCGGATCTTTTGCCAATCAGCATGTTTATGCACACCGAGGGAAAGGAGAGGTACTGCTAAAGATGCTGAGGGGAGCTTTCCTTTTAAAGATGTGGTATATTCTCCTGAAGGAAGAAGGTAATATTTGTAGCACTCCGAGGTAATTGCCAATCCTCCGCGATGTAAATCCTGAAATACTACGAAACGCTTCAAAGGGCCCTGCATAACCACAGATTCTTTAGCGAGAAGCTCATGGGTTGAGGAGAAGAGGCTCCAACAACTAGGAAATACTCTTGCATAGAGTGTGGCGCCTGGGATGGGTAGGGCTTTACCAGGAATTCGGGTGTAAGGTTTGAAATATTGTGTTAGAGAAATCATAGACATTCTCCACATAGGCTTGCATTTCTGATAGTGTTAAGTCGTATAGAAACTAATGTGTTTATCTGGGTGTTGGGAAAGGCAGAGAAAAAGACCTTCTCAAAATATGGGGAATGCCCTACGGCCACACCGTCGTGGATTTGTTCAACGAGTACCTGGGTTATAGCGCCTAGGCGTTTGACCATTTCCTTATGGGCCACTTGCTTTGCCACTTCAGCAAGAAGCTTCTTACGTTCTGTTATGACCTTCTGCGTTACTTGGTGTTCGAAGCTTGCTGCTTTCGTTCGACGGCGAGAACTGTAGGGGAAAATATGCACTTTGATAAAGCCTATATCTTCGATTAGCCGCAAGGTATCTTCAAAATCCTGTTCACTTTCTCCTGGGAATCCTACAATCACATCTGTGGTAAAAGCATATTGAGAATCGTAGGTACGTAAGTCTTCCACACAGTTTAAAAAATCCTGGCGTGTATATTTGCGATTCATCCGTCTTAAGATACTATTCGATCCCGATTGAAGAACAAGGTGGGAGGAGGGACACGTATGCTCACAAGAAGTCAGTGCTCTGCGTAGCTCTTCAGTAACATCCTCTGGATCTATAGAGGAAATACGGATTCTTTCTATCCCCTGGATTTTATCTATCTCGTAGATGAGAGCAGCTAAGGAGATGTCTTTGTCGCAATAATCTCCCACGTTAATTCCCGTAATGACGACTTCGCGATAACCTCGTGAGATAAGACCTGAGATTTCCTCTAAAATTTCTTGTGCAGGCCGGGAGATGGAACGTCCTCGCAAATAGGGAATAATGCAGTAGGAGCAAAAAGAGTTGCACCCATCTTGAATCTTAATACAGGCTCGGGATTTTCCTTCAAAATTACGAATTTGGAATTCTGGAAGCATCTCGGTGTAGGGGAAAATTTTCTCTATAAGTCGAGACTTATCTTTATTTGGGATAATCAAGCATTGTCGTCCTAGGGAAGAGAAGAATTCCTTATCAGATTCTCCCAAACACCCTGTGATTACCAAACATGCATGTGGATTTTGCCGACAAAGTTGGCGTACAGTGTGGCGGCTTGCGCTTTCTGCAGCTCCCGTTACAGCACAAGTATTTACTATACATAAATCCACAGGCTTCTGAGGATCTAGGATCTCATGATATCCTAGAATAGTCAGTTGGTCTCTATACCCCTGGATCTCATATTGATTTACACGACATCCCAAACAGATAAGCTTAAAGGTGACTTCTGTTTTTCCAACCACCACATACTCCTGTTGTACCTAAAAAGATTGGCAATGCCCAGGCATTTTAAAATATCAACCTTTTTCTCACTAACAAAGATTCCTCTCAATGAAGAAAAGCTTGTAATCTTTTTTAAAAAAACGTTTATTTTCAGTTACTCGGGAGGATTTTCAGACAAGCCTTCGACAACAAAAGAATGAAATCTTTTTTGGAACTTCTTAGGAAGATAAGCTTCTACTAATAAATAATCTTCTTGATATCGGTGTGAGACAATCAAACCGGAGTCACAAAGCTCAGCGAATTTCCCATATTCTGTATAGGGAAAGTGGAGGGTAACCTCAGTATAATCTTCTTGGATGATATTCGTCATGGCAGCTAGAAGGCTCTGGATTCCTTCTCCTCTTTTCGCTGAAATAAGAACAGGACGTGAGGAAAGAAGTCGCAACTTGGAGGGGATCTTTCCTTCAGAAAGAACATCGATTTTATTTAGCACTGTAATGATCTTGGGATTATGAATGCCCAACTCTTCAAGAATGTCGTAGGTTGTTTGTACATGTTCCGAAGCTAAAGGATGGGAAACATCCACAATATGGAGGAGTACCTTTTCGTGTAAGGCGGCTTCTAAAGTACTTTTGAATGCTGCCACTAGGGTGTGGGGTAATTTTCGAATAAAACCTACAGTGTCGGTAATGAGGACACGACACCCTCCGGGAAGTCTACATCTTCGTGTTTTAGGATCTAGGGTAGCAAACAGCTTATCTTCAACGCAGGTATCTGCAGCAGTGAGTAAGTTTAACAGGGTACTCTTTCCTGAATTTGTATAACCGATCAAAGCGAACGTAGGGATTTCCTGTCGTTCTTTAGCTTTACGACGTTGTTCGCGCTGCCTGACAACAGCGTTGAGTTCCGTTGTCAGTTTGTGGATTTTCTCCCAAATCATCCTACGATCGAGTTCAATTTGCTTTTCTCCCTCACCTTTGACGAATCCTCCGCTTCCGCCTCCAGATTTCTGACGTGATAAGTGGCCCCACATTCTTTTTAAGCGGGGAAGGAGGTACCGCGCCTGTGCTAGCTCTACCTGAAGGCGCGCTTCTGCCGTTAGAGCACGGTTGGCAAAGATTTCCAAGATAAGCTCGGTTCTATCTAAGACGGCAATTTTCAGACGTTTTTCTAGATTGCGTTGCTGTGATGCGGTAATCTCATCATCTATCACTACAGTTCCTATGAAGGGAAAGGCTTTGAGGATCTCTTCGATTTCTACAAGTTTCCCTTCATTTATGTAGGTGGAAGCTATGGGTGTCTTCAAAATCCATGAGCGGGTTTTTATAACGGCAATCCCACAAGATTCTGCAAGAGAAACAAGTTCTTCCAAATGTTCTAGAACAATGCTGGGATCTGTTTTACTGCTGTAACAGGAGACTGCAAGAGCTTGGAAAGTATCTTGCTTTTCATGAGGTGAGGGAAGCTTTTCCTCTAGGGTATTGTTGTGATTCGGTATGTTCTTGCCCTTGTGTTTATCTTTTTTTATATTCTCCAAGAAACCTCCATGCCGTCATAAGCAAACACCACATGAGGATAATTCTCACGTTCCTCTTCTAAATTATGGCCTATATGAGTAATGATTAGGTGTTTGGCTCCCACATGTTCTGCGAAGGCTTCTGCTTGTGGGACAGTAAGGTGTGAGGGCAAGCGTCCACGAAAGACCTCAGGAAGTTCTTCTGTGCATGCCGAAAGTATCACAGTATCCACATTGTGCAGATAATTAAAAATCTCACGATCATAGCGAGCCAAATCCGTAAGGTAGGCGAGATTTCCAAAACGGTATCCTAGAACATGACAAGATTTTTGGTAATAAGAAAGATAAGTGTAAGGAAGGTCTCTGAAGATATCTTCGCCATACAGTTTATGTAAAATCTTAAATTCTAAAACAGCGGGAAGAGCTTCTTCCTTCGTGGCAGAGAGAACCAAATGTGCTTTTGACTTTTCTAAGTATCTATACGTACTTGCTGACAGGACTAGGGGTAAGGAATCCCGCGTTACAATATACCAGGCACGCAAATCATCAATCCCACCGATATGATCGTAATGAGGATGTGTCAGGAATACACCATCGAGCTTAGAAATTCCTGAGGTAAGCATCTGCTCTCGGAAATCTGGGCCTGTATCGATGATATAATTCTTGTCCTGATATTGAATGAGTACGGAGGGACGCCAACGTTGTACTTTCTTTCCTATACAGACAGAACACATACAAAAGGGCACGGGAATTCCTTCAGAGTTTCCTGTCCCCAGAAAAATCAATTTTCCTACCGCAACATCATGACCGCCATCTGTTTTCATAAGTTTGCCATTGCTTAATCGTAACAGAAATTGTAGCTGCCGGGAAAATTAAGAAAAAGGAGAAGCCGTCTTAGAAAAAAAAAGTATTAAAGTATTACTGTACTTCCTTCTATTTTAACGAAGCTTCTATAGGAATTCCTAACGAACAAGTCGGTGGGAAATCTGTGATTACTACGTAGTTATTAGAACCTTGCTGTATTTGACGTAGTTGACAATAGGTTTTGTATTCTTCAGCAAGTTTTACCCATTGTTTGATATGTTTTTTTCCCATGTAATTGAACAATTTTCCACATATACACAAAATTAGACCTATGCCTATAAGAATTGTTGGGAGTACCCAGACACTTAAGCCAACAATGATAGGACCAGCAACTATAATACTGAGAATGAGACCTGTAAGAATAAGAAGACCTCCCAACACGGCGCTAAGTATTGTAAAGATATCGAATTCCCTAACACGAGAACACAATTGCACCATTCTGTCTTGTAACTGATGGACCTGTTCATCTTGGGGTTCTAAAACCCACAGAGAGGTTATCGCACCGTGAATAACCAATCCTTTTATTCTATGTATTTTACAGCGCATTACCTTGATAATTTCAGAACACTCTCCTTTCCTATCAAGAACAGAGAGAGAAACCTCACAAGGATGAACTATTGCAGAACATAAGGTACAATAAAAATACCTATCCTTATAAATATCGTTATTCCCAGCTCCAGGATAACAAGGAAAAGAACCAAGCATAATTACTATCCTAAAAAATAAAACGACCTTGAGAACATATTATTATATAGAGATTTAGGAAAGTTGACCATCCTCAATCAACCTTGTAAATTCCCGCATTACAAAAGGCTGCATAAAAGGCCTATGCTTTTTGAACTTTTCGGGAGATTTGAAAAAAGATTTTATCGTACGCCTTTTTTCAGATGTACCTTAAGTTACTCGAATTTCCTTGCTTTATAGTGATTTTTCATAAATGTACAACTTGTCTTATAAAGGAAGTGTCCGAATTAACTTTGGATAAAGTTTCTCAAATCTTCATAAAACAGGAGATTTTCAAGTGGGGGCAATATATCTTCCCAAACCAATTTATTAAAGTTGAGCAAGCGGATTAATGTTTTAAGAGCTTTAAGAGAAAGTCCTTGCCGTGCCAAATGGAACAGTCTTTGCCTCCATAAAGAAACCGAGGAATTGTCATGTGGAATGTAGGGCATTTTCCCCTGTCTTATACGAGAGGAAAACCAACACAACAAGGCATCTACAGCTTGAAAGCAAAGATGGTAATCCTCTTGAGAATCCCTAGGGATTCTCCCGCCTCGGGTTAAATCAAGAACGTCTAACAAAACAACAAAATCATTCGTATGAAAGTGGAAAGACATGCCCCGGACAAACCGTTCCTTGGTTTCTAAAATCTTATTATAGTGGGAAATAAATTTCGTGAGAGCCTTCCAGGTAGTTCTCTCTATGAGATTGTTATGTATTAGTCGTTTCAGCGCTTTTATAGCAGCAGAAAATTGAATAAAGAGCTGTACCCATTTCTGATTCATTGTGGTATAGCATTCGGCACCCTCGGGAATGTGGTGCCCCCAATGCAATACCATGTCATAGACGAGTTCCATTCGCAGTCTACAGCATGCTAAAAACTTTTCAAGTTTCTCTACTTCGAAATTAATGCCTCGGGCAAGACAGTGGCCTGGATCTCGCTGTATTAAGTGTTTAAAATGCTGATATAAAAAATCTTTAATAAAATAAAAGTCACAGACATAACTCAAGAAAGAATCCTTTTGGAAAAGAATATCAGGATTTTCCAGAGAGAAAAGATGCTCCAGTGCTGCCCATGTCTCTGCAACAGGAGCCTGAGTTTCCATAAATTCATAGCAAAAAGTGTTATCTTCGCGGATCGAAAATTTCCCTTGCTTTGCGTATTTTAGAAGAGATGAATCTTCAGTGTCAAAAATACGCACATGATGAATGAGTACCAAGAGTTCTGGAGCGGGATAGCAAAGCTCCATAAGACGATATAACAGTTGTTCCCCCAACTTTTTATTTCTTTTGTTAATCGAGATAAAGCATATTTGAGATATTAATTGCCGGGCTATGTGCAACAGTATGTTGGTATATATACGCTTCTGTTTGAGGAGATCAAGGCAGGGTTGTAAGGAATTCAAACACATTATATTTGCTAAGGAGGCATGCGCGTCTAAGGTACCCTCCCTATGGTATACGGCAAGATCCTTGGAGAGGTAGCCACGCAAAAACACCTCGGCAAGTTCTCTTTTCCACACACTGTCCCCTAATATATCTTTTTCTTCTGTCCATTGCGGTTTCTCAAATTTTACTTCTAATTTTTTTAAAGAAAGCGCGTACATACTAGCAAGTATAGCTAAACTTAGGAGAAGAATACCTCCGCAGATACTAACAATTCCCACCCACAAGACAATGTGAGGGTAGAGCACTAGCACAGCTAGGAAAACTAGGCAACTTAAAATAGCAAAAATAACCGTAAAACAATCAGCAATCAAACGCTTACAAGCGAGTTTTCTGTTCACGATGTTCTGTTCTACTAAAACAGGATTCAATCGAGAGAGGAGGGGGGTAGCGGTTTGTATTACCATCGGAGATATGAGTCATAAAACATCCTAATAGGGAACATCATATAAAAATCTAAGAAAGCTGACCACCCTCAATAAAGTTCTTTAATTCTTCATAAATAACAGTTCCTTTAAACAAGGGAAGCACCTCTTTCCAAACGCTTTCTTCCATGTGGATCAGACGAATCAATGCTTTAACAGCTTCAAAAGAAAGTCCTTGCTGTGTCAAATGGAATAGTCTTTGCCTCCATAAAGAAACCGAGGAATTGTCATGTGGAATGTAGGGCATTTTCCCCTGTCTTATACGAGAGGAAAACCAACACAGCAAGGTATCGACAGCTTGAAAGCAAAGATAATAGTCCTCTTGTAAATCTTCAGGGATTTCTTCACTTCGGGTTAAATCAAGAACGTCTAACAAAACAACAAAATCATTCGTATGAAAGCGGAAAGACATGCTCTGAACAAACCGTTCCTTGGTTTTTAAAATCTTATTATAGTGGGAAATAAATTTCGCAAGAGCTTCCTTGGTTGTTTTCTTCATGAGGTTGTTACGTGATAAGCGTCCCAAAGCTTCTATAGCAGTAGAAAATTGAATAAAGAGCTGTACCCATTTCTGATTCATTGTGGTATAGCATTCGGCACCCTCGGGAATGTGGTGCCCCCAATGCAATACCATGTCATAGACGAGTTGTATTCGGGGTTCACAGTATTTTAAAAACTTTTCAACTTTATCTACTTGAAAGTCAATGTCTGAGGGAAAACAGCAGCTTAGATTCCGCTGTATTGAGTGTTTAATATAATGTCTAATATGCTGATAAAAAAAATGCTTTATAAAATAAAAGTCATAGACATAACTCAAGAAAGAATCCTTTTGGAAAAGAATATCAGGATTTTCCAGAGAGAAAAGACGCTCCAGTGCTGCCCATGTCTCTGCAACAGGAGCCTGAGTTTCCATAAATTCATAGCAAAAAGTGTTATCTTCGCGGATCGAAAATTTCCCTTGCTTTGCATATTTTAGAAGAGATGAAGCTTTGATATCGAAAACGCGTGCATTATGAATAAGTACCAAGAGTTCTGGAGCGGGGTAGGAAAGCTCCATAAGACGATAAAATAGTTGTTTCCCTAACTCCTTATCTTTTTTGACAGGGCCATAGTACATTTGACGTATTAACTGCCGGGCTATGTGCAACAGTATGTTGGTATATATATACTTCTGTTTGAGGAGATCAAAGCAAGGTTGTAAGGAATTCAAACGCACTATATTTGCTAAGGAAGCCTGCGCGTCTAAGGTGCCCTCCCTATGGTATACGGCAAGATCCTTGGAGAGGTAGCCACGCAAAAACACCTCGGCAAGTTCTCTTTTCCACACACTGTCCCCTAATATATCCTTTTCTTCCGTCCATTGCGGCTTCTTAAATTTTATTTCTAATTTCTTTAAAGAAAACGCGTACACACCAGTAAGTATAGCTAAATATAAAAGGAACATGCCGCCACAAATTTCCAAAATACTTGCCCACAAGACAACGTGAGCAAAAAACACTATCATGCTGGTAAATACTATTAAGCTAAAAATAAAAAGAAGTAGCGCAAGACTAGTCGTAATTACACGCTTATGAGCGAATTTTCTGTTCACGGTGTTCTGTTTTACTAAAACAGGATTCAATTGGGGGGGGGGGGGGGGACCCTTTACAAAAAAGGGATTTAATGGGGGGGGGGGGGGACCCTTGTATCATCATCGAAGATATGAGTCATAAAACATTCTAATAGAGAACATCATATAAAAACTCAAGAAAGCTGACCACCCTCAATAAAGTCCTTTAATTCTTCATAAATAACAGTTCCTTCAAACAAGGGAAGTGCCTCTTTCCAAATCGCCTCCCTAATATTAAGTAATCGAATGAGTGTCTTAGTCGCGGTAAAAGAAAATCGAACTTCTACTAATTCCCGTACCCATTGAATCCATTGACTAGCATTCCAAAATACAGAGTGTTTCGTGACAGCCTCTTTCTCCTGCTGTACTCTTGCAGCAAACCAGCACAATGCGCGATCTAAACCGTCTAAAGCAATAGTATAATTCATATCCTCTGTTTCTCCCTCAATTTGTAAGATATGGAGCATACTCACCCACCTCTCAAATACCTGTGCAATAGAAGTATAACTGCGGGGATTCATAAACTCCGTTATGGAAGCAAAAGTACGGCGATGATCTTCAAGAAGCTTTGTATAATTTTCTAGTACCCAGGGACAAGAATCTGCCAAGTCTGCAAACATAGAGCCATGAACAATTAACTGCTCCAAGGCTTGATTAGAAGAACTAAAATTCCCATAGCTTTCTGAGTATAGCTGTTCAACAGTAGCAGCACACTTCTCTCCATCAAGAAAGATATACCCCCAATCTAAGACTGAAGAAGAAATTTTCTCTATCTGGGCTTTATAGCAAGCTAAAAACATGTCAATACGTTGTACGTAGGCCTTAACATCCAAATCTTTTTCACTGCGCTGTTCTAAACTTTTAAAATGTTCATGTAAAAAAGCTGCAAAAAACTCAAAAGTGTGAATATAATTGAGAAATGCACCCCGACAAAAACGAATATCGGGATTCTTTAGAGCAAGAAGACGATCTAGCTGTTTTAATGCTTTTTTAGCAGATAAAGGTTCCTCAAGAAATTCATAGGAAAATGTTCCGTCTGTTTCGACGCAAAATTTCCCTTGTTTTGCATATTCCAAAATAGGTGAGCGTTTGGGATCAAAAGCACCTGCATAATATAGTAAAGAAATCATTTCTGGAGAAAAGTGTGCAAGCTCCACAAGACGATGGAATAGCTGGCTAATATGTTCTGGGCTTGTACGTTGCTGAAGTTTATCTTCAAGCTTATTCCATTGCCGAATCAAATGTAGAAGTATATTTGTAGAAATACGCTCTTTATTCAAGAGGGTAAAGCACGTTGCTATAGGGTCCAATTCCAAGATATTTTTGAGAGTCTGTATGCAATCTAAAGAATTGTCGGCATGATAGACTGCGAGCTTCTGAGCAAAATGTCCTTGTAAAAAGAGCTCCGTAAGTTCTTTTTTCCACACATTATCTCCTAGCACGTCTCTTTTTTCTGTCCATTGTGGATATTTAAGCTCGGGAACTTTTTTAAAAGAAAGCGCGTAGGCAGCGACGACACATGTTAAATATAAAAGAAGAAAACCTAAGAAAACTCCCACAATTCCTGCCCATAAAGCAATTTGGGGGAAAAACACTAGTACGCTAACAAATATTATAGCACTTAAAATAGCGAAAATAATTGTAAGGCAGTCCAGGATTAAGCTCTTCTGCTCTATCCTAGTCCATAGAGCACTAGGGACAGTTACAACAGGGTTTAATTTAGAGGGAGTGGGCTGTATCAGCATAAGGCACCTGTTATATAATATCTTGATATAAAACATATTACAAAGATTTAAGCAAATTAGCTACCCTCAATAATAATCTTACATATAGCGGGAGCCTCTCTTCCGCTAAATACCCCACCCTAAAAATCCACTGGAATAGAATTGAGTTATCTTTGTGTTCTGGAAGAGATACTTTTCTTTGTGCAATGCAGAAGAAAGGCACACTACCTACCGCGCAAGGCAGGTTTGAGCTTACCTAGGATTGTATGTTGTTATTGTAAATTTCTTCGAGGATAAATAATTAACTAATATCATTAACGTGTCAACACGGGCATAGGAAAATTCCACAGCTTGGTCACACAAGTGTGTGTATCAACGAGAATGTTTGCATTCGGGAAAATAACAACTATGAATAGGGTTGTGTCTTTTTTGTACAAAATTTTCCCCGGGCAATAAAATTACAAAATACCGATAAATCTATGACCATATTGGTGGGATAAATGCGTCGCAATAACTCAGGAGAAAAAAAAGAGAAGTTCCTTTAGACATTTTAGAAATTCGTTAGCCAAGCAAGGTTTTGTTGGTATGGATAAAGTCTTTGTTCTAAAGCCGAAAAGGCGCGGGGGTCACTCTAAGATCTCACTGTCTAATATTCGTAGGGTTGCCTTTGTATCCCAAGCTCCGTCTTACCACATACGACGGATGGAGTTCTTCAGGAAAAGATCTTCGCGTACAAACAATTCCATGAGTTTTCTACGCACTATCTTATCTCTCAGGACATTTTTCTTCTCTGTGCATAGAGAAACTCTTGCTGCCAAATTTAAGCGTATTGCTCAGAAAGCCACTCAAGTTGATTGTACACATTATATCTTTGGGTATAAAAATCGATATCCCGTGGGGTTTTTAAATAGAACATTATAGAAAAGACTGGGAAATTAGTTGCCCTGAATAAAATCTTTTAATTGTTCATAAATATTAAGCGAGTGGAACAAGGGCAAAGCGTCTTCCCACAAACTTTGCTCAATACCTAGCAGACGAATCAATGCCTTTAATGCTGTAAAGGAGAACCCTTGTTTTGCTAAATCTAGGACTCTCATAATCCAATCGGATGATGTATCCCGCTGCTCTTGTCTAGGCTTTATCGAAGAAGGAAATTTTTGTACGATTATACCTCCAGAAGCATAAGAAAGAAGCTGATCTAGGGCTTGTAAACAGCAGTTATAGTCTGCCTCAATATCTAAGTGAAGTCCTTTGTGCTTTATTGTTTCGAGTATTATGACCCAATCGGTGAAAATACTCATATCCATTTTTCCAAAGATGACACGCATTACGTTCATATATTTGGAATTAAGGGACTTAGAATTAGCCAGTAGCTTGTAATGACGATAAATAGAGTGATGAATTTCTAAGTTAGGAAGGAGATGGGGAGCCTGGGAAGAAAGCATGCGTCGCATAGCAGGGAAAGACACAGCAAATGCCAAAACAATTTTTTCGTACATTTTGTTAGCACTTTTCCACCAGAGTGTATTTGAATTAAAGCGAATTCTCCATTCTAAGAAAGGCATCAACATCTCTTGCATTCTCAGTGTGTATCGAGCCATAAAAAACTTCATTTGCTCTATGCGAATATGAGGATCTATAACCAAGCTACGGTATGGATCACGTTTTATCAGGCTTTCCAAATGGCGGCAGAGGAATGTTTCGAAAAATTTTGAAGACATAACGTAGGTAAAAAACGCATCTTTTCCGAAGAAAATGTCAGGAGTTCGCAAAGATAATAGACGTTCGAACTCTCCTAAAGCTTCCTCAACAGGAACGGGTTGATCTGTGAACTCGAAACAAAAAGTCCCGTTGTTTTTCACACAAAACTTACCTCGGGTTGCAAAATCTAGGAGAAAAGAAGAGTCTGAAAATACACCGGCTCTATTCAATAGTAGCAACAGATCCGGGGAAGGACACGAGAGTTCCATAAGACGCTTTAACAATAACTGTGCCAATTCCTGAGGACAGCTTTCTTTAAGATAGACGTCTGCTTTATTCCACTGCTGGACTAAATATAGGAGTATGTTGGTGTAGATAAGCTTTTGGTTTAAAAGGTGGAGACAAGTCGTTATGGGTTCTAATTTCTTTAAAACATTTTTTAAACTTGCTGGAAAATCTAAGCCCCCTTTTTTACAGTAGACTGCGAGCTCTTTAGGAAACACTCCCCGCGCAAAAAGCTGAGTAAGTTCTTCACTCCGGACCTTATTTCCTAACACATCTCTTTCTATTGTCCACTTGGGAGATTTACCTTCTAAGACTTTTAGGCAAGTCGTAGCGTATAGAGTCACCAGAATCGCCAAGCCAAACAAAATCAGACCGACAGCAATTCCCAAAATCCCTGCCCACAGAGCAACATAAGGAAAGAGGACGATCATAGCAATGAAGATTGCACAACTCAAAATGCTCAGGATAGCTGCGATGACATGCAGTATTTGGCTTTTGCGATTCACTTTTACAGATAGAGAGCGGCGTTCTAGTACAATGGGATTATGTATCGGGGAAGGAGAAGATACAGCTTGCATCACCATGGATAAACCTTACACAAAAACCACAGGCACGGGATACCCAAGAACAAACACAACCATCTTTAATACAACTGTAAGGAACTCATAGTGTTGCTCAACTCATGGGGGATAATTGCCATTTTGCAGCCAGAGCTTGAAGAACGCCTTCTGTTTTTAGCTCTAAAAGAGCTTCTTGAATTACCTTAGCCTCCTCAGGGCAGTCTTTAGCAATTCCTATGCCATAACCTAAAGCCCAGTGTTCCTCAGGTAAATCCAGGGCTGTGAAATATAAATCAGGAAATTCCGTAAGAACCACAGCGCCGATTGAAGGTTCTAACACTGCAATAGGAGATTTCCCATAGCGTACTTCCATCAGAACTTCTACAGTACTATCAAAAGAGCGGACACAAATTTCGGGTTGGGAAAGAAGATACCCTTCTTGGAATGTCCCTGTTTGTACTGCAATTGAAGAATATTGAGATAAAGGGAGAATCTCCGCCTGCGATCCCGAAATCAATAGGAGTTGACGTACTTGATCTCCATAGTAAGGGATCATAAGAATTTCTTTTTTACGCGGAGGAGTTATAGACATTCCTGCTAAAATTGCGTCCACACGGTGTTTTTTCAAGTTAAGGATGAGGGCATCAAAAGCAAACTCTCTTACTTTGAGTTGCTTACCTAGCTTTTGACTTAGGGCTTTAGCCAAATCCACATCAAACCCAATGATCTCACCTCGATTATCAACATATTCGAAAGGAGGGTAGGTGGCATTGGTCCCTACAATCCAGGTAGAGTCACGATCCAATGTGGACTGGCAGCCCGCCAATCCCAGGAGGACTATGACAACAAAAACTCCTAAAAAAAAAACGGACGATTTTAACATTGTCGGGAGGATTCTGTACTCAAAGTTTGAGATATGGTAAAGTTTATATAAAATAAATAAATTATCAAACTCGAAAATTTATTTCTATCACGATTTTTATACAGAAAAAAAAAGAGTTTTGATTAATTAGAAATATTTCTTTGCTAAAACCTATGATTGATTCTACGTTATCACCTTCATGTCCTCTTCCCGGAAGAAGTAACAAGTATCACTTCACTACGGATTCCAACGATTCCATTGTAATGAAAATCCTACGTATTTTAGGATACATTCTTCTCCACATTCTCACTCTAGGCATTCTTCTCCTCTGCCACTATTATAAATACCATAATGTTCGAGAGCAAGGCCTTCCGGTTCCTCCGGTTCCAGACGTTCCTGAACAAACAACGTTACAAGTAGCGGTACAGCCCCCTAAAGATCCACAAATAAAAGCCCCCCCTTCTCCTTCACTTCCTCCTTATCCTCGATTGCCTTCTACGCCTCCACTTTCTCAGGAAGACGTCTTTTTAGATTCCTTAGAATCCTTAGTGGCTATACAAGAACAGGGCTTCGCTCCTGAATATGCCTATTTTATTCTTCCTGGGAGGCAAGATCTCAACCCTAACTTCATTGTTTCTTATCCCCAATATATTGCTCAAAACTCTCTGATCAATATGGATCACCAACGCATCAAAGCAAACAATCCCGCTCTCAATGCTCGCGAACGCGCCTTTGCTACTCAATGCTTAAACCAATTGGAGTATTTGGATCACAACTACCTTATTGTAAATGTCTCCGGAGATGGGGACTGTTTATACCGTTCTTATGGCGTAGGTTATCTTTGTGCACTTCAACAAGCCAGAAAAACTTGTCCAAACATATTTTATGAAGAAACGGCACGCCTGAATAAGCTTCCATTTGCAACACTTTTCCCTGAGCTTACGCAACAAGTAATTAATCTTTTAACACGCTGTCATGCCCTTCCCTCATTCCAGCAAATTTTTGACAAGATTATTCTCTCACCGCATTATTCTATGATTCTGACTTCTTTCTTAAAAGAGTTAGCAGCGTACACAGCACGGTCTAACATTATCCAAAACATGGACATGCTCTCTGCTAAAGTAATGCTTATAAGTGATCTAGAAGAAGACTTACTTCCCGCAACAACACAGTACCTATTACAACAAAAACCTTCCTTATCTCAGCACCTTATTTTTCACCCACCGATGCCTTTAACTTCACCCCAAGAACAATTCTATCTTCTTTTAGAACAACTTCCTATGCTTTTTCTTACTGAGCAAGAAATGCTTGAGCTTCCTCCTGAAGAAAAGCAAAAGCAAAAAGATCTAGAAGCTGCGTTATCCAGATATTTCGCCAAACTAGATAGTCTACTCGCTGCCTTAGGATGGGAACAAGAGGAATTCGATACGAAAGTAAAAAGTAAGCTCCCCCCAATTGTGAGACATCAACACAACCGTTTTCTAAACAACCTTAGCAAGCGTCACCCCATGGGAATACCCTGTTCCTCGGTGCTTTCCTTTTTTGCTTGCCTGCTAAACTCTCCCACTCTTAAAACAGACTCTACATGTCAAACTTTTTATAACTCTATAGACAAAATCCTTTATAAAAATATTTCTTCTCAGAAAAGTTTAGAGAATACTTTGGGTTTGAGCCCTAGTTCGACGGAACAAATGTTTAAGTTTCTTGATTCCCACTGGCAATGTAGAATTACTTGTGAACATGTGCTGGTTTTTTTAACTATGTACAATAGTTTGAAGTGTGCTACACACCACTCCCAATTAAAAAGATTACAAATACGGATAGCAAAATTATTAAAAAAAGATATGCATATGACCTTTGAGGATGAAGGTATCCTTCAACATACCTCTATACTTAAAACAATCGTAGAAAAATTTCTTCAAGCCATTCATGGCAATCCAAGCTGGCAACAGCTGTATAAACAAGTTGTTGATTCTTCAGTTATGCAAATGCTTTCCTCTTCTGATAAGACTAAGTCTGATACTCTCTACAATCAAGCTTTATTGTTAATTTTCCTTATTTTTCAGCATCCCCAATTCTTGACCAATACAAAGACAAGAGAAGTTGCGAAAGAGCTCAAACTCCTTGTCCTTCCTTTTCTCCAGTATGCTCTTAAAAAAGTAGAAAACCAAAAAATACTTGGAGGCTTAACCCAATCTATTCTTGGGTCCATTATGTTAAATCCTCCCGAGCCTTCCGTTTTACCATGGACATCTCCGGATATAGTTGTATTTTGTGAATATTTTGCTACTTATCCTGAAATTGTGATTCTTCACGATTCATTACTTAATCAACTTTTACCACTGATTTACAAAGCATTCCCTCTATCTGGGGACCAAAGCGAACAAGCCCTTCAACTGATAGCATCTCTAGAAACTACTTATAAGGACCCATGGACAAAGTTCTTAGCGCGACTAAACATTGTTGGATATTGTGGACATCATTACCCCCAACCCTCGCCTCCTTTCTCGGAAAGTTTAATTAACCAGCTCTCCCCAGGATTTTTACTTTATAGCTTCCTCCTCAACCATCCTGAACTTCGAGAAAGACCAACAGAGTTGTCTACAATGCTAAAAGCATTTTATACGGCAGCTACCATAGCGTATAAAAAAGCTCTGACTGCCTCTGCTCCATCCTTGAGATTGTATTTTAATACAATACAATTAGATTTTAAAAACCATAAGAGCTTGAGGGAAATCGCTTTGCGGGCTCTCGTTAGTCAAACAAAACTACAAAGTGAAAGTCCTACCAAAGCATTTAAAGAGACTTTGCTCAGCTACCTCTATTCTTTAAATATAAATCAGCTCTACACAATACTGGATGATGTAAAACAACAGGCAGAAAGCAGTCATGTTTCGGGATTAGCTCAAGCTCTACGTAAACCGGCGTTATGTCAAATTTTGTCTGACCTTACACCTACGCATATCCAAGAACTTAGCGAACGTCACGGCTTCTGTCGGGCAGGGTTTGCTGATGAAGCAGAAGCAGATGTTGTCTTAATACGCTTTCCCAATCACTATGGTTGTCTTCTCCGGAGAACTGCTGCAGTATCCTCGCTTTCTGGGAGTTCTGCTAATGAGGCTACTACACCAGAGACCGGACGATCCTCAAAACGCTCTTTAGAAGGGGGTCCTCATTCTTAAATTTACTCATCCCCTTCCTCACACTTTGAAACAGTATTCCGAGGACATAAGGAGTATCGCTCTATCTCCAGAGGTATCGATAGGTAGAAGAGTTCCTCTCCTCATTGCAGGCCCTTGTACTCTAGAAAGCTATGAGCATACAGTTACGTTGGGTCTTGCGGTAAAGCAAGCGGGAGCCTCAGTGTTTCGCGGATCAATTAAAAAGCCTCGTACCAGTCCCTACTCTTTTCAAGGATGGGAAAAAGAAAAAGTACTCTGGCATAAAGAGGCCCAACGGATTCATGGTCTACTCACAGAAACGGAAGTCTTAGATATCCGCGATGTGGAAATCATTGCCGAACATGTGGATATTCTTCGCATTGGAGCAAGAAACATGCAAAACTTCCCTCTGCTCAAAGAAGTGAGTTGTATGCACCGTCCCGTGATTCTTAAACGCAATCCCTCAGCAACCCTTGAAGAATGGCTCTGTGCCGCAGAATATATCTTATTTTCATCTTCTTGTCCCGGGGTGATACTGTGTGAGCGTGGCATTCGTACTTTTGAACATTCCACACGTTACACTTTAGATATCAATACTCTAGTTATCATCAAAGAAATCTCCTCTCTTCCCATTATTGTAGATCCTTCCCACGCTGCTGGAAAACGTTCTTTAGTCTTGCCTCTAGCATCTGCGGCTCTCGCTGCAGGTGCTGATGGACTTATTATTGAGGTTCACGCCAATCCTAACACTGCGCTTTGCGATGGGGAACAACACATCACTCCTGAGGAGCTAGAGCACTTTGCTAACACCCACTTCTTAAAACAAGCCGCTAGGACTGTGTCATAGAAGAGTTATTTTTCTTGCATAAGAAATCACATTTAATTATTTGATTGCCAAGTAGAAAGACGAAACCATGCGTCTTCCCTATGGAGGTTTATGGTAAAACAAGCATGTAAATTTTATATTTTACAATGTCTGCTTTGTGCTCTGTACTGGTTAATTAAATATAGCAGAAAGCTTCTTAAAGGATTTATCGAACATTCTGATGAAACTTTTTATCAGGCTTTGCTCTCCTCACTTATTGATCTTCTCTCCCAACTCAAACAACTTCCTGCTCCGATTTCTGAATAGTCTTAAATTTCTTGCTCTTCTTTAAAGAAGAGCAAGAAATATGTAAGAACTTAATCTCTTTCTTCTTGAAACAAATTTTTCAAACGCTTTTTCGAGTATACGTGAAAACATTCTACGCAACAAAAAGAGACTAAAGAACTCAACCATGCACAAAGTTCTCCGCAACCACCCATAGGGAGAACGCGCATCAGAAGATAGCTTATTCCTCCTACAAGCACCGCGGCCCATGCGGCTATTTTGCTCGCACGATAGGAGGTTAAAAGGACAATGCCAATAGGAACAGAAAGACAACATACGGATAGGCTATAGCTCAGAATGAGTACATCGACAATGTTCGTAAAACCCACAGCTACAATAGGGGCTGCAGCAGCCAAGCCCAAAACCAAGTAACGGTAATAAGCAGTCTGTAAAGAGGGAAGCTCTTCGACTATGAGTTGCGCTACTGCGCTAATCAATGAATCTGCAGTAGAAAGGATGGCTATGCCGATAGCGGCTGCCATCAGAGCTGCCAAGGAAGGGCCGCAGAAATAAGCAACCGTATCGATAAGGGGACAATCTCCAGCAATGCCCATACGCCCTCCTAAGGATCCTAAAAACAAAGGAATGAAGTTGAAAAGAAGGAGGACAAGGCCTGCGGTTATCGCTGATCTCTGCAAATGCTTAGGAGAGGAAGCCGCAACACATCTCTGTACCATATCTTGTTCTACAATCATGAAAAGCATGGGCATGAAAATCCAACTCAATAATTTTGCAGAGGAAAGCAAGGCAGGTTTCTGGATAATTTCCAAAGTTTGTGGAGCATGATACCAGACAGCAATACCGCAACACACCACGGCAATGAGGAGAAATGCTGCCTGAACAATATCCGTTCTTACTACACCGTGAAATCCTCCTATGGAAGTGTAACATGCGAGAGCTGCCCAAAAGACTAAAGTCAAAAGTTTACCATAAGAAAACATACTGAACAGTGTATCAAGAGCAATAGTCTGGGCGGTAAGAATAAAAAACAAGGAGAAAGCCGAAAGTATAAAGGCAGTTTTCCTTAGTGTTTTTGAACCATAAATTACCTCAAAAATTGCCACTACAGTAGTTAAAGAGCCACTAGCAAGTTTCTTTCCTGGTCCCATACCCAATAAGATCAATCCTAAGGCGACACCTAAGGGGTAGAAGATCACGCGAACACCGTAGTGGGAGGCTTCCTCTGCAGTTCCTAACAATACCCCTCCCCCTATTTGCGTGGCAATAAACGTCATGGTTAAAGAAAAGGTCCTTAAGCTTCTCCCGGCAAGAAAATAGCTTTCACGATCTTTCATATGCGAGCCTTTTCCTCGGCCGATATAAAGGCAAACTGCCTGAATTCCTAATAAGAAAAATAAAAATAATGAAAAGTTCATCCTATACTCTACAACCTAAATAAAAATACACAATCCTCTCTCCTAAACACTGAAGAAGTGAACGAGAAGGGTTTTTATACGTAGAAGAAAAAATTAGGGATGGAGGTAACGTCCTGAATGACGAAAACTTAAAGAAAATAAAAAGTCACGGAGTAGATCTAACCTTACAGATGAGGCTTGCATAATATAGAATCCTGAAACTTTGATTCTAATTTAGGATAAGTGAGTGGCAAATAAAAAATCCAGAAAAAAATTTTACAAAAAAATCTTTTTGATTATAAAAAAATAAAAACATAATTAAAAAAATATGTTAAACACAACTATAAAAAAACTTTCTAAGCACTACTTAAAAAAATTTATATCTAGTGGAGCACACTTTATTGATGAATTGTTACACATTCTCGAAGAACATTATGAAAATAAAATTTCAAAAGAAAAACAGGAACAGAATTTACAATCTCTGATTGTAGCACTCCAGGAATACAAATCTCTCACCATCTCTGTGACTCCTGAGAAAAAACCTTTGGAAATTGAAATTGGCTCTGAAGGAGAACAAGGAAATCTTCACTATCTCTGCGACTTAAACGATGTAGAAAATATATCTAGAAAGTCCATCACTTAAAAAGAGCAAATAGCGCGCCTGCCGCGGCACTACGTAGGGAGGGGGTCTCCTGACGACAGCAATCTAAAAGAAAGGAGACCGCGTCAATATTTTCTGAAAAAGCAATTCCCTCAAGAATAGCAAGTTTGTCTTGCCAACGGCTATCAGAATATAAAGCAACTACTCTCTGCAAAGAATTCCGATCTTTTTTTTGACACAGAGTCGCTAAAGCTCCCTCTAGCTTCGCAGCAAACGAAACATCTGTGGTGAGAGACTCCGAGGTCTGAACGTCTCCCTCCTCCCAAAATATCCCAGAAAAGAAACTCCATCCTTGTTCCTGTTGACCGGCAAGAAATGCTGCAGTTACAGCTTTAACTTGGCTATAACGTGTTATTGCTAGTAAACGAATCAGTTTTCGACCAATTTCATGCTTCACCATATCGGAATAAAGAAGAAGAGTGTTACCTTGTAGGTTCCATCGTGTGTCCCAGAGAAAATGCTCTATGGCCCAACACATTTCAGGGTTAGTAAGGTAGTTCGCAATCGTATTGCCTGCTTTTTCTATATCTTGGCGACTCACAAGAAGTAAAATCGCCAAGTTTGCGGCTGCTTTTCGAGATACTACAGAGCTAAGGTATTCCTTTGCCAAAGGGGCACCATGAATCCCTAAAGAACACAGAGCTGCAGAGGCTACCTCACTTATCATTAAGGAGGGGGACAGTAAACCTTCAACAAGCAAATCATGGCCTAAAGGGACTCCTTGCAAATGCAGAAAAGCTGCGGCTTGCAACCGCACCTTCGGGAAAGGAGAAGCCAATGCTAAATGGTATACGGCACTCAGCAACTCTTTATTATCTAAAGAAATCTCTCGACTGCATGTAAGAGCTGTTTGTAAGATCGTTTCCTGAACTTCAGGATGCTGAATAGAGAGCAATTCTAGGAAGAGCTTATTCCCTTTTGGGGAACTACTTGTACGTAACATTTCACAAGTAAATAATGCTTGATCGATATCATTTTTGGTTATTGTTGCATCAAAGAATTGGGGCGCAAGTTCTAGAGAGGCTTTCCATGCTTCCCGCCTTTCCTGACCATCAATCAGTGGATTTATTGCTTGCTGGTTTAAAAATGGAAGAAGTTCATGGATTTGCAATAACACCGCCACCTGATATGCTGTCATACGCACATGAATAGAGTCATCATGACGAGCGATTTTACTGATCGCTTGTTTCAAACTCTCCGTACCATATTGTGCGGCTACTTGAAGAGCGAAAGCTCTAACAACAGCACTGTCATCATTAAGGCTGCGCAATACCAAAGGTACCAAACGAAAATCTCTTGCAAGACCTAAGGAAAGGACACTAATAGCCCGCACAGTCACAGAAGAATGTTCTATACCTTCATAAAGCACTCCCATACCAAGTTCTTCCAACACATCGCGATCATGAATTAACTCGGGGTAACGTTGCTGGCATTTTTCAAAGCTTATAAACCAACGATCAAACGCTCGTTGGTGTACAAAAGCTTTTAGGATGAGCTTTGCCTGTAAATAGGAGTACGACTTAGTATGTAATATACGAAGACCTTCTTGAGAAGCCTCTGAGAAGTCCTGGATCATGAGACGATAGCGCAGAGTATCTGAACCGCACAATGATCCACAAAAACATATCAAGACTAAGCTATAGGCCCCAAAGAACGTCCACCTAAAAGATGTATGTGTAAGTGGAATATGGACTGCCCTCCTTCAACACCGTTATTAATCACAACGCGATAGCCTTCAACAATCTCGAATTCTTCTACCAACTGCTGAATAATTTTTCCTGCTTCTGCAAGCAAGAAAAGGTCTTCATTTCGCATATCTTGCAATCTTTTTATATGTTTTTTTGGAACGATAAGAAGATGGACGGGAGCTTGCGGAAAACGATCTTTTATCACTATGAAATTTTCGTTTTCAAAGATCTTTTCACATTGTAAAGATCCTTCTATGATTTTTTCAAAAACTGTCATAACAATCCCTGATTCTCTAATGTTAACTGCAGAGCGCGTTGGCAACTTTCTCGACTTCTCCATACAGAAAGGAAGCGACCTTTATGACAGAATACTGCATCTGGAATTCCTGATATAGAAGAAAGTTCTTTGCCAAGAAGCCCTGCCCAATCTTCAGGAAAAGGAATGCGCACTTCCATACGACGTTCTAGACTAGGAGGAATTCCACGCAAAATCCACTGATCACAAGAAGGAAAACAAACAAAAGCCGCGGGATGTTGTTCTCCCCCCAAGAAAAAGAAATTCTCCTGCCATGCTAAAGGACGATTAAAGTACAAACAAAGATCTTCACTATCCATAACCTTTTTAACAATATCTCTACAAATACGGTCATAGTAAAATTTCTTCCGCAGACGACGTAAAAAATCAATAGTAAAATGAAGAGCAAAAGAAAAATCGGCATCGGTACTCTTTTCCTCTTCCTCTCGAGGATTATAGATTTTAATAATATCAGAAAATGAGCAAAATCCCTCTTTAGAGAAAAATCTTCCATTGTCCTGTTCATCAACGCCGTGGACTAAGGTATTATTTAAAAAGTGATATTCCTCGTCATCGATATATCCTTTCTTTTTAAGATAATGCAATACCATACCCGCACTGCTCCAAGGTCCTATATAAGAAGCTTGGTGGTGATCGAAGCGCTTTTCTTCCAAAGAATATATGCCACCGACATCACATACATATTCGCATTTCGCCAGTTTTTTAGGGTCGCGAGAACGAACGATCTTTTCCTCATCAACAAGATCGAATAAAATAAGAAGAGCACATGCCGTGACCTCATCCGCATGAAAAGAACCGTCGTGTGTCCCAATGCTTCTTGAAATCTGCATAGTTTCCAATCCTCCTTCACCATCCTCCATTGTAACCAGAGAAAAATAATTCTCAATCCCAAAGACGATTCTTTCTATTTTCCTGACTCTCCTACAACTAGAATCCGAGAGGGGACATGACAAAACTCTCTTAACAGGTCTGATTTTATCCTACCTGCTGAACCCATGCCCAACAAACAACAAAAATACGTCTTATATAGAATTCTTCAAACATACGGCACAGGATGTCTGACTGCTTGGAGTCGACTACACTATTTTTTGAAAAGAGTCGCTTGTGTCTTCTTCTATCTATCGTCTATAATTTTCGCAAATCATCGATTATTTTCATCGTTGGCACTCGTTTTTTTCCACTCACTCTCAAAGCGACTTAAGATTGATGTCTTTATGCTTATTTACGTTTCCAAAGAGGAGATGTATATTTCTTGTCCTATCCACGGAACTTGATATTGGCTTTTTAAGACTCAAGCCGTAGCATCTCCTGCATATTGTTTTAAAACCCTTTTTCCTCTAAAACAAAACACGAATCTCACCACCTGACAACCATGTATAATTCACTCCATACCCATCATGATGTTATTTCTCCTGATGGTTATCTTTATACCCCTCTAAAAAGGCTCTCTTCCCATCTTTATGAAGGAGAAATACACATTCAAGCCATCCCTGAGTATTTCTTAGGGTTTCAGCTACCTCAAGAGTGTCTGCACCTCAACTTAAAAAGTTCTCTTGCCCAACTCGGAGTTGAAGCTATCTTAAATCAATGTGAGTTGAATAAAACCAAAAAAGAAGCGCACCTCGGAATCCATTTCAATAGTCAAGATCCAATAGCTACTGAAATGTTGAGTCTTTTAAAGCCCAACAATTTTATCTGCAAGCTTTTTGCCATTGATAAACGTCGATTAGTACGCTCTCCCTGTTACCTTGAACGCATGCTCAAACATACGGATAGAGAGGGAAAGCCTCTCCTCCGCTTTGGGGAAAAACTCGAACAACAAATCACCTTTGATATTATAGATGACCGGCTTATAGTCTCTTTACCCGTCTTGCCAGGAATCATCACTTATGAGGAAACTATCTACGGTTTTCTTCCTCTTATGAGCAAAGCATTAAGCCATCCTGAGCTAAAAATACGCAAATTCCTTTCTTTATATCAGCGTCAAGAAAATCAAATCGCCTTACCTAAAAACCAAAGAATCCTTTTAATCAAAACCGAATCCCTGCACATACGCACAGTATTTGCCCGAGTCGTTCAAGATCTTCTTCCCCATGGTCTGCGTCATACGACTGCCGATATTCTAGAACCTACAACAGAGGAATCGGGGGACATTTATGAATTTTATGGGGAAACCTCAGAACCTGTGGAAAAAATCCCTTTAGAATTTTTCACTCTAGAACCTTACAAAGAACGCTCTTTCTTCTTCTACCGAGACATGCTGCAGGAAACTTTAGAATCCTCAGATGCTGTTTTTAAAATTTTTGAATCCACACCCCAGGAAGTAGGAAAAGCTGCTATATTTATCTCCAAAGGCAGTGAAATCTCAGAACTTTCTCCCTCATCATGGATCGTCATGCCTCCCGCTTCATTTCCAAGGAAAGAGAATCCCAAAGCTATCCAAAACTACCTAGAACATCAACCTTGTTTTCCTTTTTTAAAAGCTATGGAAACAGAAGCTATTACCAGCCAAGGCGTACTCTTCACTCGATACTTCCCTACATCATGGCTTAAGGGAATGTTTCTTTCAGACCCCGTCTGTCATTATCTTCAACGCCTTTATTTCCAAATTCCTTCGTATAGTGAAGGCATATTTTTTTCTCCGAGAGATCGCCTTTTCCTTTTAGATCTTTACTTCGCAGGAATTTCTGTATTTTGGGTAGATCAAGAAACACGGCGTGTTTTGCAATACGTCAAACGACGTAATAAGGATGTCGGTATGTTTGTTCCCACATCACAAACAAACCAATTTTATAATGCCTATTTTATTGGCATTCACGGCTCCACTCTCATTCCTGGAGACTACGATGATATGCTTCAAGAACTCCTTCTTGGGATGCACATCCTTTCTGAAGAATTCACTTTCCCTGGATTTCCTCCTCAGGCTCCACTGGCCATTCTTACAGGCGGAGGATCGGGAATCATGGCTATGGGAAATCACATTGCCCGAGATCTTTCTCTTCTCTCCTGTGCTAACTTGATTGATATAGAGCATACGAATGTACCGGCCTCCAACACGAACCCCTATGTCGAAGCAAAGATGACCTACCGCCTTCCCGCTCTCATAGAACGCCAAGCAGATTTTCATGTAGACTTGGCCATCTTTGTTATTGGAGGCATGGGAACAGATTTCGAATTGCTCTTGGAACTGATTAGCTTAAAGACGGGGAAAAAAGCTCCTGTTCCTGTTTTCCTCATCGGTTCTGAGGACTACTGGAAAGCAAAATTAACTTCTCTTTATACCACAAATCGCACTACAGGGACAATCGCAGGTTCGGAGTGGGTACACAACTGCTTGTTTTGTCTATCATCAGCTGAGGCAGGCATTGAAGTCTTTCGTAGATATCTTACCCAGACTCTACCCTTAGGACCACAATATCCTGCTCCTAGAGAAGGCTTTGTTGTCATTTAGAAACCATAAGTCAAGCGAAATCCGTAATAATTGCACGGCTCATGCAGAAATTGGCCTTCTTTAGAAAAACCCTGATGATACTCTAAAAAAGCACGAATTTTCCTACCGACATCTTGAAATTTTGCCCATTCCATCCCTAAAATGTAGGTTTGGTCTAGGCCAAAATGATGCTCCTCCCAACAACGAAAATGCATAGCAAAAATGGGTTGCGCATGTAAGTTTCCTTCGCGCAATCCAAAAGGGCGAATTTCTCCTCCCCACTCACAATAAAAAGGACGCTCAGGAAAAGATAAGTCTCTATTAACAATATAACCACAGCCTCCATACAAACGAATGTGGGACCTGTAGCGAAAAGATACAAATAAATCAATGCCCTCATCACTTAGGTTAAATCTAGGAAAATTCGGATGTGCGAGTATAAATTCGTCTCCCAAATGGGACGAAAGATGCCATAAACGCAATCTAAAACTCCATGTATCTACAACGAAGCCAAAAATCCACGACACGAAAAAGTCAGAATTTACCATACAAGATTCGGGATGATCTAAGTCAAAAACAGAAAATACTCCCCCTTGAATTCCGATATCAAGATCGCCATGCCATTGCGAAATGTCAAAAAGACGTAAAAGAATAAAATCCCCACCAAAAATTGCTGACCCTACGCGATTCCCTATTACTTTTTCATTAAACCGTATGCCTATGCTGTTGGTAACCTGACGAGGATCAGCAATTAAAGGGGCGAATAGAATTGTATTTTGAGGTAACCATATTCCCTCTTTACCATAAATCATGGGAGTCCCTAAAGTTTTCTTCTTAGGAAGCGTGGGAGGTTTTAGGAAAGAGCGCGTCATACACTCACAATAAGAACCCTCGCAAATTTCCACAGAAGCAATGAAAGGGAGATCTTTGACAAATTCCACCATAGCTTCCGATAATACAGAATCTACAGGTAAAGAAAAAAGATAAGCCGTCCTTTCTTCGACAATAACTTGAGTACAGCTATCTAAAAAATGCATATCCAGGAGCGCTTGAACATATCCTGTGAGATAACAGCCATTCTCATAATTCCATAGATTTTCAGGCAGTTGTTCTGAACGTAAAATCGCCTTATCTTGACACTCACATTCGACACAAACCGGTCTCTCTGCAGAAACACTCCCTATAGAAATCGCACACAAACATATACAGAGAAATCCTAAAATATAATGCCGAGATTGAAAAACTGTTCCCATCGTAATGGCAGTCTATGGAAAAGAATTGATTTACTTCGCAATAACATAGCAGTTATAAATAATCATGCAATTCCTCTCCTACCCAAGAAGTTCATGCATTCCCAGAACTTCCTCTACTTCCTACAGATTTCTATCTTTTAGAATTTTCACCTCAATTCTCTTCCTATCAAATACGATGCTTATGATCTCAATCAAGGTTAAAGTCATAGGATCCCAAAATACTTTTTTGAGATGTATTTTTTCACAAAGTTTCTTTGATTTTCAAGCTCAAGACTCGATGATGATCAAAGCTATAGAAATAAAATTACAGATTCAAAGCTAAAAAATAGCTTATCCTCAGACATCTGAAAAGAATACTCTTCTTTTTTCACCAGATAACTGAAAAACAGCAACAAGTGAGTCAACCAATGTTTACTTTTATAGCTACCGACATCTTAGAGTCTGAATTAAAAAGGCTATCTGCTTTCGACAGGTATGTTTTCTATGCATGGCATCGCGGCAGATAGACTTCTGTATAACAAAATAACAAATCTTTCCTCTGTTTTTTTGCGAAGTTTTGCTCAACCTTTTGATGGAGGGAACTTTGAGAGATAGTTGTGTTGTATTCATAATTACGAAAATACTTTAAGTATAAAATACTATTCTAAAAAATATTTTTGATTATAAAAAATACGTCCTTTTCCAAATGAAAAGCATTTGTCTCTTATTTTCTTACAAAGAGAGGAATTAAAAGATCGCGAAATCACTATCCAAAAAGGCAAGCCTTTTTTAAGATGTCTAACAAACTGATTAGGATTTTTTTGGAATTCGTATGGAACGAAACCCTTATTTTTCAGCGCTTGAACCCCACTATCTTTTTTCATCTATCAGTAATAAACTAACCAAATTCCGTGTAGACCATCCCGACACCCTTCTGATTGACCTCTCTATAGGCAATACTACCTATCCCATAGACATGTCTATAACTCAAGCGATAGGTAAGGCCAGTAACCGTCAGAAAAATCAGAATGAATATCAAGGTTATGCTCCTGAAGAAGGATTAAAAACATTGCGAAAGAAAATTGCCAAAGAAATCTATGACTATCGGATTTCTTCTGAGGAAATCTTCATTTCTGATGGAGCAAAGTCTGATATTTTCCGTATTTTTTCACTCTTTGGCCCTGGAAAAACCCTAGCTCTCCAAGATCCTGTCTATCCCGCCTATGTTGATATGGCCTATCTTACTGGCACCCAGAAGATTCTCGCTCTTCCCTGTAAGAAAGAGTATGGATTTATTCCCAAACTCCCTCAAAATGAGACTTTTGACTTACTTTGTCTTTGCTACCCTAACAATCCCACGGGAAGTGTTTTAAATTTTACGCAGATGCAAGCTCTTGTAAACTATGCGAACGATCGAGGGATCATTTTGCTTTTCGATGCTGTCTATAATGCATTTATTTCAGATCCTAACCTGCCGAAAAGTATTTTTGAAATCCCAGAAGCGAAATTCTGTGCTATAGAAATCAACTCCTTCTCTAAGACTCTAGGCTTCTCAGGAATGCGCTTAGGATGGACCGTGGTTCCTAAAGATCTGACCTATAACAACGGAAATCCCATCATCGAAGACTGGAAACGTCTTTTATCCACAATATTCAACGGTGCTTCGTTACCTATACAAGAGGGTGCCTACACTGGACTTGATCTTTTTCCCTTACCACCAGCTATCAGCTCTTATCTTGATAGTAGTCGAAAACTGCGGACAGCTTTACAAACATCAGGGTTCTCCGTATATGGAGGCAACCATGCCCCCTACCTCTGGGTGGAGCTACCTTCAGCTATTTCTGATGAAGAAGCTTTAGACTTTTTTTTAAATTATTATCACATCGCTATAACACCCGGATACGGCTTTGGCAATTATGGAAAAGGGTTTGTTCGATTTTCAGCTTTTGCCACCCCCGATCACATCACACTTGCCTGTGAACGCTTAACCCAAACCCTCCCAGCTGATACTCTGGTTTCTCTATGATTATTCTTCGCAAAATCACCCAATGTTTCTTTTTCCTTAGCCTGTTTTTTTCTTTTTTCTTCGTGATCCTACAGGGTTCATACCATGAGCGCAATCTTTCTCCTAAAATCGCGATTTTCCTTTCTTTTTCCCATCCTCTTTTAGAAGATTGTAGCCAAAGTTGCATAGAGACACTAAAAAGTTTAGATAATTTTCCAGAAGTTATCATTGTAAATGCTCAAGATAACATAATTAAAGCACGTAGACTTGCACGTTTCTTACATAAGGATAACAACATAGTAGCTATCGTAACTTTGGGAACTATTGCCACAAAGATTATGAGTCACATCGAAACACAAAAACCTATTGTCTACGCCGCAGTTCCCGATGGGGAAACTTTGTCTTTCCCTAAAAATCAACTCAATGCCTACGGAGTGCATGACAATCTAGACGTTAATCAATACTGCTTTGCCATTCAAACAGTAACCACAAATACCCAGTTGGTCGTCTATTTAAAACCACCAGAACCTTTCCCTTCTAATCTACAAAAGGAAATTGTCAAAAAACTTCACACCTCAGGAATTGAAGTTATTGAAATTCCCATTACTAGCAGTACCTTCAAAGCACGTATACAGCAAGCGATTGAAAAACATCCTTCAGCAATCTTTATTCCCCTTTCTTCCTTATCTCACAAAGAAGGAACTTCCTTTCTTCAAGATATTCTTAAAGCAAAAATCCCTATTGTTACTGATGATCTTTCGCTAGTAGCCGAAGGTGCTTGTGTTGCCTGTAGTGTGGACTATAAAAAATCTGGAGAACAAATTGCGCAGCTTGTTCACCACCTGCTTTATAACTGTGATAACATCGAGACTCTACGTAAAATCCTTATTGATCCCCTGCCTCAAACAACAACATTTAATGAAGATGTAATTAAAAGTTTAGGAGTAAAACTTAATAAAGCAGAACGTAAACAATTCTTTTCAATAACCTTTAAAAACAAAAAATCTATAGAAAAGTCTGCCGAAGATAAAAATACAGCAGCTGCTTAAATATCTTCCTTCCAAGAAAGCACAAGGGCATGTACTTTCTCAGGAAGAAGAATTTTTTTTTCCGTGAGGTTTCTCCAGATACCAAAGTAACCTCACGCTTAGGAAGAGATAAAGCCTTTGCTAATAAGGCAACCACGGCGTCATTTGCTTTGCCTTTTTCTGGAGGCTCTGTAACGCGAATTTTTAAAGTCTTTCCGTCAAAACTAAGAATTTTATTTTCCTTAGCCTTAGGAAAAACTTTTACCTCCAAACACCAGTACCCAACGTGCATAGGTTATTCTTGACAAATATTAAGATTGAGACAACCTCGGGTTTCTTGTAACCATACGGCTAATGTATGAAGACAAACTCTTGAAGCCCAATGGTACTTCAATACACCTTGAGCAAAGCCAGGTCCCGCAATATCATAGTTTTCTCTTTGGAAAAACTTTTCTAGACGACAAGCATCTAAACAGATGAAGGGCTGACTACTTACAAACATTATGCGCGCAGGGAATGTTTCCTGATAATATGAGCGAAAGATTCTTAACGTATCTTGGCGATTAGCCACAGGTCTCTCATCTCCAGGCTCTGCAAGTAAAAAAACAACCTTAACACCTGACGAAGTATCGCGCCACGCTCTAGGCAAAAGCATCTGTGCCCAGACAAACTTCGCAATTCCTTCTTCAGAATCTGGCATTGTCTGTTCTGAAGCTCGCCAATTTTCTTCTGTTGGAAAAGGATTATAGCGAGAATCAAAAAAATGCTCTTGCTCTTCGATTGTTTTATAGCGCCCTCGCACGCCACAAAGAAAAATAATTTGCTTAAAACGCACACCACGCTGCCACTCACGAGCTAAAAAATCTAAGCGTTGACGTACAGCAGGTAGAGGTCCTCCAAAAATTACAGCGCAATCATAGGTTGCTGCATACGCAGGGACAGCTTGCGTCATACGCAAAAGCGAAAGATCATTATAAAAGGCATGTTCATCCTTAATTGAACAAAGAGAAAGCAACTCCCCAGAAAAACGTTCCGTAGGAGCTAATGTCCAAGAAGACGTTGCTTCAATCAATTCCTCAGAATTTTCTACTTCTGGTAACCCACACATTTCTAGGAAACGATTAATGATAGGGAGATATTTTTGCGACGGACATCGAGTTTTTCCTCCAGACCACAAACAACATGCGGTAGAAACAAGTGCTCCTAAAGCTAAAAATACTAACACCCATTTCCTTCCCTTTCTAATCATAAAGGACGTCCTCCTACTCCGTGATCTCAGACGTCACCATACAAAAAAAAACTAAAAAAAACAATAAACAAAGAATTTCAATACTAGTTAAGATTCAAGGTAAAAATATCCTTCGCATAAACTTAAGACTTTTTTCTCTATTTTTTGAATAACCTTTGATAACCCTCCTCACTTGTTTTCTTCCTGACCCTCATCTCCTCCTGATTGTTCTTGGGAATTCTTTTTCTTCTGAGAAGGCCCTCGGTGAACAGTTTCAAACATGGAACGTTTGATTATCTCATGATCTGATAAATCAGATCTTCCTAATAATGCAGTTCTTATTGAAGATGTCCCCTCATCCGATGTCCTTCCCATATAGCTTTGATAAGGGTTCTGAACGACAACAGTAGAAGACCCACCACCAACGACTCCAAGACGTTTTAATAACCATGCAAAACTAAAAACAAGCTGGTCAAAACATAACTCTACAAATTCTACTAAAGCGGCCAGAAATAAACGTAGCTGCTCCGCTATTCTCTCGCAAGCATTCAAAGATTCCTCTTCTACAGTCGTAGCAGAATCTTGATCCATCACAGCATCTATAGCTTCAGGTGTTGTAGGTAATACTACCTGTTCGAGTTTTTCCTTGGTTTCCCTAAGGGTTACAACTAGGGAAGGTATACGTCCTTCAGGATTGATCCCCTGATCCTTAGAACCTACATTCACGCCCAACTGACTCAATATTTCCACAGTTTCCCTCAGATCCTGACTAGTGTTTATCACATCTGATAGCTCGAGGTTCATCGTATCCTTATGAAAATCAGCTAAAACACTTACCAAACTCTGAATCTTCTCTTCAAGATTTAAAATATTCTCAAGAATTTCTTTTTGCTTCTGCTGCAAAGAATACATGCTTAACCGAAGAGCTTCTCTTTTATTCTCTTTAATTCCGGATGTTTTTGTGCGATCCCGTAGATCTTGTTTCGTAGATTTGAGCAATTGCCCTACGCTATTTGTAAATGAGTCGACCGTCTGACTAGCAAACACTAAATTACTAAGCAACTTTTGTACACGTGAATTGACCTCCTCAACTGGATTTATCGGCTCCTTTTTTTCTACAACTTCAGGAGATGCCTCCTGTATTGGCATAGATGGCTGGCCTTCTTCTCCTATAAAAATGACTCCTGGTAGGTTGATTTGTTGATTAAGAATAATAGGAAGAGCTACATTTTGTGTAATAGTCTCGATAGATTCTTCTTCTTCTTCCTCTACATCTAGATCTTCTTCATAGACTTCTTCAGGATTGTGGGAGGGAGGAGTTCCTCCAGAACTAGAGGGTATGGACGACATATATTACCGAAATAACTAAAAATAATTTATTTATTAATAACAATTAATTTCTATTTTAATTAAAAAGATATAAGCTTGAAACAAATTTCAATACGATAATACTTGAAATAATTTCAATTTAAAGTAAAGTTTCTGTGCAAATCATTGATTTAGAAAAACTCCTATGTTAAGATGGCAGCCATTTAATTTGCGGCGAGGGTTCCTTTACGCCAAACTCTAAGACCAACCGAGCCCATGACAAAACACTCCTAACACCCACAATGCTTATCCCATGAGAACCTCCCAACTCTTTTACAAAACCTCAAAAAATGCCAACAAAGATGCTCATGTAATCTCAAGCGAACTCTTAGAAAAAGCCGGCTATTTATTCAGAACAGGAAAAGGGATTTATACCTACACTCCTTTATTCTGGCGTGTAGTTTTAAAGATGGCAGCAATCATCCGCGAAGAACTCAATCGTATTGGAGGCCAAGAACTTCTCTTGCCTTTGCTGCACCCTTCAGAACTGTGGGAGCAGACCGGGCGATGGCAAACTTTTCTTTCAGAGGGCCTACTCTACACCCTGGTGGATCGAGAAGATAAACAATTCTGTTTGGCACCCACACACGAAGAAGTCATTTGTGCTTTTGTTGCACAATGGCTTTCTGGAAAAAAACAACTCCCTATCCATCTTTACCAAATCGCCACTAAGTTTCGAGATGAAATCCGTCCTAGATTTGGATTGATGCGTTCTCGAGAGCTTCTCATGCAAGATAGCTATACCTTTTCCAACTCTCCAGAACAAATGAACCAGCAATATGAGAAACTCCGTTCTGCTTACAAGAACATTTTTGATCGCCTAGGATTAACTTACGTGATTGTTGAAGCTGATGGAGGGAAAATCGGAAAAGGAAAATCTGAAGAATTCCAAATTTTATCCTCCTTAGGAGAAGACGCTATTTGCGTAAGCGGTTCTTATAGTGCGAACATTGAAACTGCAGTTGCCTTGCCCCCGCAATATTCCTACGATAGAGACTTCGTCTCGATTGAAGAAGTTGCTACCCCCAACATCTCCACAATAGAACACTTAGGAACCTTCTTCTCTGTTCCTCTACATAAAATCCTCAAAACCTTAATAGTAAAGTTAACCTATAGCAATCACGAAAAATTTACTGCCATCGGCATTCGAGGAGATCGGCAAATCAATTTAACCAAGGTAGCCGCTAGACTTAACGCTGACCATATTGCCCTTGCCTCTGATGAAGAAATTCAAGACTTTCTCGGCACTCAAAAAGGCTTTGTTGGACCACTCAATTGTCCCATAGACTTTTTTGCTGACGAAACCACCCTACCTATGACCAACTTCATCTGTGCAGGCAATGTAAAAGACAAGCACTATATCAATGTAAACTGGGACCGTGACCTCCCACGCCCTGAATATGTAGACTTCCTTCTTGCTGAAGAGGGGGACGCCTGCCCAAGCAATCCTGGCACTCCTTATAAAATTTACCGAGGAATTGAAGTTGCCCATATCTTCAATCTAGGAACTCGCTATACAGAGGCTTTTCAAGTTTGCTTTCAAGACGAAGAAAGCAAACAACAACTTTGCTGGATGGGAACTTATGGCATCGGCATCGGCAGAACCCTAGCGGCCTGCATAGAACAACTCGCTGATGAACGCGGTATCATATGGCCCCCAACCCTAGCTCCCTTTTCCATAGCTATCCTATTTAACGGAGGAGATATCCCCTCTCAAAAGCTTGCCGAAACTTTTTATAGAGATTTACAAGCCCAAGGATATGCGCCATTACTTGACGATCGCAATGAAAGATTAGGATTTAAACTTAAAGATAGTGACCTGATTGGGATCCCTTACAAACTTATTTTAGGTAAGAGATTCCATTTTTCTGGAATCTTAGAAATCGAATCCCGATTAGGAGAAAAAAAGGCCATTTCCCCAGAGCTTTTCCCGACTTGGTGTGAGGAACATCTTCTCCGAGAATCTTCTCCTCTTGTATAGAAGGCGAGTTAGATTAGCATTCAGGGTGTTCGAGTGCTAAATCTACTTGACCTTCAGAAACTCTTTTCCTATAATGCCCGTTGTTGCGATTATTTTATTGGAAATCGGAATGGTTAAATCAAAGGTATCAAAGCGGGATTCGAAAATTCTTTATATCCTTTTTGTCACAATAGAACTCTATCTAAAAGCAGGCCAACCTGTAGGATCTAAGACGCTAAAAGAGAGTTACTGTTCAGACCTGAGTACAGCAACCATAAGAAATTATTTTATGGAGCTTGAAACTCTAGGGCTTCTAAAAAAAAATCACGTCTCGGGGGGAAGAATCCCTACGGATCTTGCTTTTCGTTATTACGTCGATCATCAAGAAGATGTTTTTGATACAAACATTTCTGACCTTGTCCTTGAAAAACTTAATGAATTGCCTAAAGAAAGTCGCAATATTATCAAAGATTTACAGAAAACGATAGAACTCCTTGGAGACGTTTTGGATCTTCCTACGTTTTTTTCCTCACCACGTTTTGAAAATGACGCCGTGACCAATATCCAACTGACCTTAGTTGACGAACAACGTGTTGTTGTCATCCTCTCTACAGAGTTTGGTCAAATATTCACCGATACTCTCTGGCTTCCTAAAACCTTTGAAACAACCTCAGTGAGGCGAATAGAGAATTTTCTCCAAAATTACATCCGCAAATTTCCTCCTAGTGACTCACTCTCGGAAAACGAAGAAAATGTCAGTATGAGACTCTATAATGAGATCGTTGTTCGTTACCTCAATCGCTATTGTAACTTTAGCGAAGAAGATCTTTATCAAACAGGACTATCCAAACTCTTACGCTATGAAGTCTTCAAAGATCCTGATGTATTGGCTAGGGGACTATCTCTTTTTGAAAATCAACGTCATATGTGTAAGCTACTTGATATTGGAATGCGCAAAGACAGACTAACAGCATTTATAGGAAATGAAATTTCTGACATTCTAAACACGCCCTATCTTGGCTGCACAGTAATCACGATTCCCTATCATATGAACCAAGCACCTCTAGGAGCCTTAGGTATACTAGGCCCTGTAAATCTTCCTTATAAAGAGGTCTTTCCTACACTGAAACTCTTTACTAATAAAATTGAAGAAACTCTTACTCAGAGTTTCTACAAATTTAAATTGTCTTTCAGGAGGCCTTGCCGCTCACATTGCAAACTTTCTGATGAGCAGACCCTATTAGCAAGGTACTCTTCAATAAAATTATTACCTTCTAAGGAGACATCATGACAGACACCCCACCTGAATATAAGGAACAAAACGATACAAAACCTCGTGATGCAAATAGTGAAATTGAGGATCTACAGCAAGAAATTGTTACTTTAAAAGCTGAACTTCATGAAAAAAATGACAAATACCTCATGGCACTTGCGGAGTCTGAAAATGCCCGTAAACGTATGCAAAAAGAACGTCAAGAACTTATGCAGTATGCTATAGAAAATGTTCTACTAGACTTCCTCAATCCTATAGAAAGTATGGAAAAAGCCCTTGGCTTTGCTACGCAAATGTCTGATGACGTTAAAAATTGGGTTACAGGATTTATTATGATCCTTAACCAATTTAAACAAATTTTCGAGGAAAAAGGCATAATTGAATATTCTTCGGTAGGTCAGAAATTCAATCCCTTCCTCCATGAAGCCGTAGAAACAGAAGAAACTTTAGAAGTTCCTGAAGGAACTGTTCTAGAAGAATTTACTAAAGGATATAAAATAGGAGAGCGCCCTCTAAGGGTAGCAAGAGTCAAAGTTGCTAAAACTCCTACGTACTCCGAAGAAAATAAAGAATAAAATATAACCCCCTATAGATTAGGTATCAACCATGAGTGAACACAAAAAATCAAGCAAAATTATAGGTATAGACTTAGGAACAACTAACTCCTGCGTATCTGTCATGGAGGGAGGACAAGCTAAAGTCATTACATCATCAGAAGGGGCAAGAACTACCCCATCCATCGTTGCTTTCAAAGGATCTGAAAAATTGGTAGGGATTCCTGCAAAGCGTCAAGCAGTAACCAATCCAGAAAAAACTCTTGGCTCTACAAAACGTTTTATTGGGCGTAAGTATTCCGAAGTAGCTTCAGAAATCCAAACCGTACCTTATAAAGTCGTTGCAGGATCTAAAGGAGACGCTGTATTTGAAGTAGACGGGAAACAATACACTCCTGAAGAAATCGGCGCACAAGTCCTCATAAAAATGAAAGAAACAGCAGAAGCTTATCTAGGAGAAACTGTTACGGAAGCTGTAATCACCGTTCCTGCCTACTTCAATGACTCGCAAAGAGCATCAACAAAAGATGCTGGCCGCATCGCAGGATTAGATGTGAAACGTATCATCCCCGAGCCTACAGCTGCTGCTCTTGCCTACGGTATAGACAAAGCAGGCGATAAAAAAATTGCCGTCTTTGATCTTGGAGGAGGAACTTTTGATATCTCCATCTTAGAAATTGGTGATGGTGTTTTTGAAGTCCTATCAACAAATGGAGACACCCACCTCGGTGGTGACGATTTCGATGAAGTCATCATCAAATGGATGATTGAAGAATTTCGAAAACAAGAAGGCATCGACCTTAGCAAAGATAATATGGCATTACAAAGGCTCAAAGATGCTGCGGAAAAAGCAAAAATCGAACTTTCAGGAGTCTCTTCTACAGAGATCAACCAACCCTTCATCACTATGGATGCACAAGGACCTAAGCACCTTGCCTTGACTCTAACACGCGCACAATTCGAAAAGCTTGCAGCTTCTCTGATTGAACGCACTAAGTCCCCTTGTATTAAAGCTTTAAGCGATGCTAAGCTCTCAGCAAAAGATATCGATGACGTACTCCTTGTGGGTGGAATGTCTCGAATGCCTGCAGTCCAAGAAACAGTGAAAGAACTTTTCGGAAAAGAACCCAACAAAGGGGTCAATCCTGATGAGGTAGTTGCTGTCGGAGCCGCGATTCAAGGCGGGGTTCTTGGAGGCGAAGTTAAAGACGTTCTTCTCCTTGATGTCATCCCTCTCTCTCTAGGAATTGAAACCCTAGGAGGTGTAATGACCCCTCTTGTTGAGAGAAACACAACAATTCCTACACAGAAAAAACAAATCTTCTCCACAGCTACAGATAACCAACCTGCAGTCACCATCGTTGTTCTGCAGGGTGAACGTCCCATGGCTAAAGACAACAAGGAAATCGGAAGATTTGACCTTACCGATATTCCTCCTGCACCACGTGGACACCCTCAAATCGAAGTCTCCTTCGACATCGATGCTAACGGTATTCTTCACGTTTCAGCCAAAGATGTTGCTAGTGGAAAAGAACAGAAAATTCGTATTGAAGCAAGTTCAGGACTCCAAGAAGACGAAATTCAAAGGATGATTCGCGATGCTGAGCTCAATCAAGAAGAGGATAAAAAACGTCGTGAAGTTTCGGATGTGAAAAACGAAGCTGATAGTATGATATTTCGAGCCGAGAAAGCTCTTAAAGATTATAAAGAGCAAATTCCTGAAACTCTAACACAAGAAATTCAAGAGCGGGTCGAAAATGTGCGTACAGCACTTAAAGACGATGCCCCTATTGAAAAAATCAAAGAGGTAACCGAAGAACTGAGTAAGCATATGCAAAAAATTGGAGAAGCTATGCAAACACAATCTGCTGCTGCTGCTGCTGCATCCGCAGCTAATCCTCAAGGTGGTCCCAATATCAATACAGAGGACTTAAAGAAACACAGTTTCAGTACAAAGCCTCCTTCAAGTAGCAGCTCTTCAGATAATGAACATATTGAAGATGCTGATGTAGAAATTTTGGATAACAACGATAAATAAAAATATTTTTATCTTTCCGGTTCTCTATCTTGTGTAAAAACAAGATAGAGAACTTTTCTCCCTAAACACTGTTCATAAAAGTATTTTTCCATTAAAAACGTCTAAACAAACCCTAGAAAAATCTTCAAAAATTCTCAAAACTACAGTGGAGTGAGACTATTGAAAAAACCAAAGAAAAGAACAGGAAGGAATTTTAAAAAAAACTCTTCAAAAATTGCGATCTCAGGAACGCTATTCGTTCATCCTAAAAAAGGTTTCGGTTTTGTCTCACCCGATGATCCTGAAGAATATTCTTTTGATATTTTTGTACCTGCTAGAAATTTAAAAGGCGCCTTAGATGGTGACCATGTGATTGTAGAAGTCTCTCTCCATTCAAAAAAAGGTGAAAAAAAACAAGGCATAATTAAACAAGTTCTTTCTCGAGGAAAAACTACACTCGTAGGCACGATAACCTCACTCCTTACTCCAACAACAGCCCTTGTCTACAGTAGCATGCTAGGAACAGAATCTCTGCTCCCTGCGCAGCTCCTCCCCCAACACACTTATAAAATTGGTGACAGGATCCTTTTCAGTACACCTCCCTGGGTCGATAAGAAAGAAACTACAGCCACACCTCCTCTCATAATGCTTGAATTCATTGGCAATATCACACATGCCGAAGCTGATTTTGCCGCAATTAAAGCCGAATACAACCTCGATGAGAATTTTCCTGAAGAAATCCTAAATGAAGCCCACCTATTTTCTCAAAAACAAATCACTCAAGCTTTACATTCTCGTAAAGACCTTCGCGACTTACTCTGTTTCACTATAGACTCCGCAACAGCTAAAGATTTTGACGATGCTATATCGCTCACTCACGATCACAACAACTACATCTTAGGCGTCCATATCGCTGATGTTTCACACTACGTAACACCGCACTCCTTCCTCGATAAAGAAGCAGCAAAGCGATGCAACTCTACCTACTTTGCCGGCAAGGTCATTCCCATGCTACCCCCGGCTTTATCTGATAATCTTTGTAGCCTCAAACCTAACATAGACCGGCTTGCCGTTTCTGTATTCATGACTTTTACAAAATCAGGACACCTCTCTGATTATCAAATCTTTCGTAGTATAATTCGAAGTAAATACCGCATGACCTACGACGAAGTAGATCAAATTATCGAAAAAGAGCAAATCCATCCCATTTCGAAAACCCTACAGAATATGGCAACCCTTAGCAAGAAGTTCACCTGTATTCGAGAAGAACGCGGATGCATCCAATTTATCCTTCCTTCGTTCACTATGGAACTAGATAACCTACAAGAACCTGTCTCTTTAATAGAAAATCGCCAAACATTTTCACATAAACTCATCGAAGAATTTATGCTCAAAGCCAATGAGGTCATTGCTTACCACATCTCCCACCAGGGGATTCCTCTTCCTTTTCGCAGCCACGAACCTCCTAAAGACGAGAATCTCCTTGCTTTTCAAGAATTGGCGAAAAATATGGGTTTTGATATTATCTTTACCCCTGCTCAAGAACCCGATTACCAATATCTCCTACACACAGCATCTGCAGGACATCCTTTGGAACAGTTCCTTCACTCACAATTTGTCCGTAGTATGAAAACAGCCTCATACTCCACAGAAAACAAAGGTCATTACGGCTTAAAACTTGATTACTATACCCACTTCACCAGTCCCATCCGAAGGTATATCGACCTTATCGTCCATAGGCTCCTATTCCACCCCATGAGCATAGATGAACATCGCCTTGAGCTCATCGTCCGTGCATGTTCAATAAAAGAAAGAATTTCAGCAAAAGCAGAATCTGCTTTTGAAAATCTGAAAAAAATCCGCTTTATAAACAAATTCTTACAAGAACAACCCAATACTGTGTACTCTGCCTATGTGCTCACAGTAACTTCTGAAGGTCTTTCTTTCATTGTCACCGAGTTCTACCACGAAGGCTTCATTCCAGCTGCTGACCTCCCTAAAGAATACGCTCTAAAGAAAAAACCCTCTTCCGATCATCTCCCAGATAGGATGAAGCCTGGAGCTCCTCTGCATGTAAAAATTGCTCACGCGAATCTTCTTACGCAAACCATCACTTGGACAATCATCCCAACTACTGAAGAACCTAAATCTAAGAAAGTAAAGAAAAAAAAGAAAACCTTATAACTATGCTCGATGAAAGCTTTTTTATAACCGAAGACGTGCTCGCATTAGCCCAATCCCTACTCGGCTATAAACTAGTTACAAAACATCAAGGAAATAGAACTTCCGGATATATCATAGAAACCGAGGCTTATCGCGGCCCAGATGATAAAGCCTGCCACGCATACAACTATAAAAAAACCAAAAGAAACGCTGCTATGTACCGAAAAGGCGGCACCGCCTATGTGTACTGCTGCTATGGCCTTCATACTCTTTTTAATGTTGTTACTGGACCTGAAGACACACCTCACGCTATTCTTATTCGTGCCATCCTCCCTACAGAAGGGAAAGAACTTATGATCAAACGACGCCAATGGCAAAACAAACCCTTCCATCTGCTAACAAACGGTCCTGGGAAAGTATGCCAAGCTCTCGACATCTCCTTAACACAAAATCATCAACGCCTGAACACTCCGAATCTCTATATTAGTAAGGAAAAAATCCTTGGGACAATCACTACAACAAAACGTATTGGTATTGATTACGCTGAAGAATACCGCGACATGTTTTGGAGATTCCTTCTCTCCCCTCACAATCAACAGACAAAAGTCTTATCTTAAATAATCCAGCCCTTTGTATAGTGAAGAAGTACGAAGATACCAATTCTTTGGGGGGATCATGAAAAAACATTTCATCACAGGACTGATTATTCTCCTTCCTCTAGCAATCACCGTTGCTATTGTCGGAATGATTATTAACTTTCTTACCCAACCCTTTGTAGGCCTAGCTTCGGGATTTTTTGAAAAAATCAGCTTCTATTCCAAACATCGCACTTTTCTCAAGTTTGTCTTACAAATCATCCTACTCTTTGGCCTTTTCTTCGCTACTGTACTCCTTGGCTTTCTCACCCGTCTCATGATTTTCAAATCGCTACTTTCAATCTACGACAAAATCCTCCACCGTATCCCCATCATCAAAACTGTCTACAAAGCTGCTCAACAAGTAATGACTACAATTTTCGGTTCTAAATCGGGATCCTTTAAACAAGTGGTCATGGTTCCCTTTCCTAACTATCATACCCAATGTATAGGCTTAGTTGCTGGAGATGCCCCTACCGCATGCTGCAACCAACCGAGTGAAGATGACACTCTAATCACAGTTTTTATTCCAACAACTCCCAACCCCACCTCAGGATTCCTGACACTATTTAAAAAATCTGATATTACTTTTGTAGACATGAAAATCGAAGATGCCTTTAAATATATCATCTCCTGTGGAGTTCTTTCTACACCCTCGACTCCTAATCCCCACCCTGAGGCTCCTTGTCAAGATCTTAAGCCTTAAATATGTCTTTATTGAAAAAAAATGCCATCTTTACTATCCTTTTTCTTGTAAAGTGCTCCACCTCTTTATTTCTACTTTCTGGAGAAGTTAAACAATTCAAAGAGTTATTTTATGACACGAATGAGTAAACAGGCTCGGCGCCGGGCGAAAAATCCTAAAAAACGCAAGCCTAAATATGGTATCGTCTATCCTCCGTTAGCTCCAAAGATTGCTTATAAAGAGCATCACAATGTTATAAATAGCACCAGTATTTTTATTCCAAAAATAGGTTAGTTAAGAGTTATGTCCCGACACCGTAGTTATGGTAAATCTGTGAAAGGGGTTTCTAAAAGAAATGTCCTTAAGCGTTTTGAACGTGTGGAAGTCTTACGTAAACTAGGCCGCTGGGATCATGCTACTGCAAAAAGAGTGACGGGCTTACCAAAAACTCCTATTTTAAAATAATCCTAAGCTTTTTAATAGTTGCTTTGATATTGACTTCTATCAACATTTATGTTTCTAATAGACAAAAACTTGTCCCTATAAGGGTTAGGTCTGTAAGAAAGCTTCTTACTTTTCTACTCGATACTTTACATATCGTTACACATCAGGTATTTGTATATTTCTTAGAAGATAAAGCCCTCGCCCATCTTCATAAAAAAGTATTTTCCGATCCATCACTTACAGATACCATCACCCTACCTATAGATATTCCGGGCTCCTCAACGTACCCTCATGTCCTTGGAGAGGCTTTCATCAGTCCAGAAGCTGCAATTCGCTTCCTAAAACACCGCCCCCATACTAAAGAAGATCTCTACGAAGAGATCTCCCGCTATCTCATCCACTCCACTCTCCACATGCTGGGTTACAACGATACAACACCTAAAGAGAAAACAAAAATGAGAGTTAAAGAAAATCAACTCCTATGTATGCTGCGGGAAAATGACGCCTTACTTACAGCTTAACATGCTCTATACCATCCTAGCTCTACTTCTTATCTTTGCGCTCTTTACCTTAGGACTTACCCAATCCTCGTCCCACGGATCCTTAAACTTTTACACATCCCTACACAACCGTTTCTTCAAAGAACAAGGAGCTCAAGGATACCCAAATCACACTACATTCCCTGTCATGTTTCTCCTCATTCTCTATGGTGCTCTGGGGATAAAAATTTACACAACAACATTCCATATACAACTTTCCTACCAAGCCATTGCATTTTGGATTAGCTATAGTCTTGCTAGCTTCATCGCCTATGTCTTTCTCCCTGCCTATATAGCAAAAAAACTATCTAAAGAAGCTACAGTCCCTCTACGCCTCCTTCCCTCAATATTACAGCTCTTCTTTCTTCCTTTACAGAAGCTGTACCAAAACCAAACCACCTCATGTCCTCTTCTCAAACCTTCTTTCACATTTCAAACTCCGCTTTCTGAAACTTTAATTGCCTTTGACAAACTCATCGTTCGCGAAGTTATGATTCCTAAAGTAGATATCTTTGCTCTTCCTGAAGAAACAACGCTGAAAGAAGCTCTAGACCTCATCATAGAAGAAGGCTACAGTCGTGTTCCCATATACAAAAAAAATCTAGATAATATTACTGGTATCCTTCTTGTTAAAGACCTTCTACAACTTTATAAAAACACCCATGACCCAAATCAACCCGTATCTTTAGTCGCCAAACCTCCTTTTTACGCTCCAGAAATTAAAAAGGCAGCTTCCTTACTCCAAGAATTCCGACAAAAACATCGTCACCTCGCCATTATCGTAAATGAATATGGCTTTACTGAAGGCATTGCCACCATGGAAGACATCATTGAAGAAATCATTGGTGAAATCGCTGATGAACATGACGTACAAGAAGACATTCCCTATAAAAAAATCGGAAACTCTTGGATCGTTGATGGAAGAATGAATATCTCTGATGCCGAAGATTATTTTAAACTAAAAATCGATCACCAAAATAGCTATGATACCTTAGGAGGCCATGTCTTCCATAAAGTTGGTGCTGTTCCTCAAAAAGGAATGAAAATTCACCATGAAAATTTCGATATCGAAATTATTACCTGTACAGAACGTAGTGTAGGAAAACTTAAAATCACCCCTAGGAAACGAAAGTTTCCTATCCCTTAAATCTAAACAGATAAAAAAAATCTTTGCAAAAAACCGAAAGATTTATCAGAGTGAAATCTTAATCCCCTAGGATGAGGAGAACTATTTAAATGAACGACATCCAAAAAGAAGAACACGGCTCCACAGCCATCTTTCATCTGAAAGGAAAACTTGATGGTATTTCTTCTCCTATAGTGCAAGAAAGCATTTCCCAATCTCTATCCTCGGGATCTAAAGATATTGTCCTCGATTGTACTCACCTCGATTACATGTCTAGCGCAGGAATCCGCGTACTACTACAAAGTTATCACCAAGTCGGCAAGCAGTCAGGGAAAATCGTCCTCACTTCAGTTCCAAAAACTATAGAACAAACCCTTTATGTTACTGGGTTCCTTTCCTATTTCAAAATATTCAATACTGTAGACGAAGCTCTACACATGTTAAATAAAGACGATGATTGAGAAAAACGCCATTATTATTATATGATAATGTCTTTAAGTCATCCAAAGCTTTTGCCTTACTTATGCGTAGATCCGTTTGTTATGTTAATCCCTCCATAGCTAGAGCAGGGCAGGTTTCTATATGGAAATTCCTTTACTCCCTTGCCACTCCACTACCTGCAAAAGCGAAACTCAAATTCGATCTAGGAGGTACTGGCAAACTGACAGATTGGGAAGCTCCCTCCGTAGATCTTTCCAAGCCTAAGAACGTAATTTACGCAGAGATGCCCGAAGGAGAAATCTTGACTGCAACAGTCATTCCTGTAATTCGGAATCCCGTACCACAATTTGAATTCACCCTACCTTACGAACTCGAAGTAGGTGAAAACTTCACTATCATCCTAGGTCCCTCTCCCCACCATCCTCAAAACGACGAAGCAGGAAATGGAGCGCAACTATTCACGCAACGTCGTAAACCTTTTTATCTTTACGTTGACCCCACAGGCCAAGGGAACTACGATGAACCCGACATATTTTCAATAGACATTCGCGGGAATATGTTAAAAAAAATCGAACTCTTCACACCCTCCTACGTGGTCAAAAACAAACGTTTCGATATCACTGTACGCTTCGAAGACGAATTCAACAATCTGACAAACTTTTCCCCAGAAGATACCAGAATAGAGCTTTCCTATGAACATCTCAGAGAAAACCTTAACTGGCAGCTCTTCATTCCTGAAACTGGATTTGTTATTCTTCCAAATCTCTACTTTAATGAACCAGGAATTTACCGCATCCAATTGAAAAACCTTTCCACACAAGAAGTCTTTATCTCTGCTCCTATAAAATGTTTCCAAGACTCTGTTCCTAATCTTATGTGGGGTCTTTTCCACGGAGAATCCGAACGAGTAGATTCTGAAGAAAATATTGAAACGTGTATGCGCTACTTCCGTGATGACTGCGCGCTAAATTTCTATGCCACATCCTCATTCGAAAATCAGGAGAATCTCTCTCCCGAAATCTCAAAACTCATCAGCCAAACATGTAATGATTTTAATGAAGAAGACCGTTTCGTTACTCTCTCAGGATTTCAATATATAGGAGAACCTGGGAACGAAGGTGTCCGCCACATTCTCAATGTTAAGGAAAATAAACACTGTTTTAAGCATAAAGATTACAAACACATTCCTCTTGCGAAGCTTTACAAAAGCACTTCAAATCACGATATCATCTCAATTCCGACTTTTACAGCCTCTAAACAGTATGGTTTTAACTTCAACAATTTTTATCCTGAATTTGAAAGAGTTGTAGAAATTTACAATGCGTGGGGCTCTTCAGAAACTACAGCAAATTTAGGAAATCCTTTTCCTATTTCTGGCGAGGATTACGAAGACATAAAAGGAACTGTAATTGAAGGGTTGAAACGCAACTTACGTTTCGGTTTTGTTTCTGGCGGACTTGATGATCGTGGAATTTACAACAATTTCTTCGATTCTAATCAAAAACAATATTCTCCTGGCCTCACGGCAGTCATCTGCAACAAGTATACTAGGGAATTTCTCGTTGAAGCTTTGTTTAATCGCCATTGCTATGCTACAACAGGTCCGAGGATTATCGTAAATTTTACTATTACTTCTGCTCCCATGGGGTCGGAATTGTCTACAGTTACAAAGCCAGGACTTGTTGTCAATCGTCATATTGCCGGCTATATTGCAGGAACAACCCTTCTCAAAACCGTAGAAATTATCCGCAATGGTGAAGTTTTACACACATTCTCTCCAAACAATATCAATCTAGATTATGAATTTGATGACATGGAACCCCTAGCATCCATTGTTCTTGAAGATTTCAAGGGTAAGTCTCCTTTTGTATTCTACTATCTTAGAATCACTCAAATAGACGGAGCTATGGCTTGGAGTTCTCCAATTTGGGTAGACCTCTATTAAAACACACAGAGTACAGAGGAGGGGATCTTACATCTATGATGACGCTTTTTCTGCTTGTTTGTTGTGCCACAGTTTTATTAGGAATAGGTGCTGGCATTCTTTTTTTGGGATCGTATTTACTTGGAAAACCTCTCTCTAAAGGATGTGGAAAAGAAGATTGTTGTCACAAAAAGTCATGCGATAAAACTAATAATAAAGATTCGAAATCCAAATCCAATAAATCTTCTTAATGACACCATCTCCTCTCTCTACGCCTCCTCAATCTCCCTGGCTGAAGGACCTCTTTAATAGGCTCTCTCTAAAAACACGACTTAGTCCAGAAGAAGCTCTTCAACTCCTCCTTCTCGATAATGAAGAAGATCAGCATGCCCTGTGGACCTTTGCTGATAAAGTTCGCAAGGAACGTGTCGGTGACATCGTGTATTACTCTTCTACCCTTTACCTGTATCCCACAAATATCTGTACCTTCAATTGTACCTTCTGTGCTTTCTATGCTAAGCCTGGCGATCCTAAAGGATGGTTTTACACTCCAGAACAACTTATAGAAAAACTACACAATATTAAAGTTCCTATAACTGAAGTCCATATTGTAGCGGGGTGCTATCCTTCCTGTGACTTAAACTATTACACTCAGCTCTTTACAAAAATAAAGGAGAGTTTTTCTCATGTACATGTCAAAGCCCTCACCGCTATAGAATATGCTTACCTTGCTGACCTCCACCATATGACGGTAGAGGAGATCCTTCGCATCTTAAAACATGCAGGCTTGGACTCCTTGCCTGGAGGAGGTGCAGAAATTCTTGTTGATACTGTTCGCAATAATTTAGCTCCTAGGCGCATCTCTTCAGCAGAGTTTCTTACCATTCATAAAACTGCCCACCGGCTGAATATCCCTAGCAATGTGACAATGCTCTGCTATCATAAAGAACGCCCTGAAGATCTCGTCACTCATATGATTCAGTTACGCAACTTACAAGATGAAACACAAGGATTTAAAAATTTTATACTTCTAAAATTTGCTCATAACAACAATACTTTAGGAAAAAGGCTTGCCAAGTTGAAACACTCTCATACTATTCCTATCAGGTCTTTGATGGCAGTAGCGCGATTATTCTTAGATAACTTCAACCATATGAAAGCCCTTTGGAATTACTTAGGTATCGAAGAAGCCTTACACCTGCTCTCTAGTGGAGCTAATGACCTTTCTTCAACACATATGGAAGAAAAGGTCTTCCAAATGGCATCCTCAGCACACCCTATAAAAATGGACATTGAGGGCATGGCAACTCTCATAAAAACCCAGGGAAAAATTCCATGTCTGACAAACTCTCAAAACGTATAAGCCTAGGATGCATACCGTACATTAACGCCCTACCTTTTTCTTTACAACTCGCCAAACATAAAGAAATAGATCTCTATACCGCGTCTCCCGCAGAACTCCTCACCTTGCTTATCCATAGGAAACTCAATAATGCCCTCACCTCATCATTCGGAGCAATCTCTCATAAACTGAACTATCTTCCCGATTTCGGAATTGCTGCACACAAACGCATTCTCAGTGTGAATCTTTACACTGTGCCGACATTCTTTAACGGAAAGCACACACGCCTTGTTTCTACTCAAGAAAGTCGTTCTTCTATAGAGCTTCTAAAAATCCTCTGCCATTATTTATGGCGAGTGCCTATTCCTGAAATTTTGAGACTGCCCACCCACGAGGTAATCCAGCAATCCTCTGACAATTGCACGGGTCTTCTTCTTATTGGCGATGCGGCTCTTCATCACCCAAAAATCCCAGGATTTACAACGTATGACCTGGCTGCGGGATGGTATGACCTGACCCAGCTCCCCTTCGTTTTTGCTATAATTCTCCATAATACCTCTGGAAAAGAAGAGAGTCTCCTTTCCCAAGTTTTTACAAAAGCCCTCAACTATTTCGAAACACACCCTCAAGAAGTTGTACAAGAAGCTTACCAACGCACACGACTTCCAAAGCCGCTCCTCCAAGAATACTTCACCCTCTGTCAATATAAACTTGAAGATGAACATTATGAAAGCTTAGCGAGATTTCAAACCTATCATGAAGCATTGTGCCAATCAGCCTAATTTACAGAAAATGTTCAATACCCTTGCTCCTCGATATGATAAGATCAATGCCATTCTTTCCTTGGGGATGCATCACTTTTGGAATCGCACTCTAATCCAGCTCATAGGAAAAGCTGATCACCTCATCGATCTCTGTGCAGGAACAGGAAAGGTGGCGAGTCGTTATATTTCTTACTATCCCAAGGCAACGGCAACCCTAGTAGACTTTTCCCCAGAAATGCTCTTTAAGGCAAAACAACTCTTCCCTCACTTGCCGTTCACAATTGTTCATAGCGACATCACCCACCTCCCTATAGCCAATGCCTCACAGACACTAGCAACCATGGCTTATGGTCTTAGAAACCTTCCAGACCCTCACCATGCCCTTAAAGAAATCTACCGCATCCTTCAGTTTTCAGGAAAACTCGGCATCTTAGAACTTACCTGTCCAATACAAGCACATCCAGCTTATCTCATGCACAAGCTCTATCTAAAAGCCGCTGTTCCCTTAATAGGAAGGTTGTATTCTCGCGATCCTCTTGCATATCGGTATCTCAGCACGAGCGTACAAAATCTCCCCAAAGATCAAGATCTTGAGGAACTATTTATCCGCGTAGGATTTAGATTAAAGAAAAAAAGAAAACTATGTTTGGGAGCAGCTACTATTTGGCTGCTAGAAAAATAAAATCAAAAATTAAGAAGATTTTTTTCGTCCACGCTTACTACTCTTAGGCTTCGCAACAACCTCATCTTCCTCTTCCTCATCAAAAAAAATCCCCGTAGACATAGAATCATAACCCAATTTCGCAGATAGCTCCTTTAAAGAGGCAAATCGTTCTGAGAAATTCGTAAGATTCAGCTGATCCTCAACACGCGAGGAACCTCGCAAATTCGCAAGAAATTCTTCTTCAGTATCAAATTTTTCGGAAAAAGTAATCGATGAAGCTGAAATAATTTCTGGCAAGAAAAGAAAACGTCGCACCACCTGAGGCACTTTGGTATAGATATCACTAGAAATTGTAGCCTCCGTCTCTATCTTTACAGATTGCTTGGGAGGACGTCCTCTTTTAGGGCGAGGATTCAACGCCTCATTAGAATAATAAACTTTGGCTTTATTCACTAACAATTGACGAGCTTGTATAATCTCCTTATTCACTTTGGCATCAAAAAGATGAATTTTTAACTGTTCTAAAACATGTTTACTAAAATCCAAGTCTTCTTCAAAAACAAAATGAAATTTACTATTGCGAAGCCATTCTATAATTCGAATCCTAGAGCGTTCGGCATAAAATTGCTGCCATTTCTCTAACTCCGATTCATGATCATAAATAAATTCTAAAAATTGCTCACGAGCATTTTTAGATTGTAAAATTTCAAGAAATTTTTCTTTTGTATCGATATCATAAATCTTCTCATTGATAAACGTTTCCATGATCTTTTTAACTTCATAAAACGTCAATTTCGGAATCAAACAATATCTCTCTGCGTTCTCTTCAAGCTCTTGATAAATCTTATCAAGATCTTCCTGATCCTTATCCAAATCTATATAAAGGATAAACCCCTCCACACGATCTAAATAAAAATCCCTTTCATCGTCAGACTTAGAAAAAGCATCCATAAGACGAAGGACGCGAAGCAGAAGAGGATTTTGTGGTTGGGGATACGCTATCATACATAAGAATTATAGAAAAATCCTAGTTAGAGAGCAAGCTCTATCCCCTTAGTAAAAATCTACTAAACTAACAAACTAAATCTATTTGAGACCTCAGTTTCAAAAAAACTGTAGAGATAACCTTCTCGACACAATGCAGCAAGTAAATCTCGTATTTCACTAGCTTGTGACTCCTCAGTATACCATGCCTCCACTCCAGGCTCTAGTACTCGGAATCCTCGAAAGACAACCCTATCCCTATCCATATACGTATGGGCAAGATAATCTTTGTTTTCGAAGAACAGGTCAGGTCGTAGACTCTTATAGCACCAACGAGCAAAAGATTTCACTGTTGACACCCTCAATTGGGTCGCTGGATTTTTCTCACGCGCTTGAGTAACAATTTTAGAATGCAGCGAAGACATCGTGGATAGAAGGCGAAAGCGTGTTGCTTTCGAATTAAAGAAAGTTTTCACAGCCTTAAATTCATCTGAGTTGGAGCTCCTTCTAAACTCCTCAAAAGATTCCTGATAACTAATGAACAAATCTAACTGAGATTTGCGAACTTGCAGAGCCTGACGAAGCATTTGCTTTTCTTTCTCTGTAAGTTTAACCCGAGGTTCTGGGGAGATCTCAGGTTCATTATAAACCTGTAATTCTGTAGATGAAGAAGGAACAGTAGAAGTTCCAACAGCAAAATTCAGACTGTCTTCTAAGATTTCCGCTTCTGGGCTCCCTAAACTTTTCGGCAATTCTAAAGTGTCCAGTTTTTCTTCCAACCACGATAATTGTTGTTCAGTACCCAATGCCGAAATCCATTGGGTTAAAGCTGTAGCAACCTCGCCATAGTTTCCAAGTTGTTTCCGGATTTTTGGAGACATGGAACGAATTTTTATACATTCAATTTCATTGTCGTTTATCTTACGAGTATCTACACAAACAGTATCCCACTGCAAAGCAAAAAACCGTTTCTGTAGAATACATAATTGTAAAAGTCCTTCTAACCCTTGAATAAAAGCGGCTTCCTTCCGGTCAGCATGAGGGGCATATTTAGACACGAAAAATGGACCCATGGGCAGACGGTAGTTAGGTATGAGGAGAGTGAATTGACTGAGTTTGCGCGCCCCTAAATAAATGCGAACCAAGCCTTGCCGCCCTCCTTCATTAGGGCGTGTAGGATAATCTACTTGCTGCATAATGCTAGAAATTACAGAAATCCCCTGCAATCCATGCTTTCGAATGAGCCGATTTGCGTGTATGATTTGATAACAATCTATCATGCCTTGATGTGCTGCAGCATCATTAATAAATGCCTCGCAAATAACCGCATCCTTGTTCAGTGAGTAAGAGAACCGTCTTCTCTCTTTAGATGTAATCGAGAAAAAGAGAGAAGAGGAATTGAATCGAAAATCTCGGAAAATCCGAAAATTCCTTACTAAAGGTTCGTCGGGAAGAGTTGATCCAAAATGCTCCAGACATAACGCAATAAGCGAACTTTCAATCGCATATTTAGAAAATGGCTCAGCCAAGTTCTTATCTATTGTCTTCGTTTCTGGAATCACAGCCCCGCGCGACAAATTCCAAGACCGAATCCCTCTATAATACACATCGCTAATAACGTTTCTTGCAACTAAAGAATCTCTACGTATCCAATACATGAAAGCAAGCCAGCCTACCAGGAGCGAAATCCCAACTATAGTGCCGACCAGCTGGAAAATGTAGACTCCATAGATGACTCCGGCTCCAAAAGCTAGGCCATTTACAACAAGCAAAGCTAATAAAATAATAATAAGAGTGATGACAACTAAAGAAATGACAATAAACGAAGTTCGATTCGCACGATGTTCCCACTGTTCGAAAGACATCTTATTAAGATAACTATTTATATCACATTCAAAAAAGGAACTATTAATATAAGGCATGCAAAAATATTAAATTTTTAAAAACTTATAAGTAATTGATATATTATATGAATAACCGTTATTAACTCCAAAAAAGAAGAATTTATAATTGTTAATTTGTGATTGTCAACTATGTAGATCTTAACATAACTCATAACAGAGTGAAGAAGAGGGAGAGTCAAACCGAGTCACGGGCCCTTCAAGATACACACGACCTTGCTGTAAGTTCACTGCCATAGAAATATTATGCCAAGTAAAGAGCTCTACCCTCTCCTCTTGCCATTCATAACATTTTAACACTGCTAGGGTAGCAGCTACGGCCCCGGTTCCACAAGCAGGGGACTCCTTTTCTAAACCACGTTCATATGTACGTAAACGTAATTTACCAATTCCAAGTACCTCGACAAAATTTACATTGACTCCCTGCGGAGCAAATTGGGGATGGTGGCGCAAAAAACGTCCCAAGGAAAGAATATCTAAAGTTGTTAATTCGGGGAAAAAAAGTACAGCATGAGGAACTCCTGTGTGGACAAAAAATACCTCATATAAGTGGGAAAAATTCGCCAGTTTCAACTGATAAGTAGAAACATGCCATTCTGGTAAGCTCATATCTACAAGTACGCGCTCCCAAGAGTAAAAATATCCCGAGTATACCCCACAATCTGTATCCACGGAAATGTCATTTCTTCCAAACCGTTGAGCAAGATGCGCTATCACACAACGGAGACCATTCCCACACATTGCAGGGCGGGAGCCATCGGAATTAAAAATAGTTAACCGAGCATCTGCACAAAGGGAAGGGCTTAAAAATAAAAAACCATCAGTCTTTGTCTTTTCACATAAAGAACAAATTGTTTGTATAGAGGGCAATTCCTCACTAAGAAGGAAACGATTTCCTGCTCCAGAGTATAGGGAATACTTACAAATCGTTAAAAGAGAAGAGAAGCCCATCTAATAAGCCAAAATTTTTAGCTTCATTCGCTGTCATCCACATATCTCTGTCAATAGCTTTCTCTATAACCTCGCGGGGTTGCTGTGTAGCCTCTACATAAACATCTAGAATACGAGCCTTCGTTTTCAAGATTTCCCTCGCATGGATATCTAAATCCGTAGCTTGTCCTGTAATCGGCCCTCCAATCGAAGGCTGGTGAATCATAATTCTCGCATGAGGAGTTGCAAACCTCTGCCCCGGGGCTGCACATAAGCTAAGTACAGAACCCATAGAAGCTGCTAAACCCGTAACCACAGTAGTGATCGGAGAGGTGAGCATCTTCATTTGATCCCAAATAGCAAAACCGGCGTCTACAGATCCACCCGGACTATTGATCACAAAAACTATAGGTTTGCCAGGATCCTTTAACTCTAAATACCACAACTTTTTAATCGCATCTGCAGCGCTCTTCTCAGTCACGGGTTCTGAAAAAAACACCCTACGTACTGCTAAAAGCTCTTTCTCTATAATATCGCGTAATTTATGAACTTCTCCGTCCGCCATAGAATAACTTGTCTCCTAACTAAACCAAAGCTTCTAAATCGATTTCAGGATAGAGCGGAAAACGCAATAATACGTCTTTTGTCCGTTCTTTAGCCTCTTGAGCTATATTTTCAGGTAGCTCTCCCATATTTTTATTAGAACTACCATCAGCATTACGTCTCACACGAATATTTCGCAATACTTTCACGATAATATTTGCCACTTCCTGCATTTCATTTAACCCCATTCCTAAAGTCGTTAATGCAGGAGTTCCCAAACGTATTCCTGAGGTGTCCCATTTACCCACAGGATCTGAAGGTAAAGCATTGCGATTCACAGCAATTCCTATACTATGCAAAATGTCCTCAGCAATGCGCCCAGAAATGCCCAGAGAATTCAGATCAAGCACGATCATATGATTATCCGTACCTGCCGTTAACAAACGGAATCCACCGCGTAAAAAACTCTCTGCTAAACAACGAGCATTGTTCACAACTTGATGCGCATACCGCTTAAAATCTACAGAGAGGGCTTCCTTCAAGCACACCGTTTTAGCAGCAATCACATGAGGCAACGGCCCCCCCATCATTAGAGGACAGGCTTTATTTAGGATCTCCTCATATTCCCGACTTGCTAAAACTAACCCACCTCGCGGTCCTCGTAAAGTCTTATGTGTTGTTGTCGTAACAATATCCGCATAGGGGAAGGGGCTTTCTTCCCCAACAAACACACCTCCAGCAACTAACCCAGCAAAATGCGCCATATCTACCCAAAGTACTGCCCCACAATCCTCAGCAATTTGCTTAAGTTCTGCAAAATTCAAACGCCGCGAATAAGAAGAATACCCAGCAATCAATACTGTTGGCTTGTACTTAGCTGCCAAACGCGCTATCTCAGAAGAATCAAAACATTCCTTAACAGGGTCAACATCATAGGAAAAACAATGCATTAACTTAGACATCACATTCAATCGGACATTTCCATGAGTTAAATGTCCTCCAGCATTTAATGAAGGAGCTAGACAAACACAAGATGCCATTTCCCTTTTTACTTGTGTATATTCCTCTTCTGTTAAATCATTAATGTTTTTATACCCTAATTTTTTTACCGCAGGACTTTGAATCTTATGTGCTAATATCGCCATAACAGCGAGTAGATTGGCATCAGCTCCAGAATGGGGTTGAACAAAAGCATATTCAGCAGCAAATAATTCCTTGGCAGTTTCTGCACATTCCCACTCAATAGCATCGACATTCTCACAACTAGAGTAAAAACGTCTAAAAGGAATGCCCTCGCAATACTTATCAGTAAGGAGGTTTCCCATCGCCAACTGCACCGAAAGAGAAGAGTAATTCTCAGAAGCAATCATTTTCAAATGAGAACGTTGATTCTTCAACTCATCGATTACTTTTTGTCCCACCGAAGGAAAAGTGTGCAAAAGGTGATCTAAAGCAGCTAAGTACGCTGTAGAAGCTAGGCTTTGCCCTTTCTTTTCTGAGGCATTTTGTAAAAATTTATGCAACAATGAAACCATAGTCCTCACCTCATCTAACCATTTTACCATCTTGAGGCTTTCTTGATTTCTTCAAGCCTATGAACATTATAGCAGCTGCATAGACTACAAAAAAACCGTACCTCTTCAGAGGAATTTCTAGGTTCGAAAAAGATTAGCCTAGCGCCCAAAATGAAAAATGTCAATCTGCTCCTTTACTCTACAGATAAAGCTTGCTATCCTAAGTTTTTATTTAGAGAATTCTAGATATACAAGAACTCATACTAGTTTAACATGCCTTTCTTCACCTTCAAGGATCCATGACACTCTATTTAGGACTCAATCGCCATACTGCGCAGAAGTACCGGGCCCACTTTCTCCCTATTCTGACTCTAGTGCCTTATGCCCAAGGGACTCCTTTCCAAAAAAATGCCGTGCGCTACTTCCCCCAAACAACGCATGTTATTCTTACAAGTCCCTCATCCACAACGCTCTTTCTTTCAAGAATGCTACGCATCGTTTCCAAGCACTTTCTAAACAAAAAACACTACCTCTGTTTAGGGAAAGCCACCAGACAACGGCTCTTTTCCTTTTTACCCAAAGCTCAGCAGTCCACCGCCGAACAAGAAGTTGGTGAGGGACTCTTTCCCCTCATCCAAGCACTCTCTACCAGCTCACGAATTCTTTACCCCCATTCAAGATTGGCACGGCCTGTAATTAAAGATTTCCTTTACCAAGAAAGTAAAGATTTCTTTGCCTACCCTCACTATACTGTACAGCCCCGCCATTTGAAACGCTCTCTTTTCTTCCCCTACGAAAAGATTATATTTACAAGTCCATCAACGGTAAGGGCTTATGCTAAAATTTTTCCCGATCTCCCCCATCAAACCTATTGGTTTCAAGGTCCTCATACTTTTCAAGAATTCCAAACAACGTACTACTCACTCACACGCCCTATTTTAAATAACACGATCTCAGTGACAAAAAACGCATTGTCTTTTAAAATTCTACACTTCCATCAATCTTCTTTTGAAGCCCAATGGTAAATCCAAATTCTATATCTTCTAATAGCTCTTCCCCTCCTGCATTGTTTCCCCCAGGAAGTCAAGCTCGCCGAGAATTCATTCGTATAATTTTACTTTTCACTGCAAGCATTTTTCTCTGGATCTTATGCTTGGGAGCAAGCATTGTTTTGGGTACTTTTCTACATCCTTTAGGATTTCTTTCTCTGCTCATTCTTCTCCCTATGTATTTCTTTGTTCGCTATCTTTTTTCTTATCAATTACGTAGAATTTTAATTGCCCTTGAAGTTGTTCCTAAGTAATTTTTATTATATAATAAAAATTACTTAGGAAATAAAATTCGGTATAATAAATAAGATTAAATACGATAAAATTATTGTTAATAAAAAAAAGAGTTTTTTTATATGGCAGGACCTATTCCTTCACCCCCACCTGAAAGTAGGCGGCTATCATTTACACAGACTCCCAAGAAAGATCTCAAGGTCAATCAAGAGCTTACTACTTCGAAAATTATCACTTTATCTACGTTAGGTGGGTTAGCTTTAGGAACTTTAGTAGGAGGTATTGTCCTGGCCGCCATCCTTGGCAATCCGATTTTCTTAGCCCTTCTTGTTGCCACAGTTCTTTTTTCTGTAGTGACTTTTTTAGCTTATCGTCATATGACTACAAAGACTGATGCAAATTGGTTTCGATCTTTAGAGCAAAACTTTACTCTTCTTCCTGACAGCTTTGTTGACAAAGAATATTATACTCTCACTTCAAGGATAATCTTCTTCCAAGACAAATTCAATGGGCGATTTAAACTGGGAATCCAACTACATTCTGCCCTACCTTTCCAACGCGTCCTGATCGCGGGGAATAAAAGCATAATAGCAGCAAGAAATCAGGTAAGCGGGATATTTAATCCTATCCGTCCTTCTATTGATGCAATGGGATCGCAGATCTCAAATAATGCAACAAATTTATCTACTGTACTGTTCCCTCTTACACGGAATGCAGACATTTGGAACGCATGTAACTCTAGAGAAGAAGGAAAACCCCCCATTCCTTTTGAACCTACTGAAGTACGCTCAATATCCTTTACTGCCGACCCAACATGGCTTAAAGAAGGATTGCCTCGAATACAGAGTAATGAAGAGCTGAGAGCACTTACCCCAAATTTCTTAGGCCACATCAGAGGTCCCACTCTCAAGGAATTTACAGACCCCAATACTGGGGTTGTCAATATGCAGGGCTATTATCAACAGGCTGTATTCGCCTATAAAAACGCTTTGGAAGAAGCGTTATCACGAGGAGCCTCCTTCGTAGCACTTGCCCTATTCTCTTCGGTATACGAAGTCCCTAAGGACCAACTTGCCCCAATTCCAGAAGAACCCATTCACTTTGCTCACAATTGCCATGCCTATTGCAAAAAGGCCTTGATTGAAGCTACTCATGATACTGCGTTAAAGTATAGTAGCCCCAACCACACGAGCAAAAGACTTGTGGTTCTTTTACAAGACCCCTTTGCCACAAAAACAAACACGTAAATACTTTTTTCTATAAATTTTCTTAAAAAGCAGGGTGTGACTTCGAGTGTGAGAATATTTCGCAATCTTTTAAGTTTTTTTGTTTAGAAAAAAAAGCTGCTTTACTTCTTGCCACAAAATCGGTAAGCTGGTTTTTTTCTCCAGATGCCATTCCTAAGTCTTATGATCTTTACTTGCATTTAGGAACTACAAGCAAGGAATAGTTTTTATGCACGATGCCCTCCAAAGTATTTTGGTTATACAAGAGCTTGATATTAAAATGATTCGACTTATGCGTGTAAAAAAAGAGCATCAGAAAGAACTCACAAAAGTTCAATCACTTAAAACAGACATTCGAAGAAAAGTTCAAGAAAAAGAACTTGAAATGGAAAATTTAAAAAGCCAAATTAAAGAGGGCGAAAATCGTATTCAAGAAATTTCTGAACAGATTAACAAGCTAGAGAATCAACAAGCTGCTGTAAAAAAAATGGATGAGTTTAATGCCCTAACTCAAGAAATGACGACAGCGAATAAGGAACGTAGAGCTCTAGAACACCAGTTAAGTGACCTTATGGATAAGCAAGCAGGAGGAGAAGATTTAATTGTATCTCTTAAAGAAAGTCTTGCTTCTACGGAAAACAGTAGTGGGATTATTGAAAAGGAAATTTTTGACAGCATTAAAAAGATCAATGAGGAAGGCAAAGCCTTATTAGAACAACGTACGGTATTAAAAAGCGCAACAAACCTTGAGTTATTTGGCATCTACGAACGCTTATTAAATAATAAAAAGGATCGTGTTGTTGTTCCTATTGAGAATCGTGTCTGCAGTGGTTGTCATATTGTGCTCACTCCCCAACATGAGAACCTTGTTAGGAAAAAGGACCGATTAATTTTTTGTGAGCATTGTTCAAGAATTCTCTATTGGCAAGAGCCTCAAGTAAGCTCCCCTGATAGTGCTACAACGAAACGCCGTCGTCGCCGTGTAGCTGTATAAAATTATAATAAAGTTCATCGGAAGAGAAAGGCAACCGCTGTTTGTTTTTTATAAGAAATATAAATAGAGGAAAGTCCGGACTTCATAAGAAAAGATACTGGAGAAACTCCAGGGGTCGTAAGGCTACGGAAAGTGCAACAGAAAACACTCCGCTATAAACATTATGTTTATAGACAGGCTGAAAATTCCTACTTCAGGAGTAGGAGCTATTAAGGTGACTTAATACGCATGCAAACCCTATCTGAAGCAAGAGAAAAAAGCTCTTTTGTGTCTGCAAATATGAGAAGGCATCTTCTCATAGGCTTTTTCATAATCGCTTGAGGGATCTAGTAATAGATCTCCTAGATGAATGGTTGCCCTAGGGATAGCCTAGCTATCTCATAGACAGAATCCGGCTTATCTTCTCTTCCGATATTTTTTATTTTGTAAACTTATAATAGCCCAGCCTTCGCTAAAGTATGCATATGCAATAAACCAACAACACACATATTCTCCTCATCATTTACAACAGGCAGAACCGTTATGGGTCGACTGGTTTCCATAATACGTAAAGCAATGGCAACATCTGTAGTGTCAGTAACCACACGGGGGCTTGACGTCATCACTTCCACTAAACACAAGGAAAGTACTTCTCCTCCATAACACGCTAGTGAACGACGTAAATCTCCATCAGTAAAAATGCCCTGCAATCTAAACTCTGAATCAACAATGCAGACACATCCACAGCCATAAGCAGAAAATATCTCTAAAGCAAATTGGACATTATCCCCGGGACGGCAAAAAGGAACTTCTGTTTTTGGAAACATGTAATCCTTAACCCTGCCATTTGCCCTCATCCCTATTTGACCTTTAGGATGATTCTTTCCATAAGTAGAAAGAGATACCCCCCGGCCATACAATACAGTCATTGCTAAAAGATCCCCAAACAACATTTGACAAGTCGTTGAGGTTGTAGGAATAAGATTAAAAGGATCTAGCTCAGCTATCGCAGGCAAAATTACCACATGATCGGACATAGCAGCTAAATTAGAATACGAAACTGAGGTAATTGCAACAACAGTTGCTCCACGTTCTTTTAAATAAGGAATGCAATCTAAAAGTTCACGGGCTTCCCCACTCTTAGAAAGTAAACAGACAATATCTCCAGGACTTACAAGACCTAAATCCCCATGCAACAAATCCCCGGGAGCAAAAAATAATGCATGTTCACTCAAAGATTGTAATGTCGCTACAATTTTCCTAGCAATGCAACCACTCTTTCCCATTCCAGAAAAAAATATCCAGCCAGAATGGTGCAATATTTTTTCTGCCAACTCCAAGGTTTCTTTATAATGAAAGGTTTGGAAAAAAAAATTCAATGCTTCCTTCTGCTTTGTAAGAATATCTTCGCATATATCAATGGAAATCACGGAGGAGCTCATTCTTAGGCCTTCTCTGAGTTCAGTTTACATTTCAACTCATAGTAACAGACTCTAATCGATTTTTCAATGAGGTTAAAAATTCACTCCCATAAATGCCATCCAACACTCTGTGATCAAATGTCAATGTAACATAAACCATCTTGCGAATTGCCAAAGAGTCATCATCACGAACAATCACACGTTTTTGTATCGTCCCTATTCCTAAAATTGCAATTTCAGGATAACGTATAAGGGGCATCCCAATTAAAGCTCCTGTCATCCCAAAATTAGTCACTGTGACGCTACCTTCCTGTACTTCACTAAGATCTAGCTTGTTCATACGCGCCCGAGAAGATAAATCCGCTAAAGCCTTGGCTATACTCACTAATCCTCGATCCTGGCAATTGCGAATTACTGGAACGACAACTCCTTCTTTATTTAGATTTACAGCAATACCTACATTGATAGATTTCTTCATCACAATCGTGGTCCCATCTAAAGAACCATTAAGTAAAGGAAATTGCCTCAAAGCCGTTGCTAAGCACTGAACAATAAAACTCGTAATTGTTAACTTTACGCCATGAGTAGCAACAAAGCGCTCCCGTTCTCCTGCGATTAAGTTCATAAGATCTGTAACATCAACGTCAACAATCAAAGAAGCGTGAGGCACCTCATCCGAGGACTTGGCTAATGAAGCGGCGATAGCACACCGCAAAGGAGACATCGGGATACGATTTTCCTCACCCTGAAAAGACATCGTACTTGTAGCTTCTCGAGTTTCTGAAATATAGGCCTCAAGATCCCGGCGCGTCACACGTCCCCCTTTACCTGAGCCTCTAATTTTTTGAAGTGCTTCAAAGTTGACTCCTTCACGCTGGGCTAGACCAAGAACTGCGGGGGAAAACCATCCTAAAGAACTCTGTGAACATGAACTTTCTGTACACGAAATCTGCATAGAAGATGAACTGTTGGACTCTTCGGCAGAAACTCCTTCAACTTCCAACATTGCCAGAACCTGTCCAGCAATAACCTCTTCACCTTCCACAACACAACAACGCACGAGTTTTCCTGCTGCTGGAGATGTAAGTTCTGTAGCAATCTTATCTGTAGATACTTCAACTAAAGGTTCGTCTTTAGCTACGCTGTCCCCCAGATTTTTCAACCAACGAACTATAAATCCCCCAGAACCAGTCTCCCCTATTTTGGGGAATCGAAACTCAAACATGCATAGTTTCCTTTATATAATTTCCCTATTCTCTTGCTGCAAAAGCTCAGAACAGGAAAGTTCTTCCTCTCCAGAAGCTACATACGTAGCCACTACAGCATCTCCTAAGATATTCATTGGAGTTCCCACAATGTCTCTTAACCTATCAATCCCTGCCAATACAGCAATCCCTTGTATTGGTAATCCTACAGAAGCCAATACAGAACCCAAGGTGATCATCCCTCCACCAGGAACTCCTGCGCTTCCTACCGCAGAGAATGTGGCAGTAATGACTAATAATATTAGGCTGCTCAGAGATAAAGGACAGTTATATGCTTGAGCAATAAAAACTGCTGCCATTCCTTGGAAAATTGCTGTGCCATTCATATTGACAGTAGCCCCCAGAGGTAATATAAAACCCGAAATTTCAGAAGAAACTCCTAAATTTTTCGACACACAACGCATAGTCACAGGAAGCGTCGCCGAACTACTCGCTGTAGATACCGCACAAGAAATTGCATCCATCATCGAAGAAAGAAATTTTATAAACGAAAGCTTGCACCCAAACCTCACCATACCGCCAAAAACAAGAGTCGCGTGAAAGAAGCAAGCCATATAATAGACAAGAACAAATTTCCCTAATTGCCAAAGGACGACTAAACCATGGTTTCCAGAAATCCACGCCATGCTAGCCCCCACTCCATAGGGAGCAAAACTCATAATCATGTTCACCATGCGTAGCATGATTTCGGAAAAGCTCTCAATACACTTTGCTATAGGACGACCACGCTCTCCAACAAGCCTCATGGCAACCCCTAAAAAAATTGCAAAAATAATAATTTGCAAAATGTTGCCTTCAACAAAGGCTCGGATAGGATTTGAAGGAAACACCTGAGAAATTAAAGAAAGAAAATGGGCCATTGTTCTTTCTGGATTTGCCACAACGGGCTCTACAAGAGCCCCAGAAAAATCACACCCCCGACCGGGATGAAAAATTCCTGCAAAGCACAGCCCAATGACAATAGCTACTGCCGTGGTTGCCAGATAAAGACCTACACTCTTCATCCCAATCCGTCCTAGCTTCTTCATATCACTAATTGAAGCGATGCCTAAAACCATGGAGCAAAAAATTAATGGGTAGACAATCATGCTTAACAAATTTAAAAAGATGTCGCCTATAGGTTTAAAAAAGATCGCTTTATCTTCTAAAAATAAACCTAAGATAACCCCGACAAACAATCCTACAAAGATCTTCATCCACAGTTTCATTAGTTACCTCTGCTTTTATGCGTTTGATCAATAATATTCAGAAGAGAGAGTGCGTGATCTTCGCAAATAGCAAACCGCATTTCTACCTTACCGATGGGTAGCCATCCCGATTCACCAGACATATCTCCAAGTTTTACACTATCCTTTTCTGTACATAGCACCCCTTGTGCTTGGCGCGAAGCCATTTTTTGACAAAAGTAATACAACTCTTTTTTTGTTATTCCTGAGTGATCCGGCAACAAATACGTTCCCAAAATCCTTACCCCAGCCTGTTTCAACATAGTAAAAAACCCCTGGGGAAATCCCAAACCACAAAAGACTCCCACACCCCGATTGTGAAGCTCCTCTACAGAAATTTGCTCCCCATTATGCATCCAAACAACAGAAGCAAGATAAGGTCTTACAAAAAATTGTGGTGCCTGAGAAAAGTTTTTTAAAAGTCGCTGAGACTCTACACTGCTTTCCCCATTAATAACAATTGCGTCCACAGTTTTCAAGCGACTGGGAAAATCTCTAAGTCTGCCTGTGGGGAAAAACGCTCCCGAACCTAAAGGATCAGAACCATTCACTACGGCAATTTCTATATCTTTTTGCAATTTGCCATACTGGAGGCCGTCATCTAAAAGCAAAAAATCAAAATGCTCAGCAGCACGTAGCGCGGACATTCTACGATCTTTATTTACCCATACAGATCCCTGAGGCAATTTTTTAGCCATCAGCAAAGGCTCATCCCCTACATAAGCAGCGCTATGAACACGAGGATCGACAACAACACATGTTGCTTTCCGACTACAGCGCCCTTTATACCCACGAGAAAGCACTGCGCACGAATATCCGCGAGTTCGTAAAGCTTCCACCAACCAAAGTACAAAAGGAGTTTTCCCTGTCCCTCCTAAAACAATGTTCCCTACACTCACTATAGAGGAACGCACTCGAACAGGAGAAGAGAAGGGAAACTTCGACCGGAATTTTACAACACAGGCAAAGATTCCAGACAAAATTCTGCTTAGCCACCCCAAGCCAAAAATATGCCCAAAACTCATAGACACAGTCAAACGGCGATATAACATAAAGAGTGCTGAGGGAAATTGCCTTCTCATTGCTCTTCTCAAATTCATGAATTTCTTCTTATCGAAAATCATGCTTTTTAGAAGGTCATAATCTTCGCCGTAATACAAAAAAGACAAGCATTGCAAGAAAAAGATTAAAAATCAAGTTTACAGTACGTAATTAAAAAATTACTTTTAATAAACAGCAATAAATTATTGTTGAATTAATTGTTCACTGAGAAGAAAACTTTCTAAAAAAATACAAAATTATTTCATAAAACTGTAGCGTTCTTAACAGACCAACGCTGACGGACAACTTCATAAGCCACAGCAGCTACGGCTGTAGATAAATTTAAAGAATCTACCTCACCTAACATAGGCAACCTAATTTTTAAAAAATTTCCTGTAAACCAGGAAGCACTTAACCCATCCTTCTCCGAACCAAAGACCAAAGCAATCGGCCCTTGAAAGTTCTCTTCAAAATATACCCTGTCCGTGCTCGGGGAAGTAACAAAAACTCGCCAGCCTTCCTGCTCTAACAACTTCACTACATCGTGGAGGGAAAGACACAAAACCGGCAGTGTAAATACAGCTCCCAGAGATGCACGAAGAATATTTGGATTGTATAGGTTGACCTTGGGATCACATAAAATGACGCCATCCGCTCCAGCACTATCCGCGATTCGCAACACAGCACCAACATTCCCAGGTTTTTCTACTTGCTCAATAATAAGATAAAAAGGCTCAGGATTGCTTTGCTTTTTTAGAAAGGCTCCTTGACTCCACCACTTTTTTTTCATGACGGCAATAAAATTGCCGCAATGTTCTTTGTAAGAAAGTTGGCTGAGCGTCTCCTCCAAACAAAAGAGCAGTTCTATAGAGCTGTTTTGCAGATTCTGAAAAAAAAAATCTTCTCTTTGAGGAATTTTCGATCCACAGAAAATGTGTAGACACTCGTAATTAGCCAATAAGGCTTTCTCAATTTCTCGAATACCCTCAACAAGGAATAGGGCACCTTTGCGCGACCGTGATCTTTTCAAAGCCAAAGCTTCTTTAATCTTAGGATTGTGTTTTCCTACAAACTCCATGCAACAAAACTCCCTGAAGGTAATGCTTTTTCCCCCTCCCCACAAAAATTTTCTCCACATGACCATTTTTCAGGAGAGACTCTGCGTATACTTCGTCTTGCTAGACTCCGCAAGAACTCTGGAGTATGTCCTGGGGTATGCGAAGTAATCAAAACATACGTTGAAGAGTCTGCAAGAAGTTGAGAACATAAAAAAAGCAAGAAAAAGAAATCTCTATCTATTTTAAAAATTTCGCCTTCAGATCCACGACCATAAGTCGGAGGATCCAATAAGATGATATCATAACTTTTTTTACGTCGAATTTCTTTTTTCAAAAAAGTGATGACATCTTCAATCACCCAAAAAATACGCTTTTCAGAAAGACCACTTATTTCTACATTCTTTTCTGCCCATCTTACTGCAGCTTTGGAAGCATCTACATGTGTGACACGAGCTCCACATTGAGCTGCAAAAATCGAACTTACTCCTGTATAGGCAAAAAGATTTAATACTCGACACTGAGCACACTGTTCTATTGCCCGCTGTAATGTCGGCCAGAATTTTGTGTGTTCAGGGAAAATTCCTAAATGACCAAAAGATGTCATTTTTAAAAGGCAATGCACATTAGAAATAGAAATGATCCACTCAGGAGGTATCTCAGTAAATAGTTGCCAGAACCCTGAGTTTCCTTCGCGCACATATTGGGCTGCTGTTTGAGACCAAAGTTTCGGCACTGTTTTCGGCCAAACGGCAATACTCGATGGACGAATTAAAGTTACACGACCAAAACTCTCTAATTTCTGTCCATCTCCACTATCAAGTAGAGTATAATCCATGAGTTCTCCCATCTAGAGTTTCATCAAACGCCTTAAGGTATCTACCTGAATCTTTGTAGACGTTTCAATTTCTATATTCACTCTTGCCTTCTCCCGTTTATATCCCAGTGTCGTACGCTGAAGAGTTTCTGGAATCAATCCTACAGAAAAAACCGCGCCATCAACAGATACTATCGTCAAACTAGCACCGTCGACAGCTATAAATCCTTTTTCAAAAAGGTAGGGGGCGAGGTTCTCTACAACATGAAAATAATAACGATTCTCCTCAATTGCGACAATTTCTGCTGTCCCCAACACATGACCAGACACTAAATGCCCCCCCATAGAATCTCCCATTCTTAAAGATCCTTCTAAATTTACTTTGTCACCCACACTCCTTTCCCCTATGGTTGTGCAAGCCAAAGTTTCTGGAATTACATCAAAAAATATCCGATTTCCATCTCGACGAACTACTGTGAGACAAACGCCATCCACAGCCACACTATCCCCACTCACCAACTCATGAGCAAATTCTGAAGAACTTTGCACACCAAGAGACAACCCGTTGCCACGAGTCGCCAACAAACACACTTCACCTAATTCCTGAACAATACCTGTAAACATCCTAACCCCTACAAAAAACATAAACTTTACAATAAAGCGTTCCTAAAGTAACATATGATCTTTTTTTCGTTCCAATAAGTAAAAAATGATTAACGAAATCTACTTTGCTATGGATTCTGTTCTGTCTACCTTAGAAAAAAGCTTTGTAACTATAGTTGTTTATACTTATTCTAATTTTAAAGTTCTGTTTTCTTAGACTACCTTAACCTAGGAGGTAGCTCCCGTGCAGTGTCCTTTTTGCAATCATGGGGAGTTGAAAGTTATAGATTCAAGAAACGCTCTGGAAGCTAATGCTATTAAAAGGCGTCGTGAATGTTTGAAATGTTGTCAACGTTTTACTACATTTGAAACCGTTGAACTCACACTTCAAGTATTAAAGCGAGACGGACGTTATGAAAACTTCCAAGAATCGAAATTAATTCATGGATTAAATGCGGCTTCTAGCCATACGCGTATAGGCCAAGATCAAGTTCATGCTATAGCTTCTAATGTTAAATCTGAACTTCTTGGTAAACAAAATAGGGAAATTTCTACCAAAGAAATTGGCGAACTAGTAATGAAATATCTTAAAAAGGCAGACATGATTGCTTATATTCGATTTGCTTGCGTCTATCGTAGATTCAAGGACGTAGGTGAGTTAATGGAAGTACTTTTATCTGCCACTCCAGATATGGAAAAATAATATTAGATTCGAAGGAAAGATTATGCCCCTATCAGATGAAGAAATAGAACAGTTTAAGCAAAGACTTTTAGAAATGAAAGCTAAATTATCCCATACGCTTGAAGGAAATGCTCAAGAAGTAAAAAAACCTAATGAAGCTACAGGATATTCTCAACATCAAGCAGACCAAGGCACCGATACTTTTGATCGTACCATTAGCTTAGAAGTGACCACAAAAGAGTATGAACTCTTAAGACAAATTAACCGAGCATTAGAAAAAATTACTGATGATTCCTATGGCATATGTGATGTCAGTGGAGAAGAAATTCCTTTAGCTCGGCTTATAGCAATTCCTTATGCTACAATGACAGTCAAAGCCCAAGAACAATTTGAAAAGGGACTTTTTTCCGGAAATTAATCTTAATGGCTACCCGTTTTCGCACTACATTGTTCTCGATCGCTTTTCTTGTTTTAATTGATTGGATTACGAAGTTAGCCATCTTACTGCAATATAAAGGACTCTATCCAAGCCCCTACCCCCTACTCTATGTCCGTAGCTGGGGGCACTTCTCTTTCTCACTCCTGCCTACCTTCAATGAAGGTGCTGCTTTTGGGTTATTTGCACGTTATAAATATTTTTTATTCATTTTCCGTATTTGTATCATCTTAGGGATCTTGATCTATCTCTTTTTTAAAAAGAATTCCTTTAAACCCCCTACACGAGTTGCCCTTATTCTGCTTTGCTCAGGAGCTATAGGGAATGTCGGGGATGTTCTTTTTTACGGACACGTCATTGATTTCATTGCTCTCAACTACAAACGTTGGGCTTTCCCTACATTTAATCTTGCTGATGTGTTTATTTCTCTAGGGACTCTTTTACTCGTTTATAAATTTTATTTTCCTACAAAACAAAAAGAAAAATAGTAATAATAGTACCCTTATACAAGTAAAACTTTTTTACTATGAATGGATTCGTGCGTTTTCTAATTACCTTTGATGACTTTTTTTGGTCTTATATCGCCTTTCTGATCATCATTATCCTAGGATGTGGTTTATCTTGGAAATCTCGATTCTCCCAATTCACAAAGTTTCCACAATTTTGCAAACTCTTTCATCATTATTCTAAAAATGCATGTAAAAACTCCTCTGCACATGGTGTTCATCCCCTCAAGGTCTTCTTTGCTTCTGCAGGCGGCAATATCGGCATCGGAAACGTCGTTGGAATTGTCACTGCTCTATGCCTTGGAGGACCCGGAGCTCTATTTTGGGTATGGATCGCAGGAATTTTTGGTTCAATAGTCAAGTATTCTGAGGTTTACCTTGGAATTAAGTTTCGCAAATTAGATAGTGATGGGACCTATCAAGGTGGGCCTATGTATTTTCTTACTAAAGCCTTCAAAACTCCTGTGATTTCTGTAATTGTTGCTCTCTTACTTTGCGTCTATGGAGTAGAAATTTATCAATTCTCAGTCATTGCTGATAGCTTAGCACATTGCTGGGATCTTCCTAAAATCTATCCCACACTTGGGCTCTTATTTCTCGTGATCTACGCAGTTCAAGGTGGCTTACAAAGAATAGGAAAAATCTGTACTCTTGTTCTACCTTTCTTTATGACTCTCTATTGCAGTCTAGCTCTTTATATCTTTATTAAAGAATTTCATCATCTCCCTCGCCTCCTTTCAACAGTTTTCTCCTCAGCATTTACTGGTCATAGTGCCCTAGGAGGCTTTACAGGATGTACAGTAGCGACAACTATTCATCAGGGCATCTCTCGTGCTGCCTATTCTGGAGATATTGGCATAGGGTTTGATTCTATAATACAAAGCGAAAGCGCAGCAAAAGACCCCAGTACGCAAGCTCAGTTAAGTATTGTTGGAATCGCTGTTGATAATCTTATCTGTACTCTAAGCCTCCTTATGGTTCTTGTTTCAGGATCTTGGTCTTTAGGCTTTGAAAATGCTTCCCAAACTGTAGAGCATACCCTAACAACCTACTTCCCGTTGGTGAAATTCTTCCTACCGACTTTCCTTTTTGTTACGGGATACACCACGATCATTTCTTATTTCCTCGTGGGGAAAAAGTGTGCAAAGTTTCTTTACGGAAACGTGGGAGCAAAAATCTACACCCTTTATGGAATTTGTGTTCTTCCCCTTTTTAGCTTTCTTAACCAAAATACCGCCCTCTTGATTATGTCGGTTTCCGGCACTCTCCTTCTATGCTTCAATCTATTTGGAGTTTTCCTATTACAGAAAGAAATCCAATTCCCCAAGAAGCTTTCTTTTTTGGGGGAAGAGTCCTTGCCTCCCTTATAAATAGGTGATTGGAGTCCTCTACCATAACTAAAAAACCCTTATCTTCCTATGTATCAGGAAGATAAGGGTTGTCTCATTTTTTAAACATCTAAATTCAGTATGCTTTTTTTAAAACCGAAGATTAGTTTTAGAAATAAACAGATAATAAAAAGTAAAATAAAGAATAAAAAATAAAAAATTAAATTCTTTTATTTTATGGATAACTATCTAACAGGAGCCTTGATTATTTGCTGTGTTCTCCTCTCTGGAGGAATGCTTACAATTTTCATTATGATGATTTGCTTCTTACACCATCTAAACAAAATATTAAAAAATATCAGACGCATAACAGCAATTTTAAATTTTGAAGCCAAGATCTTTGCTCCCTTAATGTTAGGGAAGAAACTTCTTTGTGGGTGGTTGAAAAAAAAAAAGAAAAACAACGATCTGCCTGAAGAAATGGAAGAGATCCTCAATGAAGAAAGTCAGAGTAAGCACTGGGCAAAAGCTCTATGCCGGGGAATAAAGTGGACGACAGCAGCACTCCTTATCTGGGGTATGTTTCGTAATAAAGATTAAGCTATTGCGAGGGAGGAAATCATGTTTAGGTGTAATCGTAAATGTAAAAAAATCAAAAACAAACGTTGTCGTTGGTTACGTGGGGTACTATTCGGTGGACTTATCGCCACCCTTCTGACTTGTCTATTTACCCCCAAAAGTGGGATACAATTACGTAAAAAAATCTCTAAAGTTAAAAATACAGGAGCCAAAAAAGGCAAAACCTTACTGAAAAATTCGAAGCAACATACAAAAGCCTTTTTGCAACACACCAAATTACTAGCAAAAAATATCTCTAAAGAAGTGAAAAATTTTAGTAAAGCAATCATTGACGAAAATAAAGATTAATTCTGTTTCTTATCCGGATTCCTGCAGAGAAATATCCCAGAATTTATTTTTCGAGTCATGTATGTTGCATTGTGCCCTACTCCTTAGGGTACATAGAAATTTTTTCTCCTTTAGACAACTTTTTATTTCCGTGTATTTATTTTCTTTTTCTATGTAAGTTTACAGCCTTATAAGATTATAACTCACTAGGATTCCGCTATATGCATTACATCCAATTTTGGAGACTCATATTTTTTTCTCTAAGTATTCAAGTATCGTATGTAATAGCGAACGAGGTATTCCTTCCTTTATCGGGAATACACTCAGGAGAAGATCCTCAACTATTCACCTTGATTAGTTCTTCTCCAAATCAAACTACATATTCCATTCGCAAAGACCTCATACTCTGTGATTTTCCAGGAAAATTCTTTCATAAACATGGGGGTGCTTTTCGTAATTTACAAGGAGAACTTGTCTTTACTAACGCGACTCCTTTTGCCACTCTTACTTTTCGTAATCTTTGTTTAGGAGCTCAAGGAGTGGGAGTCTTTTCTCACAACAATGTTACCTTTAAAGGTCTTCGTTCTCTAACTGCGGATAACAACGAGAGCCTTGGTGGTGTGCTGAGTTCAGAAGGCGATCTGTCATTTTTAAAGAATCACCGTATGTTGTTCCAAAATAATATAAGCTCCGGTTCAGGAGGAGCTATCCTTCTTTCTGGGACTAAAACACATATGCTTCTATTCCAAGGTCAGCAAAACACCATAGCCTTTTTGAATAACAAAGCTCTGACAACAAATAGCTTAATGGATATTTGTTCGGGAGGGGCTGTTAGCAATACTACCCCTGGGGGGGAGATCACTTTTACTCATAATGCAAATATTTTATTTCAAAATAATGAAGCAGTATTCGGTGGAGGATTGTCCAGTCATCAAGGCACTGTAATGTTCTCTAACAATCTTCTCCCGATAATTTTTTTAGATAACCAAGCACAGTCAGGAGGGGCTATCTATGCTTCCCTTTGCCACTTCTCCTCGCAGCAAGGACCTATATTCTTCACTAACAACAAAGCGCAAAACTCTGGAGGGGCGATTCACGCCACCACAGTTTTATTCGAAGATAATGACGCTCCTATTGTCTTTGAAGGAAACTCAGCAACAAGAGGGGGGGCGATAACGACAACCTCATGTCACCTGACTGCAAAACAGTCTATGCGTTTTATAAACAACACCGCATTTAACACTAACGGAGGCGGGGCAATTTATTTAGAAGGACCTGGCACGCGGTTATTTTTGCATGCACATTGCGGCGATATAGAATTTTACGGCAATACAGTAGTAGAAGAGCATAAACAAACTAAAGAAAAAAACAATGCCATTTTTATTAAAGGTCATCCTCATTCTATTTCACTAAAAGCAAGTCAAGACCATCGTTTAGTTTTTTATGATCCCGTGGTTATGACAACATCAAGCTCCTATCCTTTACACATCAATGACTTTAAAGACAATGGGCCTGCGGGGAATGTCATTTTCTCTGGGGCGCGTCTCTCTCCCCAACAACTAAAAAATCAGGAGAATAAAACCTCGATCTTCAACCAGCCTGTACACTTACATTCCGGAGTTCTTTCTATAGAGGGTGGAGCCATTCTTGCTGTGCAAGAATTTTCTCAATACGGAGGAGTAGTAACGCTTGGGCCTGGTTCTTTGCTAACCACTTACAATAATGATTCTAAAAAAAGTATTGCAATTTCTCATTTTGGATTTAATTTAGAGAACCTTAATTCTAATCTTCCTGCAGAGATCCGAGCACCCGGACCGATCATTATCCGGTTTTTAGAGAAGCCTGAGATTTATGATCCTTATAGAATTTTTTATGAAAACCATGAACAAGCTTCTAAAACTTATGAACTTGCTGTTGTTATAAAATCTAAAAAAGTAGTGACAGCCCCTTCCCATCACTCGGCAGGCAGTGATTTGCCCATGCCTTATGTAATCCCTAATTCTCCGTATACAGGATATGGTTATCAAGGTTCATGGAGCTTCTCATGGTCTTTCCAAAACGATACGAAGAAGAAAAAAACCTTAAAAGCTTCCTGGCATCCTACAGGCGAGTTTATCCTCAATCCTGAGAGGATAGGTAAACTTGTTCCTACAACCCTGTGGTCTACTTTTTCTGGATTACATGCTACTTATAATGCAGTTATAAATAATTATCTTAATAACAATGTAGTAATTCCGGTTAAACACCTAAGTATCTTTGGAGGTCCTATCTCGAGTCTTGTAGAACAGTCGGACTCTAGCAATAGTTTTTCTTTAAAACATCAGGGTCATACTGTCGGTTTACGCTTGCCCTTCTTTTCTGACACTATACTTTGTGCTGCTTTCTCCCAACTCCATGGTTCTTCATCACAAAAAAATATCCCAGCGAAAATCCATTCTCATACGCTATTAGGAACCTTAGCGTTAACAAAAAATTGGCGTTCGTTATCTCTGAGATCTTCGCTTAGTTATACTGAAGATTCCCAAGTGATGAAACATCCTTTTCAGCATAAAGGGACCTCACGAGGTTCATGGAGAAATTATGGTTGGGGAGGAACTGTAGGCATTTCCTACGCCTATCCTAAAGGGATTCGCTGGCTTAAAATTACTCCTTTTATAGATCTTGATTATACAGCCTTAACACAAAATGCTTTTGTTGAAACAGGTTATGATCCTCGTTACTTCGCTTCTTCAACACTATGCAATGTCTCTCTACCTACAGGGATCGCTTTGGAACTTCGCCTTTTTGGAATGCATTCCTCAGCTCTTATTCACATGAGTATGGCCTATATCAAAGACTTACATAGAACTTCTCCTAGAACATCAGCTTCTCTAGTATTAAATCAGCATGCGTGGGAAGTTCCTAGTATTTCCGTAGGTCAAGAAGCGATCAATGTGAAAGTTCATAGCACAGTCAAATACAAAGCCCTCACGATGTATTTAGGAATTTCGAGCACACAACGTGAAGGGAACAATCTTGCTACCGATGCACATGCGGGTCTTTCCTTAAGCTTCTAAGGTACTATAGGATACATGTGTCGAGAGAAATTGACGGTCAACATGGGAGCAACTTTTAGTTTTGCTTTGACTTAAAGTCTTTGTGACTCCTAAAGTTCTCTACATCTGCTTCTCTCCTTCTATCTTTATCCCTTGCCTAATTTACTCATCTGATTTATCTAACGTTTATCAAGTCTGTGAATCTATCCTATAGGTTTTGTTCTATGAAGTGGCTATCAGCTACAGCTGCTTTTGCTGCTATAATCCCTGCACTCACTGCACTCACTGCTTTCGCTGATCCCAAAGCTGTAGAGCTAAATACAAATCATGTGGGGTCAGAGAATAGTTCTTCGGATGAAGCATTAACAACCTTCACTCAGAAAACGCAAGACTCAACAGGAACTACTTACACAGTCGTTGGCGATGTAAATTTTTCAACATTCACCAATATTCCACCTCCTGTTACAAATACGACTCCTCCAGACAGTTCTAGTAAAACTAGTGACAGTAAAGAGAATAAAGCTAGTGGTAGTGAGACGAGTAGCAGTGGTGGAACTGGCGGTGATGGAGCGAGTTCAAGTAGTACTCCCACCAGCAGGATAATGTACTTTGTGCCCAGATTTCCTACCTTCTTAATGACACAAAATAATCTAGTCGGCACGCTTTTTGCAAATACAGACCCCTTCTATTTTGTTTCTGCTATACGCACTCTAGGACTTGTGGACTCTACTCCTACTCCCGCTCCTTCTACTTCTTCTACTCCTTCTCCTACACTCCCTACCCCACCTAAACCACCTAAAGGAGGAGGAGCTTTTTATAATGATCAAACAAATGCTCCTATTACATTCGTAACTAACTCAGGAAATCCAGGATCTCTGACATGCAACACTATCTCAATGACGGGACAAGGAGCGGCGATTTATTCTAAAGGTCCTGTAACATGCGTGGGATTAAAGAATCTGACATTCACGAACAACCTCTCTCAACAAGCGGGGGGTGCCATATACACAGAATCTACATTAACCCTTTTGAATATTCTTGAAATGATTAACTTTACTTCAAACCGCGTGGTTGTTCCTGCACCTCCTGCTGCACCTCCTGCTTCGTCTTCTCCGTCATCATCGTCGCCTTCTGCTGTTGTTTCTGTATTTACGCTTAAGAGTGAGGTGGAAAAAGAAAAATCTGCTAGCGTTACTGAGTCTACGTCTCCTGTGTTAACTCAAGAAACTGCAGGAAATGGGGGAGCAATTTACGCTCAAGGTTCTTTTCTCATTTCGAAATACAAAGACATGACTTTCAAGTCTAACTCAACGAGTATTGACGCAGGAGTTACCGTACCTACCAATGTGATTGGGGGTTCGGGAGGGGCTATTTTTTCTGTAGACACTTTAATCATTGAAAAGAGCACAGGAAATACTCTTTTCACTTTAAATTCTGCATCAGGTTCTGGCGGAGCTATCTATGCAATAAAAGCAATCACTTTAGATGCACTCAACGATGTAAGATTTCAAACCAACACAGCGCAAAATCAAGGTGGAGCCATCTATGCAACGGATGCTCTAACAATTAGTAATAATGAGCTTCTTATACATTTTTCTGCAAACAAAGCTAAAGGAGAGGGCGGAGCTATCTATGCTAAGACTTCCGCCACCTTCTCTGATTTAATAGAAGTTCGCTTCCGCACAAACAAATCAGGGAATTATGACACTGTTATTGCTCCTATTCTACCTAAGACTGAGAAGTCAAGCAGTTCTAGTGATAGCAGTGCGGTTAGTGGTGATAGTGGTGACACAGGAACAAAGACGCCTCAAGGCGGCGCTATGTACGTCACTAAAGACTTGAAAATTTCCGGCATTACATCAATTTTTGAAGTAAGTAGCAATGAAGCTCAAGATATGGGCGGTGGAGTCTATATTGGCGGGACATTTTCCTGTTCAGATTCTTACAGAATACAATTTACCAAAAACACGGCAAAAAAACAGGGAGGAGGATGCTATTGCGGTGGAGATGTAACTCTTAAAAATCTCAAAGGAAAAACACTATTCCAAAGCAATACGAGTGAAGAAAACGGTGGAGGCTTATGTCTCGCCAACAATAAATCTGTAACTATGGAAACTTTGGAAAATTTCTGTTTAGATGCCAATACTTCTAAAAAAAGTGGCGGAGGCGCGTATATTCCACAGAACTGCTCACTCACGCATCCCAACCCAGACTCGAAGGCTCTGATTCAACCTGTCTATGGTGCAGCTACGATCACAGGGAATACCGCCACAGAAAATGGAGGAGGAATTTATACCAAAAATGCATCGTTTTCTAACTTAGCTACTGTAATTCTAGATAAGAACGCGGCTACAAAATCTGGAGGAGGTTTATACACCCAGACAGACACCGACAAGACGGATTGTTCATTCACTTACATTATTACCGTTGCGATTACAAATAACACTGCAGGCGATAATGGAGGAGGAATTTATAGTCAAAAGGTAGGGTTCGAACGTATTGATAATCTAATCATTGAAAGCAATTCTGCCAAGGAAGGCGCGGGGTTATACGCAGGAAATACTCTAACGATAAATAAGATTGAGACTGGACGATTCTCTCAAAACAAAGCAACAATGAATGGAGGAGCCATTCATGCAAATGCGATCACTTTAAGCGAACTTCCTGGGGACTTCACAATTGCTAATAATGTAACTGAGTCAGATGTCGTTACTGCGCCTGTAGAGACTGCCACCGCTATGTATGGAGGTGGGTTATACTCAGCCTCTACGGTTATGCTCAAAAACATCTCTGGCACCTTCTTTTGTACTGGGAACAGAGTTTCCAATACGGGAACAACACAGGATGTTGATCTACAAGGTGGGGGTATCTATGCAAAAACTTCATTTACCTTAGAAAATTGTACCGGGAATCTTGCTTTTAGCAATAATTCTGCCGTTACGAAAAAAACCTCAACGAAGAAACAGATTGCTGGTGGAGCGATTTATGCTCCCACAATCAAGATCTCAGCTTGTTCTCAACCTTTAAACTTTTTGAATAACTCTGCACACTGTACAACCACGACACCTTCGACAGAGGCAGCAAATAAAGACAGTTTTGGAGGAGCACTTGCAGCCACAACGTCCGTAATGATTTCCAATAACGCTGCATTGATCTTTCAAAATAACTATGCAGAAATCGGTGGCGCGATTGGTTGTCTTGGACCCAATGGGAGTGATGGAATTGTTACGCTGAAAAATAATGGTTCCATTCTCTTTAATGGGAATTCAGCTTTAAAGCGTGGCGGAGCAATTTATGCCTCTACCTTGACCATTCCCAGTGGAAATGTTGCCTTTGTTAATAATACTTCAAAATATGATGGCAGTGCAATTTATTGTACTAAAGCTTTAGACCTTACTGCAGGTTCTATGATTATTTTTGAAAACAATAAGGTCACAGCAGCTCAATCTCAAACTAATGGAAGCACTAAGACGAATAACTTAGGAGCAGCAATTTATGGAGAGAATGCTACCAATGATGTTCCCGTCAAGTTAACAGCAAAGAGTGGTAGCATTATCTTCCGAAACAATCAATGCACTGCCAATGGCGGAACAAAATATTGCGGTATTGCAGGAAATGTTCAACTATCTCTTAATGTAATGAAAGCAAATACTATAGCTTTTTATGATGCTGTAAATATCTCAACAAAAAATGCCAATGCCCAAACTCTCGATATTAATAAAACAATTGACAGCACGGAATACGAGGGTACGGTGATCTTTTCTGGAGAATACCATGAAAATAAATCGTATATTCCACAAAAACTTACCTTCCACAACGGCACATTTATTTTTGGGAAAAATGCAGAACTTAATGTTGTCTCCTTCACACAACAACCGAAGACTTCCATTATTATGGGGCCGGGTACTGTGCTTTCCAATCATGAGAAAGAGGCTGGAGGCATTGTATTAAATAATGTCACCTTGGATTTCAGTGATCTTGTCCCTTCGGCAAAGAATCTTTCAGAAACGGTTGCTCCTCCTACATTAAGACTTGTCAATCGAACAACACCCGCAACCACTCCTCCCGGGGATAGCATTACGATCACAGGAACAATTCATCTTCTAGATCCCACGGGTGTGCTCTATAACAATCCCTATTTTGGAAAGAACCGCGAAGTCACTTTGTTTAATATAGAGAACAAAGGTGCGGGGACTGTGACTGCTACAAACGTGCAAATCGAAGGGAATCTTGGGGCTAAAAAGGGCTACCTAGGAACTTGGAATTTGGATTCTTCTTCCATAACATCTAAGATAATTTTGAAATGGACCTTTGATAAATACCTGCGTTGGGAATATATCCCTAGAGATAACTATTTCTATACCAATTCGATTTGGGGCGCACAAAACTCTTTGGTTGCTGTAAAGCAAGGTCTCTTAGGCAATATGTTAAACAATGCAAGGTTTGATGACGAGGCCTTTAATAACCTTTGGTTCTCAGGAATTGGATCATTTTTAAGAAAAGAAAAAACAGAAAAGAGTCCCACTTTCTCTTATCACAGCCGTGGATATACTATAGCGATGGATGCCAAGCCTCGTCCAGAATTTATTCTCGGAGTTTCTTTTAGCCAAGTTTTTGGTCATTCTTACTCTGCGACAAGTCTAAACAACTACCACCATAAGGGTTCGGGGCATTCCTACCAAGTTTCCTTATACTCTGGAAAGACATTCGCTATGCCCTTTCTTCCTCGGCCGCTACTATTTCAAGGGCTTGTCACTTACGGATACATGAAACACGATACAACAACTTTCTATCCCTCTATAGATGAAAAAAACGTAGCGAATTGGGACAATTTAGGATGGCTTGTCGATTTACGTTTAAATATAGACCTCAAGGAACCTTCACCAAAATCTACAGCAAGGTGTACCTTTTATACAGAAGCGGAATACACAGGAGTCCGCCAAAAAATGTTCACGGAGTTGGATTATGATCCTAGAAAATTTGAAGCCTGTGCGTATAAAAACCTTGCCCTCCCTACGGGAGTCGCTGTGGATGGTGCCATATCAAGCTATAGTATTGTCATGTACAACAAGTTAGCTGTTGCCTACCTTCCTATTTTGTATAGGAACAAACCTATATCCGGGTATCAAATACTTTCTACAGGAGAGACAGGACAAGTCAACGGAGTCATCCCTACGAAGGATGCTGCTCGTGTAGAGCTAAGTAATCAAACGTATTTGGGTTCTTACTGGACTCTCTACGGGACATATACTCTAGATGTTTCCTTTAATACCTTAATTCAAATGGCCAATGGGGGGATAAGGTTTGTCTTTTAGATTAAGATACGGAGAGAGTGGGATTCGAACCCACGGTACGGGTTAACGCACACACGCTTTCCAAGCGTGCTCTTTAAGCCACTCAGACATCTCTCCATAAGTTAAGATTTTTTCAACAAAAGAAGCCTCCTGAGAAGATATCGTAAGATCTCTATTTTTATCAACAATGGTGTCATTACCAAAAAATTTCTACAAAGTTTCATACTTCTTAGCTATTCGTTCTTTATTAAAATTGTCCTCCAATAGAATAATGGATTCCTTCATAGAACCTTTTTGTCATGCGTAAGATTTTATTTTTTATTTTTTTTATCCTTTGTTCACTACAAGCTCATAGTCATAACGGTACAGAAAAACCTCAGTTACTTGTAAGTTTAGTTCCCTATAAATTCCTTGTTGAACAAATATCTGCTGAGACATGCTCTGTTTATTCTATAGTTACCAACCATTATGATCCGCATACCTACGAACTCCCTCCGCGCCAGATGGAGGAGCTCCGACGCGGAGAACTCTGGTTTCGTATAGGAGAAGCATTTGAAAAAGCATGTGAAAAAAACTTAACCTGTGAGCAGATAGACCTCACACAAAATGTCTCCCTTATTCTGGGGAAAAGTTGCTGTTCTGAGCACGTGATGAATTATGATACTCACATCTGGCTAAGTCCTAAAAACTTAAAAATCCAAGTTCAGACTATTGTGAGTGCGTTAAGTAAAAAATATCCTCAATACGCTGCTCTATATGAACACAACGGGGCCGAGCTTCTTATCTCTCTAGATCTGTTAGATCGGGAAATACTCTCGATTATTTCCAAAGCGAAACAACGCCACGTTTTAGTATCCCACCCAGCATTTGGTTATTTTTGTCGGGACTACAACTTTTTCCAACATTACATTGAGAAAAATAACCATAGCGATCCCTCGCCTAAAGACATTGTCCAAATATTTAAAGAAATTCGTCAATATGAGTTCTCTTCGATAATTCTTCTTGAATATGCAGGACGACGTAGTAGCGCTATGCTTGCGGAGCGTTTTCACATGAATTCTATTACTTTAGATCCCTATGCTGAAAATGTGATTGTTAATTTACGAACCATAGCGACAACTTTTGCTAGTTTATGACAATACAAATTCTTGCTAAAGAACTTGCCTTTCTCTACCAACCCCGGGGACCCCACATTATTCATGGCGTGTCTTTCTCCGTTTATGCAGGTGATTTTATTGGCATTATTGGTCCTAACGGAGGGGGAAAAAGTACTTTAATTATGCTAATTTTAGGTCTACTCCACCCTACTTCAGGGACACTGCAGATCTTCTCTTCTAAACATCCCCGTGTGCAGGTAGGGTGGGTGCCCCAATACTTTTCTTATGATATGAATTTTCCTATTTCTGTTAGAGATGTTGTTCTTTCTGGCCGTCTATCTAAGTTACGTTGGCATGGAAAGTACTGCAAAGAAGACTTTGCAGCTGTCAATGAGGCTTTGGCAATCGTAGGCTTATCTAATCACCACAATTGCTGCTTTTCTCATTTATCTGGGGGGCAGATACAACGCGTCTTGTTAGCAAGAGCTTTAACCTCGCATCCTGAAATTTTAATCCTTGATGAACCAACAACAAATATTGATCCTGACAATCAACAAAGGATATTAAATATTTTGAAAAAGTTGAACACCTCATGCACCATTCTTATGGTTACCCATGATCTGCATCATACTACAGATTATTTCAATCAAGTGTTTTACATGAACAAAACCTTAACAGCCTTAACAGATACTTCAGCACTTATGGATAAATTTTGTTGTCATCCCTCTAAATACAAGGCCAATTTATGATTTCTTTTGAAATTCGGGAGTGTTTTTTTTTTCTGTTATTTCCCACTTTCTTAGCAGCTTTGGGAGCGTCTATTGCAGGAGGTGTCGTAGGTACCTACATTGTTGTGAAACGTATAGTATCGATTAGTGGTAGCATTTCCCACGCCATCCTAGGAGGTATAGGCCTGACATTATGGATACAATACCGCCTACATCTTTCCTTCTCACCCATCTATGGAGCTATTGTTGGAGCAATTTTTCTTGCCTTATGTATTGGCAAAATCCATTTAAAATACCGGGAACGTGAGGATGCTCTTATCGCCATGGTGTGGTCTGTAGGCATGGCTATTGGCATTATCTTTATTGCCAAGCTCCCCACTTTTAATGGAGAGCTTGTAAATTTTCTATTTGGGAATATCTTATGGGTGACTCCTCATGATCTCTACAGTCTCGGTATCCTAGATCTTGTTGTGCTCATTACGGTAGCTTTTTGTCATTCACGTTTTCTTGCTTTATGCTTTGATGAAAAGTACATGGCATTGAGTCACTATTCTGTGAAGACATGGTATTTCCTATTACTCATTCTCACTGCCATTACCATTGTAATGTTAATGTATGTGATGGGGACGATTCTCATGTTGAGTATGCTTGTTCTTCCCATTGCGATAGCGTGTAGGTTTTCCTATAAAATGACTCGAATTATGATGATTGCTGTATTTTTGAATATCTTTTGTTCTTTTTCTGGGATTTGCATTGCCTACTGGTTAGATTATCCTGTAGGGCCTACAATAGCTATACTTATGGGGATTGGTTATATTGTCAGTCTTTGTTTGAAAAAACGGTGCAATTCCGTGGTCCCCTCTCCTGTAAGTCCTGAAATTAATACAAACGAATAAGCTGGAAAGTGTTCTTGAAAGCTTTTCAAGAGCTCTTTTTGTTCATCAGGAAATAACTCGTCAATTTTATTTAAGGCCACAACCATATTTTTCTTTATAAAATCTGGTTCATACGAAGACAACTCATCAATTAAGATTTGGAAATCTTTCTCTGGAGTCCTTCTTTCTTTTCCTGAAATATCTATGACGAAAAGTAAAAGCCTCGTCCTTTCAATATGTCGAAGAAAGTTCAATCCAAGGCCTTTATTTTGGTGAGCTTTTGCAATAATTCCAGGAATATCAGCAAGAATCCAAGGCTTCTGACACAGCGTATCCTGACAAGTAACGAGTCCAAGTACGGGTCGGAGCGTAGTGAATGGATAGGCGCCGACTTTAACTTCTGTATGAGCGAGGTAGTTGAACAGTGTAGACTTTCCTGCGTTAGGGAATCCCACAAGTCCGATATCTGCAATCAATTTAAGTTCGAATGTGACTAGCCGTACTTCTCCAGGTTTTCCTGGGGTCGCTTTGGTAGGAGCTCGGTTTGTAGCAGTTTTAAAGAAGGTATTTCCCTTACCCCCCTTACCACCTCGGCTAATCATAAGACGTTCGCCTTGGGTGGTGAAGTCGTAGAGGATCTTTTGGGTTTGGGCGTCTCTTAGGAGGGTTCCTTCTGGAACAGTGATGACAAGATCTTTGCCATTACGTCCTGTTTTGTTGTTACTCGCTCCTGCTTGGCCATCACCAGCTTTAAAGAAGCGTACGTTTCTATAAGCTTCAAAAGATTGGACATGAGTTACTGATTCAATAATTATTGAACCACCTGTTCCTCCATTACCTCCATAGGGGCCTCCTTTAGGAAGATACTTTTCCTTCCTCCAGGCCACAACGCCGTTGCCACCTTTACCTGCACGCAATTCCAAAGTAATTTGATCTACAAACATCTGTTCTACTGTATTCTGTCCAAAAAGAAAAAAGCTCCATTTTATGCCCGAGCAAAAATAGAGCTTTTCTATGTTATTTGAAAGTCGTAAGGAGAAGGATTTATGCCCGTTCAGGAAGAATAGATATATAAGTACGGTTTGTTTTCTTCATGACTACAATACCATCCACTAAGGCAAACAAGGTATCGTCACGTCCTCTGCCCACATTGTGTGCAGGAGTCCATTTTGTACCTCTCTGGCGAACTAAAATACTTCCTGTGGAGACTTTTTGGCCTGCACCCACTTTAATTCCTAAACGTTTTGATTTTGAATCTCTACCGTTACGGCTTGCTCCTTGACCTTTTTTATGTGCCATAATTCAACACTCTTTCATTTCTTCTTATATCATTAACTTATTGATCTTGACTCTAAGATACTTTTGACGATGACCGAGTTTACGATGATAATTTTTACGTTTTTTATACTTATAAGCAATGACCTTTTCCCCTTTCGCGTGGGAAAGATATTCTGCTACCACTTTAGCATGTGCAACTGTAGGTTTTCCTATAGCAACTTGTCTACCGTCAAAGGCAAACAGGACCTCTTCAAAAATGATTTCCTTGCTCTCAGCAATACTATCTAATAATTCTACATCAATCACATCGCCTGCACGCACCTGATATTGCTTGCTTCCCGTCTGGATTATGGCGTAGGGTTCCATGAATTCTTTTCCTTATGATTTTTCTTACTTAGAACTAAGCACTACTTGCTTAAATACTTTAACAAACTGAGAGATTATACAAAACATAAAGTCCTAAGTTTTAAGTAAAAACAAGCGGACAGATTGGAGTTAACCAATTATGGCCAGAGCCGGGGTCGAACCGACGACACAAGGATCTTCAGTCCTCTGCTCTACCAACTGAGCTATCTAGCCATTTGTACAGGGCCATCATAAGGTAACATTTGGTTTAATATCAATGGGATTCCTATTTAGAAAGTTCTGTTTTGAAAATTATTTTTATATCACTTACTTAAAATGGAGGACGTGTTGTATTTGTACGAAGGTGAAAATTTCTCTATAAGCTTTTTCTTTTATGATTCTGATAGATGCGTGAATTCTCCGAATTTTGTAGTATGTTTTATGCAAAGAAACTTTCTTATCTGTAAATAAAAAATTAAGATAGCACAGAGATATTATGGCGTCAGATCCTACCCCTACCTTACCTAAACCCCAATGGATTTATCGTATTGGCATTGGCCAAGACAGCCATCGGTTTCTTTCGGAGAGCTCTGCTAAGCCCTGCATTTTAGGAGGTGTCATTTTTGAAAACTGTCCAGGGTTTCAGGCAAATTCTGATGGAGATGTCATTTTTCACGCCATTTGCAATGCCATTTCTTCAGTAACCAATAAGATTATTTTAGGGCAAGTTGCTGATGAGCTGCTTCAAACTCGAGGCATTACCGATAGTGGTATCTATTTAGATGAAGCTTTAAAATCGCTTATGCCCCATCAAAAAATTTCACATCTTGCCATTACTATTGAGGGAAGCCGGCCTAAATTTCTTCCAAAGCTTGCTGCTTTACGACAAAGCATTGCCAATGCGTTAGAAATACCTTGGAATGCTGTTGGTATTACTGCGACTTCTGGTGAAGGCTTGAGTGATTTCGGTTGTGGTGATGGAATTCAATGTTTTTGCATTCTTACTGTAATGGAGTATTGTGGTCAGTAGACATCAACGACATAACGCCGGTCTTTCGCTAAAGAAGCAAGAACTTCTTTACCCAAAATACTTTCAAGAGTGCGTTTGATTTCTATGCCGAGAATTTTACGTCCGCAAACAAAGAAGTATCCTTCTTGTCTGTAGGCCTCTCGAATCCAGTCTTTTTGTTTTTTAACAATATCTTGGACGTAAATCTTATGGTCTCTATCTCGAGAAAATGCCAAAAAAAGTTTTAATGCGTCTTGTTTTATGGCAGAGTTCCAGAATTCTCTATAATAGAAGTTTATTTTTTCTTCACGCTCACCGAAGAAAAGTACGTTGGTTCCAGGGTCTTTTTGGGAAAGTCGCTGTTCCAAAAAAGCTTTATATGGAGCAATTCCTGTTCCAGCTCCAATCATTACGAGAGGTTTCCCCTGTGTTTCTTTAGCCAGGGTGAAATGCCGTGTCGGTTGAATAAAGATGCGGGCAAAATCTTTTCCTGGTCTTAGTTGATTACAAAGATAAGAAGAACAGACACCTGAACGTTGTTCATTTTTTCCTGAATAAGACACGTGTCTAACAAGTAGTTCTATTGTGGTAGGAGAAAGTATTGGAGACGAAGCTATGGAATAGAAACGTGGGAGAAGAGGTGCGAGACTTTCTGAAAACAACTGTGCAGGAATTTGAGGAGAGTATTCTTGGATAGCATCGTAGAGTGTGGTCTTAGGATCTAAATGAGGAAAGAACGCGGAGAGTTTAGCGGGTATCTTGTTAAGATCTACATAATCTTTAAGAAATTGTATTATAGGGAGTTGTTTATTATCTTTTTCTGAATAAACAAGAGTGTTGGGAGAATAGCGGAGAGCAGTTAAAACTTTCTCTAGGGTGTTAGGAGTATTTTCACAAAGGACTCCAAGTGTGTCGCCTACTTTATAAGACAAGGTAGTGTTCGTGGTATCAAAGACTAGACGATAGACAGGGTCAACTTTAGGAGAAGAGTCGGGCTCTGGACAAGAGATCTGTTCACGTAAGATTAGAGGGGCGGGTTGCGTTTTGAATTTTTCCTGTAAATACATCTCCCTAATCGAGTATACTTTTAAGCAGCTTTGATTTTAATATCGACGCCTGCGGGGAGTGCTAGCATTTTTAAAGCATCAATAGTTTTTCCTGTAGGATCCAAAATATCTACAAGACGCTTATGCGTGCGGATTTCAAATTGTTCTCTAGATTTTTTATCTACGTGAGGCGAACGCAACACAGTATAGACTTCTCGTTTTGTTGGTAAGGGAATGGGGCCCACAACACGTGCTCCTGTTCTTTTAGCAGTCTCAACAATATCTGCTGTAGAACGATCCAGTTGTGCCTGGTCAAATCCCTTCAGACGAATACGAATTTTTTGTTTCTGCTGTTTCATATATTCCTTACTTCTTAACAATCTCTTCTTGAATTTTTTGAGGGACCCTAGCAAAAAAGGCGGGTTCCATTGATGATGTTGCACGTCCTGACGTTAAAGACCTTAAAGATGTGGTATACCCGAACATTTCATTTAGAGGGACTTCTGCATTCACTTGAGCCATTTTACGGGAAGATTCTTGTCCCAAAATCTTTCCTCGACGTCGGTTAAGATCCCCAATAACGTCACCTAAATGATCTTCTGGGGTGATTACAGCGACTTTCATAATAGGTTCTAAAATTACGGGTTTTGCTTTTCTACAAGCATCTTTTACAGCCATAGACCCACAAATTTTAAATGCCATTTCACTAGAGTCTACTTCATGATAGGATCCAAATACAATACTTACTTTGACATCGACAAGGCCATAACCTGCAAGTACTCCAGTATTTAAGCCATCTTCGATTCCTTTGATTACTGCAGGAATATATTCTTTAGGGATAACACCGCCAACAATTTTACTGACAATTTCATTTCCTTTACCGGGTTCATTAGGTGTGATTTCAAGACAAACATGAGCGTATTGTCCTCGTCCTCCGGATTGTTTTACATATTTGGTTTCGCTATTTCCATTCAGAGTAATAGTTTCTTTGTAAGAGACCTGCGGTTTTCCTACATTCGCTTCGACTTTGAATTCCCGGATCATGCGGTCACGAAGAATATCCAAATGTAGTTCTCCCATACCAGAAATAATTGTTTGTCCCGTCTCTTCATTTGTTGAAACACGGAACGTAGGATCTTCCTCAGACAGAGCGCTTAATGCTTGTGCTAATTTTTCTCGATCCCCCTTGGACTTAGGTTCAATTGCCATATCAATTACGGGATCGGGAAACTCAATACGTTCAAGAACAATTTCCTGATTTTCGTAACATAAGGTATCTCCTGTAACAGAAAATTTAAGTCCTACACAAGCTCCGATATCTCCAACAGTAAATTCGTCTCTATCTGTACGCTCATTTGCGTGCATTTCAAGAAGTCGAGAAATACGTTCTTTTTTATCTTTTGTTGAGTTAAGGATGGTGGTGCCTTTTTTCAAAGTTCCTGAGTAGATGCGGATAAAGGTGATACGTCCTACATAAGGGTCGGTCATAATTTTAAATGCTAAAGCAGCTAGAGGACCATCTTTTCGCGGTTCAAGAGTAACTTCTTGATCAGTTTTTAAATTAATTCCGCGAACACTCCCTCTATCCAATGGAGAGGGCAACCATTTCACAATTACATTTAGCAATTGTTGCACACCTTTATTTTTAAAAGCTGTTCCGCATAATACAGGGTTAATTTTATTTTCAACGACGCCTTTCCGCATAACGGCATGAATTTCTTCTTCAGTAATAGAATCCGGATCTTCAAGAACTTTCATCATAAAAGTATCATTACTTTCATCTATGGTTGCGAGTTCTTCTAAAAGTATCCCACGAAGTTCTGCACAGCGCTCTTGAAGTTCTTCAGGAATTTCTTTTTCCTCCCATTGAGCTCCTAAGGTATCATCTAGAAAATACAAAGCTTTTTGAGAAATTAAGTCGACCATTCCGACAAATTGGTTTTCAGAACCAATAGGACAATGGACAGCGAGAGCATGAGCACCTAATTTTTCTTTCATAGATTCGACAGCAGCAAAATAATCGGCTCCCATACGATCCATCTTATTCACAAAAGCAATACGAGGAACGTCATATTTATCTGCCTGTCGCCAGACAGTTTCTGATTGAGGCTCGACTCCAGAGACTGCATCAAAGACAGCCACGGCACCATCAAGAACGCGAAGAGAACGTTCGACTTCAATGGTAAAGTCTACATGACCTGGCGTATCGATAATATTAATTTTTGTTTCAAGCCAAAATACAGTGGTGGCTGCTGAGGTGATTGTAATCCCCCTCTCCTGTTCTTGCTCCATCCAATCCATTGTAGCGTCACCTTCATGAACTTCACCAATCTTGTGAGTTCTTCCAGCGTAGAAAAGAATTCTCTCTGTAGTTGTTGTCTTTCCTGCATCAATATGAGCCATAATACCGATGTTTCTAATTGCGCTTAAATCGAATTCCTCGCTGCTCATGAATTTTTCATTCTCTCTTTAGTATGACTCTTAATATTACCACTTGTAATGAGCAAACGCTTTATTTGCTTCGGCCATGCGATGAGTATCTTCGCGTTTTTTAATTGTTGCGCCCTGCTTATTAAAGCAATCGATAAGTTCCGCAGCAAGCCCGAGTTCCATAGATTTTCCAGGCTTAGCTCGGGCATGTTTGATGATCCATTGCATAGCCAAACAATTTCTACGCTCAGAAGCAACTTCAACAGGCACTTGATAGGTCGCGCCTCCAACACGCCGAGAACGTACTTCTAAAATAGGCTTTGCGTTCTCTAAAGCCTCTTCAAAAGCTTCAAGGGTATTTTCAACACTAAGTTTTTTTGCGAAACGCTCTAGAGCAGAATAGACAATTTTCCGTGCTATACTTTTTTTCCCATGCATCATTACCTTATTAATGAATCTTTCTAAGATCACACTTCCATAGATAGGATCTGCTATAATATCGCGTTTTTCAGCACTGTGTCGCCTTGACATACACCTTAACCTCTAACTTCCATGTACCATCTCTTACTTAGGTCGCTTTGCACCATACCGAGATCGGCTTTGTTTTCTATTCTTGACTGCTGCACAATCTAAGGTGCCTCGAACAATGTGATAACGCACGCCAGGTAAATCTTTTACTCTACCGCCTTGAATCAGCACGATACTATGCTCTTGCAGGTTGTGTCCTTCTCCACCAATATAAGCAATTACCTCTTGACCATTAGATAGACGAACCCAAGCTACTTTTCGTAAAGCAGAGTTTGGTTTTTTAGGAGTTTTCGTTTTTACTTGAAGACAAACGCCGCGTTTTTGTGGACATTTTTGTAAAGCGGGGGATTTCTTTCTAACTACGTTAGTTTTACGCTTCTTACGTATCAATTGATTAATGGTGGGCATGTATTCTTCTCGCTTCAACCTCACTACTACAAGTGAGGAAATATAGAGTATGCTTCTCTTTGTTGGCAAGGGCTTATTTTCAATAGAGAGGAACATTCTTTTACTCTAATTTCAAAAAAAATTTAGTCTTTTAATGAAATCTCTCCGGACAAAGAATCAGCACAATGGAGACAGTAGTCTAAAGAACCATGGTTTATGTAGCCAAAAAGGAATCCGGTAATGCGTTCTGTCAAATCTTGATTACATGTAGAGAAGATTTCTTTCCCTTCTTGCAGTATGCGTATAGCATGTTCACTATAGATAAACAGTATGGGTACAGTATGGGAAAGAAGCCGGCTAGCTTTGGCTAAGTCAGGAATAGCAGTGAGAGCTTTTGCAGACTCTTCGGAGAGGAAAAGAACATAAATATCATTTAGGAGAGGCCAGAGGCGATTAAGAAACGTGGAAACGATATGCGGATCATTAAGGTCTAGCATTATATGGTTCTTTTTCTTTTTAGCTTCATGCAAAAAATTTTCTATACTATCGCTAAAGAGGAGGAGTTCTCCATCAATGAGTGCATATCCTTGTGGGACAAGAGACGGGATAAGAAGACGAGTGCTATGAGGTCCAGTCTCCTGTACTGAGTAAAGAAGCGATTCGGGAGAATCAGGGCAATGGAGAATTAATCTTAGGAAATCCATTTTTTTTAGCGCAGGACCGCTTTCAATAAGTATTCCGTCGATATTGTGTATCTCCTCATTACGAATGCATAAAATCCCAAGGCTATTCAGAAGATCTTGAGAAAGATTCAAGGGTTCCTTTCGTTGGATTAGGATGGGTGCGTTGGGGAATGTCTTTTTATAGAGTAGAAATACTTTTTGAACCTCTACTTTATCTCTATGACATACAGTACCAACTTCTATTTGACACTGTTGCATAAAGTCAGGATTGACGTGGAGAATAACATCAATGAAGGGGTTGCCTAAAAGAGTCAAGCGTTTTGGAGATTGCCAAACAAAGTTGTCCATAGCTTTTAAGGAGACAAAACTGGTCAGGAAAGCAGAGCAAAGAGAGAATTTGAAAATAAGACGCAGCATAAAAAAATCGTAATTGCCAAATGCCTATCAGTAAACTAAAATGAAGCTTTTATTTTAAGTATTTTCTTATTTTTTTCTTTGTATAATACTTCTTCCATTTAAGAGGGTTAATAACGTTGAGCACTATAAATCTTTCTATTCCACAACCAGTATCTCACCCACAGCGATTTGTTTCTTCTCGGAGTTTTGCTATGTTAGCTACTGCAATGGTGATATTTTTGTTCGCTTTTATTCTTGTGGGAATAAGTTTGCTTCCTCAGGTACTTCTCCCTTTTTCTGGGGTGTATTTTGTTATAGGTTCGTTTTTAATTTTTGCTAGCTTAGGAATACTGATTATTAATCTCACTTGTGATTCAAGATATTATTGTTTGGGTCTTTTTAATTAAAAGTTTTTTATTTCAACGTGTTTGTAATGAGTAAGTTTTTATTATTCTAATAATCTTCTCCCTCAAGGTTGAAGCTTTTGTGCCGATGTTACGGATATCTATCATCAACAATAGAGATATCCGCAATGAAAAAATTCATTCACTATTGCGCGTTTTTCTTATCGTTTCTTTCCCTACCCTCTTTTTCTACAGAACTTGTACGGGAAGAAGGTATTAAAAAAATTGTTGATAAGTTGATTGAGTATCATGTGAATGCTCAAGAGATGTCCACAGACATTTTATTACGTTCTTTGGTAAGTTATATTCAGGCTTTTGATCCTTATAAAGCATATCTTTCTGAGCAAGAAGTTGGCATGTTTTTGCAATCGCAAGATGTAAAAAAACGCTTACTTAAAAACTATAAAGCAAGTAATTTTTTGATCTATCGCAATATGAACCGTCTGATTCAAGAGAGTGTTCTACGTGCGCGTAAATGGAGGGAAGAGTGGGTAGCTAATCCTCTACGCCTAGTAATAGAAGCAGATTCTTATACAGCGCCGGGATCAGCAACGGAATGGTGTAAATCCCTAGATACTTTAAAGGAACGTCAGCATTCGCTTTTACTTTCTTACATCTCTACCTATCTTTGTAGTGTTCCTAAATTTCGTTATGAAAATAAAGAGGCTCAGCTTACAGCTCTTTGTGCACGACAACTTGAGAATAATGAAAATCCGTATTTAGGAATTAACGACTACGGTGTTAGGCTAAGTCCTGAGGAAGCTGCGTATGATTTTCATGTACGTGTAGTTAAAGCTTTAGCTCATAGTCTGGATGCTCATACGGCATATTTTAGTAAGGACGAAGCTCTAGCTATGCGTATTCAATTAGAAAAAGGAATGTGTGGTATTGGCGTTGTATTGAAAGAAGATATTGACGGCATTGTGGTGAAAGAAATTCTTTCGGGAGGTCCTGCGGATAAGGCGGGTCAACTACGTTTAGGAGACATTATTTATCGTGTAGATGGCAAGAGTATTGAACACTTATCGTTTCGCGCGGTTTTAAATTGTTTACGTGGGGATGAGGGCACTACGGTAATTTTGAATGTTCATCGTGAAGATGGAGACCATACCATTCCTTTGTATAGGGAAAAGATTCTTTTAGAAGACCGTCGTGTGGATGTGACTTACGAATCTTATGGTGATGGTGTGATTGGGAAGATCATCCTGCATTCTTTTTATGAGGGGGAAAATCAAGTTTCTAGCGAACAGGATTTACGCCGTGCTATCCACAGTTTAAAAGATAAGAATTTGTTAGGGTTAGTTTTGGATATTCGAGAAAATACCGGAGGATTTTTATCTCAGGCCATTAAAGTGTCTGGTTTATTTATGACTAATGGCGTTGTTGTTGTCTCTCGGTATGCTGATGGGAGCATGAAGCGTTATCGTACTATCTCTTCGAAGAAATTTTATGATGGTCCTTTGGCAATTTTAGTTTCTAAGAGCTCGGCTTCAGCAGCAGAGATTGTTGCCCAAACTTTACAAGACTATGGTGTAGCTTTAATTATTGGGGACGAACAGACCTATGGCAAGGGGACAATCCAACATCAGACGATTACTGGGGAATCTTCTCAAGAGGATTTCTTTAAAGTCACTGTGGGGAAGTACTATTCCCCTTCGGGTAAATCCACACAGATTGCAGGCGTACGCTCTGATATCCTTGTGCCTTCGCATTATACTGAGGAACCTTTAGGAGAGAGATTTTTAGATCATCCTTTGCCAGCAGATTGTTGTGATAATGTTCTTAATGACTCTTTGGAAGATTTGGATAATCACATGCGTCCTTGGTTTCAGAAATACTATTTGCCAAACTTACAAAAGCCAGAGACTCTGTGGAAAGAAATGCTTCCCCAACTCATGGAAAATAGCCAACAACGTCTTACAATGAACAAAAACTATCAAAAATTTTTATCTCAGTTAAAAACATCCCAAAAACATGATTCTTCTTACGGTGTCAATGATTTGCAATTAGAAGAATCTGTAAATATTTTAAAAGATATGATCCTATTGCAATCTAGAAAGCTCGCCGCTTGCCTATAGAGACTGGCATGTGTGAGTTATAAACCACTTACATTCCTAGTTACACTATTTTACGTACGAACATTAGAACCTAAAATACTTTCTTTATTAATAATAGTAGATTCTTCTCCTGTCTTACTCTCTTGGTTGCCTGTCTTACTCTCTTGGTTGTCCACCTTGTGCTCTTGGTTACTAGAAGATGAGGAAAACAGCCTAGTGGAACTATTGAGTATTCCATCATCGAATTGATCTTCAAGGATTGCCATCCAGTTTTGAAAAAGTAGAAGTTTTTGTGGAGAACATGCCTCATCAAAAAGTAATGAAGTGACTAGTAATTTGATTAATCCAACAATGGCGGGAACCACTAACCAGAGAGCATGGACACCGAGTTGACTATGAAAGAGAAATAATAGGCCTAAGCCTATAAGGATTAACAGAACTCCCAAAACGAGCATCGTAATTTGACATACACGAGATTGTGCGTATTTTGATGTACGGATAGGTTGAACAATTTTCACTCTAATCCATCCAAGTGCAATATTCGCTATACGGGCTTGAGCCTGTAATTTGGCACTTGAAGAAGAGGCTGGTATGATAGGTTCTACTCTGCTACTCCCAAGTTCAGTGTTTCCCCTAGACAGTATATCTGTTGCCATAGTGTACCCTCTCCGGATATTTTTAGAGGATAGGGTACATCATAAAACATATTAATTAAAAATTTAATTATATAATAAGCTCTACAATACAGTGATGTAGAGTGTGAGGAAATGTAAAAAAAACGTCCTAAAGGAAGTTCCTTTAGGACGTCAATCCATTCATACCCGTGGAGAAAGTTCACCCAAGCATTTCAGAATTAATAAATATGCGTGTTTTCTGTATCTGATACAGGTGATGTTAGTGTATCAGAAGAAAGAATAGCTTCGCCGCGAGCATCCCCGGGAGCAATACCTTTCAAGGTTACAGAAAATTCTACAGACTCTTTAGAACCAAGTTTTGGCAAAGCGTCAAAAACGACGGTATTACCAGAAATTGTTCCTTTGGTTGGTCCTGAAGATGCTAGAGGTTGCAATTCCTTTGAAAATTTGAGAATTAAGGAAACATTAGTATCTTCGGCAGAGCCACGATTAGTTACACAGATACGATATACTGTATTTTCTCCTACGCAGATCGGATCGTTCGTATCCAGCACGCACATATGAATAGCGGCAAGACCTTTCCAATGAGTTGTCGCTTCTGCACATGAGGTACAAGTTCCACAATCGGAGTTTGTTTTTACCATAACTTGGTTAGTAAACCGTCCTGGAGCTTGGGCTTTTAGAACAACCTTAAACTGAAGAGTCTCTCCTGGGCACATCTCTTTAATACGCCATACCACTTTATTGCAACAGATTTCAGCGCCTGGAGCTTCAAGCACTGAGGCTCCTATTGGAGTGACATCTTCGATCATTACATCAGTAAGAACAAGATCTCCGGGATTAGATACAGAAATGCTGTATTCTACAGGTTTACACACATAGGACCAATCGGAACCCGTGATATTTACCTGTACGCAAGATTCATTGATGACTGTAGTGACGCTGGCCGCACACTTGTGTCCTCCACAGTAGGTGACGGTAGCTATATTAGTCACTTGTCCTCGTTTTTGAGGACAGAATTCCAATGTGAAGACTTTCTTCTCTCCTGGTTTCATATCTCCGAGGTTGAAGGAAAGTACTCTCTGGCCAGTAGCATGAGAATAACCGTCGGGGACAGGGTTCTCTACTGAAACATTACGAGCAACAGCAGAACCTGTATTGACGACTTCGATTTTGTAGCACACAGGGCATTTTAAGCAGGCACATTCTGGGCCATCCTGTTTAATACAAATAGCTGGCTGACCACACTTGGTGTAAGAACGAAGCTCTGGACAGGCACATACAGTAGCTGCTGTGAAACAGCAGCCCTCTTTAAGAGGTTTTACCCAAACAGTAATTTTGCATTTTTCACCATATCCTAGACGATCGATTTTCCAGATTAATCTACCATCACTTGTAGGTGTCGTTATAGGATCGCTACTTACAAACTCAGCTTCACAAGGTAACTGTTGTGTAATCATAACATCCACACAATCTCTTTTACCAATGGCAAGGATTTCAATAGGATAAGGAGATCCTACAGTGGCATATTCTGGTACGGATTGGCAGATTTCTACATTATTATCGTCATTTACTTTTACGGAATATAATTTTCCATAACACGATTCTTGTTGTGCTTCTACTGATTGATTTCTTCCCTCTTCGCAGGGATAGAACTCCCTATCACAGAAAGAGTTCTGCTCTAATTTATTTTTACGGACAACTTTAACTTTCTTCGCTGTTACAGGAGTTGTTGATGTTCCTGCGTTTGCAATGATTTTAGTAATCAGAGACTCTGCTACAGCGGCCTCTATACCCCCGCTGGCAAAGCAACTCGCCATACTAGTTAGTGCGAGGGCCGTAACTACTCGTCTGATGAGTTTGGACATAGGGATCTCCTATCGCATATTTTGTTTTTCTTCTGCCAACGGGTAGAATGTTTACGCAACTCTTACCCTCAACATTTGGGTTTGTTATTATAATAAGGTAGTTCAGGAGTTACTTTATCTCCTAACTACCTGATCAATTTAAGTAAATAGTTAAGGCAAATCTCTTTATTGTCGACATCTACCATCGGAAGGTGTACAACCTTTAGCTTGAGGACCTTGAACTGGATTTTGATTGTTCTCTCCACTACAAGGATTGGAGCAAGAAGGAAGATAAGAACCACAAGCACTACTACTGCCCGAGGATTTATCTTTCTTTTTTAATGCTTCACAAGGATTATATGAAGAGGGTGCACAAGGATCCTCAAAACAACAATCTACAATACGGCAGCAGCTACTCAAGCTAAAAACACTGCCAACAATTGCAGCGAGTAAAACAGCTTTTTTCATAAGTTTATGACTCCTTTCTAATTAGAAAACTCTCGTGATTTTATTGAAAATGTGACAAAACTTTTAATAATTAATTAATCACGTTCCCTTGAACAATATTACAAATAAAAATAAAAATTTTATCAATTCTTTTTTTCTAATCTATTCTTTTACAAATTAACAGTTTTTTTAACATAAAAAATGCCAACTACAATTAACTCTGTGGTTATCAGTAAAAAACGCAATCCAAACATGAAAATTTTTTATCAAATAAAAAACAAAAGCAAGCCTTTGATGATAAAAGACTTATTTTTTGCATGGTTGTGTGTTTTCGTGGAAAATTATGCAATAAAATATTGTAAAACAAGAAGTTATAAAAAAGTATTCTTATAATTTAAAAATATATTATTGAATAATATCAAAATGATCTCTTAATATTAAAAAAACTAAGTGGAAAGGAGAATGAAACTATTTTCTTATTGTCAGGTTATTTTCCTACTCTCCCTACTCTCTGTTGGTTGTAATTACGTTCCCCCACATCGTAATTACATTCTCGCTGAGAGACGATCTTCTCTGACAGTGCGGGCGAGTTCTTGGGAATTTTCGCTTGCTAAGGCTGTTTTTAATGCTTCGTCCTATGGTATTGAGCTTTAATTCCTCAGGTGTACAAGAAGTTTTGACCTTTTTTCCCTCATATACAAATCCCTTCTCTTATTTTTGAAAAGTTTTTTATTTTTAAGAATTACAAATCTAGATCCATTTCTTTTCACACATATTTAGAACTCAAAGATTTTCCCTTCAAAATCTTTGTCCTCCATCCATTGATCAATAGCGGTGCTTATTTTCTTAGGAATTCCACCAAGAACATTTTGTGCATAACTAAGGCGCGCACGTGCGCGTGGCTTACCTAGGATTTCTAAAGAATCGAAGAGAGGTAGGCCGTATTTTTTTCCTGTAATAGCTACATAGAGCAAAGGAACGACAATTTTCTTATGCTGAACTTGAAATGCTTCAGCAAGCCATTTTGATCCTAAATAAAATTGTTCTTTTACCCAGAGATCAGTCTTTTCCAGATACTTTATATAACTATAGATTAAGATCCCTGCTTTATCAGAGGAGAGTCCTGAAGGAAGAAGTTCTTCTAAAGAGTACGAAGGAATTCCGGAAAAGAAAAATGCTGTGAGATTTACAAACTCAGCGAGTGTTGTGATGCGCGATTGACAAAGAGGAAGAATTTTTAGGAAAAACTCGTCATTAAATAACCAATTCTTGAGTTCGGCTAACAACTGCTCAGGAGAGCTTTTATGGTTCAAGTAATGTTTGTTCATCCAGTCGAGTTTTTGGATATCAAAGACAGCTCCTGATTTGCCAACACGTCGAGGATCAAAGTGTTTAGTAATGTGCTCCAAAGAATAAATTTCTTCGTCTCCTTCCATACTGTAACCCATAAGGGTTAGGAAATTTATGAAAGCTTCTTTTATATATCCTGAATCCCGGTAATAGAAAATTGAGGTAGGATTTTTTCTCTTAGAGAGTTTGGTTCCGTCGGGGTTGAGCAGTAGGGGCATATGTAGAAAAACTGGGGGTCGCCAATTAAAAGCTTCGTAGAGCAATAGATGTTTAGGAGTTGAGCTTAACCATTCTTCCCCCCTGAGGACGTGGGTAATCCCCATAAGATGGTCATCGATTACGTTAGCCAAGTGGTAGGTAGGGAAGCCATCAGATTTTACCAGAACTTGATCATCAACATCTGCCCATGGGTAGACAACGCGTCCTTTGCCATAATCTTCGAAGATACATTCTCCTGTTAAAGGAACTTTAAGACGGATAGTGTAAGGTTGGTTGGCTTTTTCGCGAGCGGCGACTTCCTCTGCAGAGAGATAGCGGTACCTACGATCATATCCACCTCGATACCCTAGAGTATTTGCCACTGCGCGCATTTCTGCGAGTTCTTGGGGGGTGGCGAAGCATTTATAAACATAATCTGTCTTTAGTAGAGCATGAATATACTCTTTATAGATTTTTGTACGTTCTGACTGCCTGTAAGGACCGTAAGTGCCACCAATATCCGGGCCTTCATCCCAGTGAATTCCACACCATATGAGAGCAGTAAAGATATTTTGTTCATAATCTTTACGACTTCGAGTCCTATCCGTATCTTCAATTCGCAGGATCATCTTCCCTTTGAATCGCTGTGCAAAGATTTTGTTAAACAAAGCCATATAAGCAGTTCCTACATGAGGATCCCCTGTAGGAGAGGGCGCGACCCTCACACGAACATTTTCCCAAGTCATTCTTTTATCCTTTGAAGAGAAAGACTTCATACCTTGAAGGAAATTATTTCTTCAAGAGAAATTCTCTCTGCCATTACGTGAATGATACTTAAAGAAAGGCCGGCGCTCAATGACCCAGCATACAATAGTACTATTTTGAAACATAATAAGGAATGGTCTATTCCTGTTTTTGTAGCAGGCCAAAAAACTTAAAAATAAATGGAGTAAGGGCACACAAAAGGACACTAATAAGGGTGCGGTAAACCTAGAAAATCGAAGAGAAGAAAAAGCAATTAGTTAGATTCAAATGAAGCGTCGTTTGGAGTAAATACTGTGGCTAGGACCTCGTGTTCAGATTTTGAAACCATAATTTTAGATTTTTTAGCTGTTTGTCTACTTAAGTACTCATTTTTATATCTTTCAATTTCTGCAACATGAATCACCCAAGCGGCGCCTTTACGCTCTCCTCGCATTGTCCCTGTACGTGTTGCATAGTATACTTTCTGTACAGGAATTCCTAAAATTTCCGCAACTTGGTTCACAGAATAACAGCCTTTCTCGTTATCAAAAACCAACTCCCCTTGATATAAGGATTTTTTTCTCGAATAACGATTACGCTTATATTCTTCTAAATCTTTAAGATCAATTTCCCAACGTGTAGTTTTAGAAGCTTTAAGTTTTCTTTGCTTAATCGCCACATAAATTGCTTGGCGTGTTACATTGTGCAACTTTGCAGCTTGCGTTATCGATATCCATTTTGAACTTTGAATATCTAGTTGTTCTGACTCCCCTTTCTCTTCTAGTTCAAAGTAGCTTTCATGTTGTTGGCACTCCATAAGCTAACATCCTCCCCCCTTAACATATTTACAACCACCGTAACAGTTAGTTCTTTCTTATTTTTAGAAGTTTTTAAAGAAACATTTTCCTAAGAAAAGCTTTATTAATCAAGCTTTTTTGTTAATACAAAGTTTATGTTTCAGATTAAAATCTTAATAAATGAGATCTGCACTATGATTATTAATATTTCTTTACATTACAAATTTCATTTGTGTTCTATAATAACGCCCTGGAGTTTCTATAGAGAGGCGGATTGTAGTAACTCTTATAAGATGAGCAATCTAAAATATCAGAACTAGAAAAATATCTAGGTCTCTTTTTTCTATTTAAATTATTTTTTACATAACCCTATTTTCCATGAACTTTGTAAATAAAGGATTTTTCAAAGAGAAAGTTATCAAAATTTTTAACTTTAAAACACCAGAGTTGTAATCTAAAACTCTACGCCTAGGGTGAACTGAAAAATCATCATAGATCTTCTTCATCTACAGACTACTACAGAGCCATCCAAAGAGACGAAGTAGAAAGATACGTCAGCTAAAAATATGCGCCTGTTATCTACTTCACCAGTCTATAGTGAAATTTAATTCACAGGTATTTCCATAAACTTTATTTATAGATGTCAGGGCAGAAACCATGTTCTCAGTATTTCCAACAATCTCAGAAAACTTCTTTCTACACTACTAGGCAACTTGATAGAGAAAACTGAAGGAATCCAGTAAAGAAATACTCTTATTTACGTTTCAAAGTTGTTTGAAGTTTCGAAATAATTAAGGATTATTGTAACTACATGCGCTATGGTTAAATCAGAAAGCATCATATGATGTGCAATATTTTCTTCAGCTATAGGAATTTTTTTCCCTGGAAGCATTTCTCTTTCAGGATCTAAAAAAGGAGCTGCAAAACATGTCTCTTTAGAAAATAGGCCATCTCCAATAAGAGCCCCCTCTGCATCCCTACCGTAGATAAAAAGTTCAGGACAATGAAGATCTCGGCTATGTTTCGTAACATCAATCTCCCACCCCACACATTTTGTTATTCTAAAGCCAAAATTCCCTAACCATTGTCTTGCAGTTTTAGCGAGAGATTGAGGAGCTCGATCTTTGACTATCAACCAGCGGACGCCATCACTGCCATTAGTAACTTCATAGCTTAAGGCCTTAGCTTGGACGCAAGCTCCTAAAGAATAGCCATATGCAATGAGTTCCCGAGCGTGGGGTCCAGAAGGTTCATCGCGTAGATATCGGACACAACTACGATAAGCTTTTACGAGATTTTCTCTAGTCACTTTCCCCTGACTGAACATCACACCGGGATAATTAAACAGCAGGATATTGGCCTGAGCTTGAGCTGCAATACATTCTATCGAACCTTGATGCCTCTTTAAAATAATACGGTGCTCTGTACAATCAGAATTTCCAGAAGAGAAAAGCATCCATCTATCGGGTCGAGCGTTGGGAAATCTTATTTCTAAGGCGTCTATCTTTAAATCATCGCATTGCAAAATGACTCGTTGAGGAGGAATGAGGTAGTGTGCACTAAGGAGGGTATTCAAGTAACGCTCTTGCATAGAGGTAGAGGCTTTGCAGAAACTTTCAAACAATACGCCTCCGGCAGCAGGAAGAACAATATTTTGGCAGATTTTCTGTAAAACCCAGAAGATTCCCAAAGGAATAAAGAAAATAACAGCCAAGACTAGTTTAATAATCACCCAGATGATGTCTAAAAGATGATAGAGCCTAGGATTTGCTTGTTTTTTCTCCCAGTTTGTTTGCATTTTTTTTGAAGAGAACATCTTTAACGAAGGTTTAGGACATGCATCAAAAAAAACTGCTCGAGCTTCTGTTGCGACAACTTGTGTCATGCGGAATTATAAATTACAATGTATTTTTTTCCATCACTTTACAAAACATTCTGAAATAACATGAAGGAAATAGTCAAGATCTAATTCCCCTTTTTTGGAATCAAGAAAAGAGGGAATTTCTGAGCTCGGGTCCTTATAACAGAGTAGGACATAGGGATCAAAATGTAGCCGGGAGTTAGGTAAAAGTATGTATTAGCTAGACTTTGCCTAAAAGGCATATACGTATAACTTGTAGATCGTGAAATATTGTCTCAAATCGCTACCCAACACACATCTATCTCTATGGGGAGGCATATTCTCGTATTCTAAAGTCTTACCTACCTAAGGAATAACCACAAGTTCTAGTCTGTAGTTTCAGATTTTTGTTCTGTCTTTTTAAGATATTTGGCTCAATTGGCATGAATTGTCATTACAATCCGACTCACTTCCCTTATTAGGCTAAAAACATCACAATAAGATACTTATAGACCAGACTCTGTGCTTTTATTTTCTCTGCGAAATATATCTTAAGGAAAAATCGCATTCCATAGCCAAGAGATATCTAAAAGCAGATTTCTAATTAAAATTTTCAAATGATTGTTGTTAATTTAAAGATACGGGCTTTTTTATAAACTCTAGTCCCCTATTCCTTGTGTCTTATAACACCTATAGGCAATCATGCCTTCTCTCTAGAAGAGAACGGATCTTCGCTCCACAAACACTTCCCGTCAATCGTAGGAATTTCTATTCAAGACCTTCAAGATTCCTATGTTGTGGACAACACATTTATTTATACTCGTTAGCAGTACCTAAAATCTCGAATAAGAAGATGAATGACTCCTGTATAGGAGGATACCGATAAACGGGGTGTATAGGCAATCTCCAAAGGAAAATTCCATTGCGCTTTCAAAACCGCTGCTTGATCTCCCATACCAAAAGCAACGCCTTCAAGATTTCTCTCTTTTTGGCCTAGATAGAGTTTTAGGTGATTTCCTGGGAGGACTTTGGGATAACGGATTTGCCGTACCTGTGTATAGAAAACCGGCATTAAATTACCTTTGCCAAAAGGTTCGAATAAGTCCATTGAAGCTAGCAAATCGTGATCAATAGCACTAAAGTCTGCATAAGCATCGAGGGCAAGGGTAGGAACTGCATCACTTTTTTTCATTGATGATTGAACAAGATGAATAAACTTCTTTTTAAAATCTTCTACCTTATCTTCCTTCATGATTACGCCTGCGGCAAAGTCATGTCCTCCATAAGAGATGAATAACGGTGAGCACTTTTTCAATACACCAAGAAGGGGGAAAGAACTTATAGTTCTTGCAGAACCCTTACCCATTCCTCCCTGAAGAGCAATAATCACTACAGGTTTGTTATAGGTCTTTGCCAGACGTGCAGAGATGATGGGAATCACACGAGCGTGCCAATCTGGCGATGCAAGGACAATAGCTGCTTGCTTTAAGATACCAGAGTTGTTATTTAAGATATCTTGAACGTTCTGGAATACTTTAGCCTCTATTCTTTGCCGTTCTTTATTTATCTCATTAAGTTCTTCGATTAAAATATCTGCTCTCTTACTCTCTTGGGTAAGTAAAAGTTCAACGCCCCGTGCAGGATCCGCCAATCTTCCTAAGCTATTTAATTTCGGAGCAATTTTTAATACTATATCTGTTGAAGTGATATCACTAATTGGTACTCCTGATAGTATACAAAGCTTCTTTAATCCCAAACGTAAACCTTTAGAGATATCTTTAAGTCCATGACGCACCATGATACGATTTTCTCCTCGCAATGTTCCCACATCCGTGATGGTCCCTAAGGCAACCAAATCAAGCGATTTATTGAGATCTATTTGATTTTTAGTGATGATATTTCTAGAAATCAGAGCATTCAATAATCCTCTGGCGAGTTGAAAAGCAACACCTACTCCTGTTAACTCCCCATTAGGGTAAGTTTGATCACGTAATTTAGGGTTTAACGTCGCTACACAATGGGGAATTTTTCCCGTGGGCATATGATGATCTGTGATGATCACATCGATACCTTGCTTTGTGATATCGCTAATTTCTCTCCCAGCAGTAATGCCACAATCTACTGTAATTAAAAGTGATACAGCCTTTTCCTTAAGTTTGATAATGAGTGGTAAGGTTTCCCCATGTTGCTTTAAGATGGCTCCAAGAGAAAAATAACCCACTTGCATTCCTATATTGCGTAAAAACTCGACAAGTAAAGCCACACCTGTCATGCCGTCAACATCACTGTCTCCGTAAATCATGACATGTTCTTCTTGTTCTATAGCAAGGAGTAAACGCTCTACAGCTTTAGACATGTCTAAAAATAAGTTCGGATCATAAAGATTCGAAAGGTGGCTATAAAGAAATTCATGAATTTCTTGAATAGTTTGAAATCCTCGGGAAATAAAAATCTGTGCTGCTATCGGAGGGAGATGGAATTCTTTAATGATTTTTTTGAGAAAAACAGGGTTTTCCTTAGGGTAAAGCCAGGATAAGCTTGCCGCGGAAGAATTATTGACATTTGACATAGATTTTGTACCCTAACCTCTTTAAGAGAGTTTTCTTAAAGAGTACTTTCACATTTCATTACAAACCTAAGATGCATCAATAATTTCTGTTTGTCTGTTTTTCTTTACGAACCATAAATAATAAAAAAGGAGGGGCAATATAAAGCGATGACAATGTTCCCAATAGGATTCCTATTGTCATAATGAAAGCAAAATTAAAAACAGCCCCTCCTCCTACAAATAATAATATTAATAAAACTGATAGGGTTGTAGCTGTTGTCATTACAGTACGACTGAAGGTTTTTTGCAAGGCATCATTAATCAAAGTCGACATAGACGTGAATACTTTCGCTTGACGATCTTCACGAATACGATCAAAGATAATTAATGTGTTATTTAGGGAATACCCTAATACTGTCATGAGAGCCCCTATAGCTTGCAAATCGATTTGAATTTTTTGCAAGAAAAAGTGCGTGGCTATTAACACAGCACAGGTAACAATAAGATCATGGAGTAAACCGCAAACTGCGCTGACAGCATACCGCCATTCAAAGCGTAAGCTAACATAAAGGAGAATAGCTGCTAAAGCACCTAAAAGCCCAATACATGCCTGTTGACGCATTTTATTAGAAAACTGGCCACTTACCTTAGTCCAGCAATTCCGAACACTTTGGGAACTATCCGAGGAGAAATCCAAACCTGTTTCTGACAATAGTCCCAGAGCAAAGGCTAATTCCTGGTCAACGACTTCCCTATTGACATTTTGATTCAGTCTAGCATGAACTAAAGCTCTATGGCTAAAATAAATCTTTACCTTGTCTGAGGATTGGAAAGTTTGAATACGAAAATCTCGTGATGACAAGCCTGCCTGCTTCAACTTATTCGTAACCTGGGTGCTTACTTGAGAAACATCAACGGCTCCCTGTTCTCCTGCATCGACAATAAAAGCATATCCTCCTTTAAAATCCATTCCCAATACCGAGTGCCATGCGCCAAATCCTAGAGCCACACACCCTAATACAATCAGACTTCCTGACACTATCCACAACTTCTTACACTCTTTCAAAAAGTCGTGTTTTATACCAATAAACTTATTCATCATGTGGAGTTGTGTTTCCTGTGTCTTGCTCATCCACATGGCGAAAAAGAATTTTGTCATGAAAAGAGCGGTAAACATGGAAGAAAAAATCCCCAAGATCAAAGTCAGGGCAAAACCTTTAATTGGTCCAGTATCTAGAAAAAGAAGAAAAGTCGAAGCTAATATCGTTGTCAGGTTAGAATCAAAAATAGCTCCGAAAGCCTTAGCATAACCTGTTTCTACAGAGCGTGAAAGACTTCGAGACAAGCAATATTCTTCTCGGATTCTTTCAAAAACAAGAATGTTTGCATCAACAGCCATTCCCATGGCTAGGATAATTCCTGCGAGCCCTGAAAGAGTGAGTGACGCATCAAGGTATTGAAGTGCAGCCCAAATCAATAAGAGATTGAGTACGACAGCACTCGAAGCAATGACTCCTCCAAATTTATAATAAACGCTCATCAAAATAATAAGTGCAGCCAATCCTAAGCATGCGGAAACAATACCTTGAGTACGTTGTCTTACTCCGAGATCTGGAGAAATCATTTCTTCACTCAGCACCTCAGGAACAAAAGACATTGCTCCTGATTTTAGATCTGCAGCAAGTTTACTGACTTCTCGATGAGTGAATTTCCCTGAGACACTTGCGTGATTTCTTAAAGGAGCATTTAATACAGGACTACTGACGACATAACCATCGATGATTACTGCCATGCGCCACCCATGATTCCCAGAATATTGGCTATTGATCGTTCCATTCACTCCGTCTTGACAGTATGCCGATGTCCAAGCATGAAAACTGTCTGTAGAAGAAGATCTTTCAACAACCTTTGAAGACCCTGTTTCCTTCACTGAAAAGTTTAGGATATATCCCTCTCCTGCTGCGAATTCAGGTCGAATATTTTTAAGAGAAGCCCCATCTAAAGCATAGTTTCTGAAAACAATCATGAGAGGATTGGCTTTTTTTTCTGGTTCTTTTTCAATAGCAATCATCGAATATGTAGTGTCAACTTCTGAAGAAGGAGCACAACAGTTTGGTATAGAGAAAGCAAGCCCCTCCTGCTTAAGCTTGGCAATGGCGTTATGGACAGGGGGGGGAACGTGGGTAGGTTCATTATTAAAAAGGGCACTTGCCAAAGCATTTACTGCTTCAGGTGTTGTCGCTCCTTGAGTTTGAGACAAAAACCAAAGGTAATCCAAAAATTTCTGCACTTCATAACGATAGCCTGTATAGGGAGAAAATTTCTCATTAACAACATGAAAGCTCATTTGTGAAGTACCTAAGATCTCTGAAGAAGAGACTTTGGTCGATCCTGGAACACTGAGATGAATACAGTCCCCTTCCCGGCGAATCTCGATTTCAGAAACTCCTAATTTATTTAAGCGTGCGTAAAGTTCTTCTGAAACTTTTAGGATATCTTCTTTGTTCGTAATTTTTTGTCCCCGATGGTCTTTAAAAGAGAGAAGAAGTTGTCGGCCACCAACAAAATCGATGCCAAGGCGCAGTACATTATCCCCACGGGCATATTTTCTCATATTCAACTTCATGTTTTCGAGGAAAGCATTCCGATGGGGTATGGGAGTCTGCAAACGCTTGTGGGTATCCATAGAACACTTTGCGTGACGATATTCTTCGTGCCACTGTACCCACTCACTTTGACGATTTTTTTCAATACGATTCAAAGTATTTAGACGATCTTTGATATCTTTGACTTCTAGAAATGCGGAATTCCCTTCTCCAGAAACAATAAAATTTTCTCCCCAAACATCAAAAAATTGTTGTAAAGGCTGTCGGTATTCTAAAACCTGATCTTCTCCTATGATCCATGAAGTCGAATCAATATGGGTAAAGCAATTATAAAGATTTTGTAGGTCTTTTTCAAAACTCTGGTATTCGTCCCCCCCACTTTTTTGATATTTGGTAATCATAGGACGCAATCCTTTCAGAACAACATAGACAGAGCCTTCAGAAAAATGACTACAATTAGCTTCTGGAGTGAAAATAAAGCAACCGAAGGAATCACTTTCTACAGGTTGACGAGAGTAGATAGGGAAATTTTCAGGAATAAGATCACAGGATTCTGCATGAGGCTTGTGTAAGGTTAGAGCAACAAGATGATCCACAATATTTTTGTAAAGCCGCTCTCCGTGGAGAACAATTTTTCCACTAGCCTCTTTATCTATACAAGTAAATACAAATCCTTTGGGATGCTCTTCAAGTCGGGCATTGAATTTTTTGGATAATCTTTGTTTTTCCCTGGCAAGGCGGCTTTCTAAATCTAAGCGCTGCTCCAGAGGTAATGTCGTACGTTTTGCCAACAAGTCGGGGTGTAAGGTGAGAAGAACTTCGCGTTGGTTTGGGAAAAATTCTGCCGAGTTAAAGAATGGGGATACCACACTACAATCAATTTTCTGGTCTGTTATGCTAGGACGTATCTGGTTCTCTTGTCGTGACTGCTGTGCTAAGCTTGTATACACCGTACGGCATACATACTGATCTTCGGTAGAAATTTCTGGGCTATCGGCAATAGAGGCGAGTCTGCTAAGGAAGGCAGTGCGATCTTTATTCGAAGGAAACAAAGTGTTGAGGAAAGAGGACATCTGAGAGGTAAAAACCTCTAACCCTAAAGTGAGATTGTGTGTGTACTGAACGATTTCTTCTACAGGGGCAGTTTCCCAGACCGAAGGATAATTGCAATGACATTGATCTTGCGAAGGAGCAAGAAGTGCAGCAAAGACTTGCGTCAGTACTTGATGAGAGATATTTTTTTCATTTTCATTGTCTGTAACATAGGCATACGGTACGAAAGAAAAATCACTTTCCTTAACCAAGGTAACTAGCGATCCAGAAACTTGGACCGAATAATCATTCTGCTGACTATAACCAAGAACATGAAGTCGCGCAGACTTTACGGGAACTTTAGGTTCGGCATAGGTTAAGTGTTCGATAAAAGCTTGAGCATCACGAGCCTGTCTAAAATGAACATTGACTACACCCGGAAGATCAGAATGTCGCTTTATATGTCCAGAAAGATGCAAAGCAGAGAGAATCGTAGATACGCGAGGAATAATTTCTTTGTCTACAGCGGTTGTTTGCTTTGTTAAACTTTTCACAATATGTTGAGCTTCAACTGGATCAATGAGTTTGTGTAAAGGTTGAGCATAATAAAGACATGTAGGTAACACGTAATACATAGCTAGAGCGAATACAAAAACAATAATACTTAAATTACGCTTAACCTTATGTTGCATTACCTAACTCTATTTTTATCAGTAAATATTAGAACCAAAATACCAGTTGAAAAAAAAATCGTCAAACGAAGAGGAGATTCTTCTACTAAAGAAAGTCATTCTAATTTGTGAGCTCTACGCTTTTTTTAGCAAAGAAAAAATTTTTTATGCCCTTATTTCCCTTTATTAAGAAGAAAGGTCATCAAAATTGATAGGTTTTATTACAAAATCCCCATAAGAACATAAAGAAGTCAACGGATGTTCATTCAGAGGATCTACAAGAATGAGAGTTACCGAGAAAGGCCAATTCTGCTTTGTCACTTGTTTTGTTAAGAATTCTGCAGCTTGTAAAAAGGCTGTTTTTGAAAGGGCTCTGGCAGGGTAGCTTCCTTTAACAGGAACATTGTCAGGAACTCCAAGAAGCGGAACGAGAATATAGATCCCATGTTTTTTAACACTGGGAAAAGCTACTTGCGACATAACAGTAGTGAAGGCTTGTATGTAAGCGCGGGTATACGCAGCTTCACATGTTTCTTCGTCTCCAAGCTCGATGTCTGTTTGTGCATAAGGGGTGTCTACGTAAACAACGCATTGGGGAGTCGGCTTACTTGCTTGTTTCTGAAGTCCTACGTCCCAAGCAATAACTATGGGGTCTGAAATTTTCGCAACTCCGTTTTGAAAATGAAGATTCTGAATAAGGCTTGCCTTCAATTCTGGTATTAACTGAAATGTTCTTTCAGCTAGCAGCCCATGAGAAGAGGGTGTTTGTTTTAGGGTACTTTGATCTATTTCTTGAACTAGGAAACATAGCTTATGTTGCCAGGCACTACGGAGAAAAACTTTTTTTAAAATCTCCGTAGTCCCTTCATAAATTTGCACTTGAGGACAATGTGGATGACAATAGCCTAAAGGTGTCTTTTCCCAGAATAATAAAAGAGTTCGGTACTTTTCCCTAAACTTAGAAAATTGTATTATAGTCCAGCCTTGCATATATTGCAGATAAGCCACGGTGAGAAGGACGAAAGCGATTACAATAAGTGCGAGGCAAGGAAAAATAGTTAGGCACGCGACTGCCGCATAAATTGAGCAACCTAAGAGGCTCAATCCTAGACATATTAACATGCTTGCAGCAATTTTTTGTGTGTCATATTGCTGATTGGGGAAGCAATAAATATTCTTATGCTTTTCAACCCTACACCAGGGTTGAAAAGCATTGCTCCATATACTTATACTTTTCATAAAATGATGCTTTCTAATTATTTTTTATGGTAAATAAAAGGGATAACTGATCAGGCCCAAGTTAATGTAACAAAAAGCAAAATAAAATTCGAAAAATAAAAATATTCATGAAAAACTTTATTAAGAAAACTCAGAATGTCAACTTGTCAAGATATTCCAATTTCTTCTACTATACTACTTAGTATTTTCTCCTTTACTCGTCTTCAGCAAGCGGCAGGCTAGATGAAGAGGACATAGGGATTGTTCTCCATGTCTTAGTTAAAAGATGAGTTCAAACAGTTGCTCCTGAGAACGAATTGTGGCTTATTCTGTGAATGATGATATAGATTTGTCTCCGGCTTCTTTAGCTAAGTTGGATTTTCTTTCAAACAAGGATCTGCCCAGACACGTTGCCATTATTATGGATGGAAATCGCCGGTGGTATAAACAACATCGCGATACGTGTGCGGAAACGCATATATCAGGCCATTACTATGGAGTTAAAGTAATTCCCGATATTTTAGCTTTTGCCATGAGGTTAGGAATTAAAGTATTAACTTTATATGCTTTTTCCACAGAAAACTTCCGGCGGTCTGAAGAAGAGATTCACGAGCTTTTTACACTTTTCTATACTCAACTTGATCAGCAGCTTCCTTATCTTATCAAACATGAAATTTGCTTACGTTGTATTGGGGACCTCTCTAAGCTTCCCAGGGTAGTGGAAGAAAAGATTACTCACACTGTTAAGATGACGGCAAGTTTTTCTCGTTTAGAATTAGTCCTAGCAATCAATTATGGAGCAAAAGATGAGTTAATTCGTGCATTTAAAAAGCTTCACCGTGATATTCTTGATCAAAAAATATCTTCTGAGGATCTCTCAGAATCACTAATCAGTTCCTACTTAGATACATCGGGGCTTACTGATCCTGATTTACTCATTCGTACGGGAGGTGAAATGCGTGTCAGTAATTTCCTATTGTGGCAAATAGCGTATACAGAATTGTACGTCACTGAGGTCTTGTGGCCAGATTTTAAACCTCAAGATTTATTTGATGCTATTCAGGCCTATCAATCAAGATCGCGACGCGGAGGAAAATAAACATGATAAATTTCAAAAAATTTAAGTTTCCCACCTATGGGGATCTGTTCCAACGTGTTGTCGTTCACTCGTTAGCATTAGCGTTTTTGGTTCTTTTACTTTACAGTTCACTCTTCCCCATTACTTCATTTGCGTTAGGATTTATCACTGCTGTCTGTGGTGCAGTAGGAACCTATGAGTATGCCACCATGGCCAAAGTGAGGCTACATTATCCTTTTCGTTTATTTAGTTCTCTAGGCAGTTTTTTATTTCTTATTACTAGCTTCCTTGTTATTCGCTGGGATATTCTTCTACTCCCCTATGTCTATACCGTGCCTTGGACATTACTTTTTATTTGGATAATCGTGGGTATTTTTAAATCTCAGCGGGCACAAGTAGGGCCTTTGCAAATCGTAGGAACCACTCTCTTTTCGATTTTGTATGTAGGGATTCCTATTCGTTTATTTCTTCATATTCTTTATGGTTTTGTGCATACGCAAGAGCCTTATTTAGGAATATGGTGGGCATCCTTTCTCATCGCGATAACAAAAGGTGCTGATATTTTTGGTTACTTCTTTGGTAAAGCCTTTGGAACAAAAAAAATCACACCACAAATTAGTCCTAATAAAACTATTACTGGTTTTGTTGCGGGGTGTCTAGGAGCTACGTTAATTAGCTTTGTTTTCTTTTTACATATTCCTGAACACTTTATCAGTTATTTTCCTCTGCCTGCGATTTTAATTCCTTTAGGGTTAATCTTGGGGATTACTGGTTTTTTTGGAGATATTGTCGAATCAATATTTAAGCGGGACGCACATGTAAAAAATAGCAATAAGCTCAATGCTATTGGTGGTATGTTGGATACTTTAGATTCTTTGATACTTTCTACGCCTATCGTCTACCTCTTTTTATTAATTACACAAGCTGGTAAATTTTCAGGATGATTATTACAATTGATGGTCCTTCAGGAACGGGAAAAAGTACGATAGCGCAGTCTTTGGCAAAGCACTTGCATTTGAATTACTGCAATACAGGACTCATGTATCGTACGTTAGCTTATGCGTGGCTACAGCAACCTTGGGTCACTCTTTCTTTTGAAGAATTTCTATCTCAACCTCCTTTTTCTTTCACTTTCACTGCAGAGCATTCTTTAAAATCTTTTTTTGAAGGTCGTCTTCTTTCTACTGAATTGACCACACAAGAGGTCGCAAACGCTGCTTCTAAGTTATCTCAAATTCCTGAGGTACGCAAATTTATGCAAGCTCTGCAACAACGCTATGCACAGTTAGGGAACTGTATATTTGAAGGGAGAGATATGGGTTCTAAGGTTTTTCCCAATGCTGATTTGAAAATTTTCTTAACAGCAAGTCCTGAAATACGCCTTGCACGACGTTGGAAAGAGCTTCCTGAAGATACTCTGAGTTACAAGGCTTTAAAAGAAGAGCTTATCCAGCGGGATACTGCCGATGCTCAGCGAATTTGTGATCCTTTGGTCATTCCTGAAAATGCTGTAATTATAGACTCTTCAAATTTGACAATAAGCCAAGTTTTAGAGAAAATTTTAACTTTGTTGTAGCCCATATTTCCTATGATCTTTCATATCTGCAAGTTTGTTTGTTGGGTGGTTTTTTCTTTGCTTTATCGGCTTAAATCTTACGGTGTGAAGAAAAATTTTATTCACGGTCCTGCGATTATTGCTGTAAATCACAATTCTTTTCTTGATCCTGTGGTTGTGCATCTCTGTGTACAAGAGTGTCTTTACCATTTGGCGCGCACCTCTTTATTCAATCATCCCATTACCGATTGGATATGGAGAAAGTGGGCCTGTTATCCTATCTGCAAGAATGAAGGCAATGCTGTTGCTTTTAAGATCACTGCGCAGTTATTAAAAGAAGGGAAAAAAGTGGTTATCTACCCCGAGGGAACACGTAGTCCTGATGGCGAATTACAACCTGGTAAAAGTGGCATGGGTATGATGACAATAAAAAACTACGTACCTGTGATTCCTGTATATATTGGAGGGACATATGAAGCTTTCAATCGTTATCAAAAACTCCCGAAAATCTGGAGAACTATAACGTGTATTTTTGGAACACCTCTATACTTTGATGATTTGATCCAAGATAAAACTCTTAAAAATAAAGAAGCCTATCAGATTGCTACAAATCGTATTATGGCGAAACTTGCAGAGCTTAAAATATGGTACGAAGCTGGCTGTCAAGGAAATGTGCCTTAGTTCTATGTCAACATTAATTGCTTATCTATCTTCTTTATGTTCTCAAGCCATTTCCATAGCCTTTCCTCAATTAGAGAATTGGCAATCTGAAGTTACACCATCAACCAAAGAACGTTTTGGGCATTACCAATGCAATGATGCAATGAAGCTGACTAATCTTTTAAAAAAACCTTCGAGGATGATTGCTAAAACTATAGTTTCCTACATTCCTAAGGAATCTTTTTCATTTATTGAGATTGCCGGTCCAGGATTTATTAATTTTACCTTTGCAACTCCGTGGCTAGATCGTCAGTTATTACAACTTGCTGATCATGTGATTTCGGGATTTCGTGTTACTTTTCCACAAAAAATTATTATTGATTTTTCCTCCCCAAACATTGCCAAAGATATGCATGTAGGTCACCTACGTTCTACTATCATCGGTGATTGCTTAGCACGAATTTTTACTTACATTGGACATGATGTTTTATGTTTAAACCACATTGGAGATTGGGGAACAGCATTTGGGATGCTCATTACTTATCTGCAAGATACTGAAAACAGTGATCCCGATAATCTTGAAGATCTAACGAATCTTTATAAAAAAGCTTACAAGCATTTTTCTGATAAAGAACAATTTAAAAAGAGTTCCCAACGTAATGTTGTTGCCTTACAGGCTGAAGAACCTCAAGTGATTGCCTTATGGGAAAAGATTTGTGCAATTTCAGAAAAAGCATTTCAACAAATCTATGAAATCTTAGACATCACCATTGAGAAGCGTGGAGAATCTTTTTATAACCGTTTTCTTCCTGGAATTATTCAAGACTTAGAAACAAAGGGGCTAATTACTGTCTCTGATCATGCTAAATGTATCTTCCATAAGGCCTTTGCTATCCCCTTGATCGTACAGAAAAGTGATGGGGGTTATAATTATGCAACCACAGATCTCGCAGCTATGCGTTATCGGATGGAGGAGGACCATGCGGATAGGATTATTATTGTCACTGATATAGGCCAATCCTTACATTTCCAATTAGTAGAGGCAACAGCACTAGCCGCAGGTTATTTACGTCCTGGTATCTTTTCTCATGTGGGTTTTGGCCTTGTCTTAGATACTAAGGGGAAAAAACTCAAAACACGATCTGGAGAAAACGTTAAACTTCGTGATCTTCTTGAGACAGCTATTGAAAAGGCGAAAGAAATTTTGAAGGAACATCGTCCAGAACTCACTAACGAAGAGATTCAGGAACAGGCCCCTATTCTGGGGATTAACGCGATAAAGTATGCGGATCTTTCTTGCCACCGAACCAGTGATTATATTTTTTCCTTTGAAAAGATGTTGCGTTTTGACGGTAATACCGCAATGTTTCTTCTTTATACCTATGTTCGGATTCAGGGGATTAAGCGACATTTGGGTCTTAAAGAACTCCCCTTGATTGGGCCTCTTCCGTTAATTCAAGAGCCAGCTGAAGAAGTTCTTGCTCTTGTTCTTCTACGTTTTCCTGAAGCTCTTGAACTCACTATAAAAGAACTCTGTCCTCATATTCTTGCGGATTATCTTTACACTCTCACTCATAAATTCAACGCGTTTTTTCGTGATTGTCGTATTGAAGGTTCTGACTCTGAAAAACAACGCCTGTATTTCTGCGCGCTAACAGAAAGCATTCTAGCTACAGGAATGCAATTGTTGGGGTTAAAAACATTAGAACGTTTATAGAGTTGCTTTCTCGGCATCAAAAAGGTGTATTTTAGCTCCTAGGCTTGTCAACTTCTCAGCCCAGTTTGCATATCCACGATTGAGTAAATGTGTATTTTCTATAAGGGAAGGTTTTCCTCCTTCAGCAATAAGAGCTGCCATGACATAGGCAAAGCCTGCGCGCAGATCTGGAATGACTAAACGGGAAGCCTTTAAAGGTGTGGCACCATGGATCACTGCGCTATGGGGGAAGTTTCCGACTGTATAACGGCATGTCTTAGCACTCAAGCACTGATAAAACAACTGACAGTTTGCTCCCATATATTGGAGACCTTGGAGATACCCCAAACGATTTTCGTGGACAGTTTCATGGATGACTGAAGACCCCTGAGCTTGTGAGAGCAAAACGATAAAGGGTTGCTGCCAGTCTGTAAGAAACCCGGGATGAACATCGGTTTCTAAAACAACACCCCCCGTTAAGGGACGTTCTTGGAAAAATTCTATTCCCTGTGGGGATATGGCAAACCCTCCCCCAATAGATTGCAAAACCTTAAGAAAAGGAACGAGATAATCTTGCCTAGCATCTTTAACAAACACACGTCCTCCTGTAACTACAGCAGCCATGCCTAAGGAAGCAGCTTCAATTTTATCAGGGATAATCGTGTGATCTACAGGGGAAAAATCATTGCTACCAAAGATATCAATGGTTCTATCATTATCTGTAGTAATCTCAACACCAGCCTTTTGCAAGAAAAGAATAAGATCAAGAATTTCCACTTCGAGAGCAGCATTTTTTATTATAGTCCTTCCTTTAGCACACACTGCAGCGAGAATCAGATTTTCCGTAGCACCCACAGAAGGATAGGGGAGTTGTATATAAGCACCTGTCAGGCCTTGGGGGGCCCAAGCACGATATCCCGAGGCATTATAGGAGATCTCAGCGCCTAACTTTTGTAGACCTTCCAAATGAAAATTTAATGTTCGTGCTCCTATAGCATCTCCTCCCAACACCGGCACATGAATACCTTGGGGACAGCGGCCAAGCAAAGCTCCCAATAATAAAATAGGGATCCTATTCACATAGGAAAAAAATTTAGGTATGTGCGTGAGTTGTATCTCTAGTGTTTGAATTTCTAACACTTCTGAATGTTTATCCCAAATAACGTGAGCTCCCAAAGCCTCGCAAAGCTGTACAGTAAGGGCGACGTCCCCAATATTGGGGACGTTGCGTAGTGTGCACTTCTCGGCAGAGAGTAGCGAAGCTACAAGTAGTTTAGTCGCAGCATTCTTTGCTCCTGAAACCTGAACCTCGCCCCTGAGTCTATCTCCACCAAAAACCTCAGCAACTTGCATCCCTTACTTTCCTCTATCCAACAATCCTTAAAGAAACGTTAACGTTCTTCATGGTTAATTGCACGCAAACTTTTTCTAATGCTAAAGTTTATTAACTCATTAAAAATTAAAACAATAATAATTTTGAACAATGTTTTATTAAAATAAAAACGAAGAGAAATATAAATATTTTATTTTAAAATGATAATCAACTAATTAAATTATTTTATTTCTCAAAGAAATCATGACAACCCCCATTAACCCATCTTCATCTACTACCCCGACTACTCAAACAACGACGACAACATCAACGGTAGGTTCGCTTGGGGAGCATATTGTGACAACGACAACAACCGAACCCATTGGAGCCACAGCGCATACAATAGAAGACATCTCATCTCAAATCACACAGACCGTAAACCAAGACTCAGACGCAGTAATTTTTCATTCTAATAATAACTTCTCTCTCTCAGCACCTGCATCGGGAGGGGCTGGAGCTACAGCAACAACAGCCCATCTTTTAAGCCAACGAGTTTTATTCGGAACAGGTACTGAAAACTCGGGAAGCCTCGCTGGCGAAAGCATCGACAACTCTTCCATTTTTGGAGATAGCGGCTCAGACTCAGGAATTGCAGACAACACAAATCTTGGAACACTATCAGGGCTAACAGGAGAAGCGAGGGCTGAAGGCGCTGAAGGCCCTGAAGGCCCTGGAGGATTCCCTGAAAACGCCATTCCTCCCTATGATCCCTCAGATAAAGCCTCCATTCTTAAATTTTTACAACATCCGGGCGTGCAGCAAAAAATGCAAACCAAGGGGGGTCATTATATCTACGTTGATCATAATCGAAGCAGTTTTATCTTTATCCGCAATGGAGATTGGAGCCAAGCAGAGTCTATCAAAGTCAGCAATGCTCAAACTAAAGAACCACTCACAAGCCCCGAACAGTTAGAAATGTGTATCGCCAAATTTAGCGTTGGCTTTGAAACAATAGAAAACGATTGGACAAACAGAATTCAACCTCTCATGGAAACACGTGCAGACGGTGCGAGCGGAACATATGATCACCTGATGCTGAGCCTGAAGTTTAAAACTGGTATTCTTTACGGTCCTTGGAATGCCAAGGAATCCAGTTCAGGCTATACACCCTCTGCTTGGCGTCGAGGAGCACGAGTAGAAACAGGCCCGATTTGGGGTCATGTTGGTGGATTACAGGGCATTAATTGGAACTCAGTATCTAAGCCCGATTTTGGTTTTATAAAAGAAACTGCTCAACCTGGCCCAAGTACGAGTCCTGGTCCTTCACCAGGGCCAGGCAGTGGCCCTACCCCACCTTTTGCTATGCCTACCGTTAATGTCAACTTAGGGGGCATTAAAGTTGATCTTGGAGGCATTGCAACAACAACACATGTTAATATACCTGGAGCTACACAAACAACGACAACAGCTATGCCCGAACGAACACAAACGACATCGACAGGAACGACTACAGAAGGCTCAGATTCTCTTTCTGATGACGACGCACAATCTGTAGGATCCTCATCAGGCAGCACGATAGAGGAAAGTTCTCGGACGTACGGAGAATGGGGATCAGGGGAAAACAGTTTAGACCCTAATGAAGGTGGTAAGATACCACCGCAGCCTCCAGGGCCTCCACCATCACGTCCACAAGGCGCGGTCTTTAATACCATAAGTAACCAAACTCTGCAGCAAATCTTAAGAGACGCTCGTATGCATACAAGTACTGTATGGGATAATCAAGGGCATCATGAAGGGAACCTTGGGCTCATAGACGTTATAAGAAACGCCGAAAATGGAACGTGGGAACCCACTATACGTCTTCCTGAAAACAATGCGAGTACTGATACCTCTTCTGTAACGAGTAACAACAATGATGATAGCGCTGGAGCAACCAAGGGAACTCGAGGAACTGAAGAAAGTGCAGTAGACAATCGCGATCTTTTAAGCAAAGTACGCGCACACCTAGACTCTGTTTATCCAAAAGATAAGCAAGGAAATTATCTACCTAATGGCACAACTTTAGGTAATATTATTTCAGGAATACAAAAACCTCTAACTCCCACCCAACCTGAAACCTACCTAGCACGAAGAGTCATGCTCGATGATGATGGCAATATTGTAGATGCCCCAGAAACAGAAGGCACAAACACAACTGAAACATTACAAGAACCTCTAGCTCCCACGCACACTGGAACCTACCTAGCACGAAAAGTCATGCTCGATGACGACGGCAATATTGTAGATGCCCCAGAAACAGAAGGCACAAACACAACTGAAGCATTACAAGAACCTCTAGCTCCCACGCACACTGGAACCTACTTAGCACGAAAAGTCACGCTCGATGACGACGGCAATATTGTAGACAATTCAAAAATTGGAGAGGCGTCGAATAGTCCTGGCTCACGTGTAAATCTTCGAGCAACTACCTCAGGAATTACAGGAGCAGAAGGCGAGAATAACGAATTACAAACCCTTCTTCAAAAAATTCGTTCTCATATAGATACCGAGGGGTATTCATCAGGTGGAACACCTCTGCATCCTTTCGGTGGGAATCATATTGGCAATATTATTCGCGGGGTTGAGAACTCATCAAATAATGAGAATTTAGTTCCTTTTACGACAACTCCTGGTCCAGGAGTCCGCCTTGCTGCTAGAGTGATGACTACACCTACACTACAGCCAGAAATAGCTACCAGCACTTCCATAGGAATTAGTCCTAGCCAGACGGCTCCACTCCCAATTGCCGCTAGAGTTGTTCATGCTCAGCCAATATCTCAAACGGCAACAAGTACTCCCGTAAAAGGTACAGCTGCTCAAGCAACCCTAATGGGTCCTTCACAAACCACAAGCTCATCACAAACTACAAGCACGTCAACTACAGAAAGTGGCGTAGGAACAGAGTCCGTCACTACACAAAGTGCAGGAGTTGGAACAGAACCCGTCACTACACAAAGTGCAGGAGTTGGAACAGAACCCGTCACTACACAAAGTGCAGGAGTTGGAACAGAACCCGTCACTACACAAAGTGCAGGAGTTGGAACAGAACCCGTCACTATGCAGAGCACGGGAATCTCAGCAACTCCTCAAATGACATCTATGGAAACTCAAACCTCCCCTGACCTTATACCTGTTGGGGGAATAAGGGTAGCGACAATCTCTATGGTTCGCAATGCTGCAGGAAGGGCTCTGATAGTTCAACAAGGCTCACGATCAGAAACTATCGTAATTCCCCCAAGACATGGAAGTGGGGACGTAGGTCCTCAACTGTGGGCTGCAGCACGTCAAGTTGCAGTAAACCTAGGGCAAGTACTTGATGCAAGTGCCACAAGCAGAACAAAATCACAATCCCCCACGAGAGCATCAAGTCGATCGTCTTCTAGTTCAAGAAAAGGAACTACAAGAAAATAAGTTTTTCTCCTGAACTCGTATAAACCACACGGCTAAACCATGTTGTGATAGACATCATCAACATCCTCGATTTGTTCTAACCAATCGATTAGGGCGAGGTTTGCACAACCATCTTCTTCATTGCAATCGATGAAGCAAAGAGGAAAATATATAAGCTTCTCTTGTGATATAGGCACACCTTGAATTATGAGTTTCTCCTTCATAGGATAGAGATCAGTAGGATCGCAGATAACAAGAAACTGCTCTTCATCTTCACTGTCTACGTCTTCAGCACCAGCTTCTATAGCACGTTCTAGCAATTCTTCTTCATTTATAGCGCTTTTAGAGACCTGGCATACTCCCTTACGAACAAAATTATAGAGCACACTGCCTAGTTCAACAAGGGTACCTCCACGTTTGTTTACAGCTACGCGCATCTCAGAAGCTGTACGATTCTTATTCTCTGTCATGGCTTCTACAATAATCCCTACGCCTCCATAACCATAGAGCTCATATGTAACCTCTTCAAAATTGTTCTGTTCCATAGAAGAGGCTTTTTTTAAATTTCTTTCGATATTTTCATTAGGGATATTTTGATCTTTAGCCTTCTGTATTACCATACGCAAACGCGCATTTGTTTTGGGATCAGGTCCCCCTAGTTTAACTGCAGAGATTAACTCTTTGATGATACGTGAAAAAATTTTCCCTTTTTTATGGTCGGCCCGCTCTTTACGATGTTTTGTATTGGCCCATTTACTGTGTCCTGCCATTCTCCGTACCCATGTTTAATCTCGCACCCCGCAATATATAAGCATTAGCTTTCTCCCAAGCAATAGCACGGTCGTATAAGGGAAAGCGTTTTTCATATTCTTTAAATTTTTTCCCATGAAAAATTATTCGTCCTGAAGGAGAAAATTCCCTAGGGACAATACTGTGCACCATTTCATGATATACAAGATATTCCATAAAGAATTGGGGGATGTCCCGACGATCTAAAGAACGGTGTATCCGAATCAACTGCTCATCTTCATGAAAAGAACCGAGGACAGCACTGCGGGCATAACGAAAGGTTTGACGTCCAAACCATCCAATACGTAAATGTAACTTCCCTCCAAATAAACGCTGGTTCAAATTTTGATAGATCTCTTGTAAGTCGTATACCTTTCCTTGAGAAAAATCGATAGGCAGGGAAGAACGCGGAGAGGAAACCTTGGGGTGTAACAAAGTAGTCATTATAAAATAACGAGAAGAAAAGCGATGTCGCAATAGTTTTTTCACAGCATGGAAATTCCTAAACCTAAGATTTATGTATCTTGTTTTAAAAAAGCCTTGTGTTTTCAGCTTCTTATAAATCTTTTTCCATAGTAATTTTAGCAAGGTACCCTATTTCATCTTTGTAAAAACGCCTCTGCCTACCGACGTCGCAAAACCCAAAACGCCTATATAAACTTATAGCAGGATTTTCTTCGTAAACCTCTAAGTAGAGAATTTCAAGTTTGAATCGACTTTTCGCTAAATGACACAAATTGTTTAACAAAGCCGTGCCTATCCCTTTATTCCTATAAGGTTCTCCCACAATGATAGAAATTAACGCATGATGAGCAACTTTAACATAGGGGTTCAGAACTAAAGTAGCGACTCCTGCAACTTCACCACAATATACCGCTGTTAAGCTACTATGATAACGATAAAAACCCACCCAAAAATTCACACTTTCACGAATTTCCGCTTCTGTTTGCAGAGGAAATCCTCGAAGGATTTTTGGATCGTTAAGCCAACGTATCATATAGGCCGCATCACCGGGAAGAGTAAAGCGAATCTCTAATCCAGGAATTCCTGAGTCATTGTTATCTGCGGTCATGAGGATCCCCCAGAATCTTCCAAATACGCCTTAATAAAATCGTCTAGAAGTTCTCCATCTAGCATAGCCTGAACATTTCCTGTTTCATATCCTGTACGTACATCTTTAACAAGAGTATAAGGCTGAAATACATAATTGCGAATCTGTGACCCCCAAGCAATATCTTTTTTATCTTTTCTTTCCAGAGCACGCTTTTCCAAACGCTCTTGAAACTCATGTTGATACAATCTTGCTTGTAACATCTTCATACAACTTTCACGATTTTGGATTTGGCTACGTTCATTCTGACAAGAAACCACAATACCTGTGGGGATATGGGTAATTCTTACCGCAGATTCCGTAACGTTGACATGCTGTCCCCCTGCTCCTGACGAACGAAATGTATCTATGCGTAAATCATTCGGAAGGATCTCAATTTTTATTTGATCATGAACTTCTGGGAAAACATCGATGGAGGCAAAGCTCGTATGTCGCTTAGCATTACTATCAAAAGGAGAGATCCTGACGAGCCTATGTACGCCACGTTCGGCTTTCGCATATCCATAAGCAAACTCTCCCGAAAATTTCACAGTAATGTGTTTGATTCCTGTGACCTCACCCTCTAGACGATCGATAACTTCTACTTTCCATTGATGTTTCGCTGCCCAACGAGAGTACATACGAAAGAGCATCTCCACCCAATCACACGATTCGGTCCCCCCGGCTCCAGCGTTGATAGCTAAGAAACAGGAATTTTTATCTGCTTCACCGGATAGCAACCTTTGTGTTTCCCAAATAGCCAATTTGTTTTCACAAAAGATAAATTCTTTTTCCAACTCATTACAAATTCCTGTATCTTCACATACAGCACTATCGTTAAGAAAAAATGTAATTGCATCTATTTTATTTTTTAATTCGTAATAATCAGAAAGTTGCCGCTTCAACGTAGCGATTTTTTCTGTAACTTTCCTTGCATTAGGAACATTATGCCAAAAATCTTCTTGAAGGCTTTGCTCCTCTAAAGTACTAAGCTCTTCTTTCCTTTTTTCAAGGTCAAAGAGACCTCCCCGTTAAAGATAACCTGGCCACAAGTATTTCTAAACGCCTATCTAAATTCTCCTGCATATCCCAATCCAAAACTACACAAACACTTTCTTCCAGAATTTTAGAGAAGGACAGCCAATAAAGTCAATCTGTTGGCACATGAAGTAGGGCTTCTTTTCCACGCCGTTTATGTCTGTAGAATGAATTCTACTTTTTTGTTTTGACGAGAAACCTCTCCGACAGATAAAAAAGTTGGGATGAAGAGCTTGGGTCTCTTCTTACCACCTTTACTAGGAGTAACCAATGAGTCAAAAAAATAAAAACTCTGCTTTCATGCACCCTGTGAATATTTCCCCAGATTTAGCAGTTATAGTTGGCAAGGGACCTATGCCCAGAACCGAAATCGTAAAAAAAGTTTGGGAGTACATCAAAAAACACAACTGTCAGGATCCTAATAACAAAAGAAATATCCTCCCCGACACGAATCTTGCAAAAGTTTTCGGTTCCAGTAATCCTATCGATATGTTTCAAATGACAAAAGCTCTTTCCAAGCATATTATTAAATAAGAGCTTCTTCACCTCTCCTGTATTAGGTAGGGGAAGAAAGTTCTTATTCCTATTCAGTTCCTCATCTTTAAAGATGAGGAACTTATTAATCAGTAGTTTTGTTATGGTATTTGTTTCTTTTTCTCTAGCAATTGCAGTTCCTTTTCTTGCTTCCTCTTGGGCCACTTTTATTGAGCCTAATCGATTAACAACAACTTCGATCACTTGGAAATTACCGAAAAAGCATGCCCATCTTCACGACTTAAGGATTGCACAAATTTCTGACTTGCACTTTCAGCAAAAGACTCCAAAGAAATTTCTTAAGCGCATTTCAGAATCTTTAAAACATTGTGCTCCTGACATCATCGTATTTTCTGGAGACTTCCTGTGTCGTGCTCGTATTGAAGATCGCTCTCGTTTGGAAGCTTTTTTAAATACTTTAAGTGCTCCTTTAGGAATTTTTGCTATTTTAGGAAATCATGACTACGTAACCTATGTATCTCGCAATAATAAAGGCATCATTGACCGCATCTCTTCCCAACACAGTCAACCGATAAAGCGTGCTATGGTTTCCGTTATGCAAGGACTCTTCTCTAAGTGTCCCTATCGCTACGCCGATGACCTTACACCTCAAGAGCCTCATCCTGATCTCGTGGATTTACTAAAAAATACTCCTGTTACTCTCTTACACAACACTACGCATGTTCTTTCAGAAAAACTCAACATTGTTGGATGCGGAGATCTATTTGCGCGGCAATTTCTCCCTGAAGTCGCATTTGCGAACTACAATCCAACCCTTCCTGGTATTCTCCTTTCCCATAATCCCGACACATCACAAATCTTAAATGAGTATCCTGGTGATTTTATCTTTTCTGGACACTCCCATGGGCCACAAATAGCGCTCCCCTGGCCTAAGTTTGGAAAGAAATTCTTTGAAAGATTGTCGGGATTAGAAAATCCCCATCTTGCGCGGGGACTCTTTACCTTGGAAGGAGGGAAATACCTCTACGTAAATAGAGGATTAGGGGGACTAAAAAGAACGCGCTTCTGTTCTTGTCCTGAAATCTGTTATGTTCGGTGTTCCCATGAGTGATAAACATTCCCTTATCCTCTTAAGCGGAGGGCAGGGACGTCGCTTCGGTTCTAGCACTCCTAAACAATACCTCCCATTTTATAACAAACCCTTAATTCTTCATTCCTTAGCCACATTTTCCACCCTATCTGAGATCGCTGAAATTATCGTTGTTTGTGCTCCTATGTACCGGGAGATTTTTGGAAACTATACCGTAACCTTTGCTGAACCTGGGGAGCGTCGTCAAGATTCTGTATTTTCTGGCCTTCACCAAGTCTCTCATCCTTGGGTACTTGTCCATGACGGCGTTCGTCCTTTTGTCTACCCTGATGAAATTACCGAGCTTATTCTTGCCGCAAAGCACAGTGGAGCGGCGACCTTAGCTTCCCCTCTACCCTATACAATTAAACAACGCTCTCCTGTACGGACTTTAGACCGGGATGCTCTAGCAATCATTCATACTCCTCAATGCATAAAAACAGAGATTCTCAGCGAAGGACTTTTATTAGCAATGAAGAAAAATCTCACCCTTCCAGATGATACTGGAGCAGCGGAGCTCCTTGGCTATACACCCCAACTTGTTTTTAATAAGCATCCTCAATTGAAAATCTCCTATCCCGAGGACTTAACCATAGCTCACGCCCTCTTATGACGAAAGCTGCTTTACTTCTTGCTTATCAAGGAACTGAATATGTAGGTTGGCAGTTGCAACCACATCACCTCTCTCTACAAGAAGTTCTAGAACGCTCTCTTAAAAAAATTATTGGGAGACACACTCCCGTAATTGCTTCGGGAAGAACCGATTCGGGAGTGCATGCTTATGGACAGGTTGCTCATTTCTGGGTTCCTGATCAACCTCTTTTTAATCATCCTGAGCGAATAAAAAAAGCTTTTAATGCTATTCTCCCCCAAGATATTATCGTTCGCGATGTCGCAATCATTGATGACTCCTTTCATGCACGCTATCTCGCCATTGCTAAAGAATATCGCTATCTACTTTCACGTTTTCCGAAACCCTTACCTTGGCAACGTCATTTCTGTTATAGTCCTCACCATCCTCTGATCATAGAATCTATGCGCGAAGGTTGCCGCTTACTTATAGGAACCCACGATTTCGCGTCTTTTGCAAACCATGGAAGAAACTATAATTCTACAATACGCACACTCTACACTCTTGATATCATGGAAGAAGAAAACACAGTGACGATAATATGTAAGGGTAATGGGTTTCTTTACAAAATGGTCCGTAATCTTGTAGGAGCTCTTTTAGATATCGGTAAGGGGGCTTACCCTCCACAACACCTCCTGAAAATTCTTGAACAAAAAGACCGCAGGCAAGGGCCACCTGCAGCACCTGCCCGCGGTCTCTCCTTGCACCATATATGCTATCCCCCACCTTACGACAAGTTCTGTTCTAAGCACTGCTCAGTAAGTTCATTAAACGAAGGGTAAAAGAAAAAATCATGTGGGGCAAATTCAGAGTATTTTTCCACTGTTATTGATATATAAGCATTAATGCCGATCAGAGTGGCGGGAATGCAAGCAAGAGCTCGCAATCCCTTGAGAGAATCTTCAAACCCCAGGACTTTTTCACCATCACGTACAAAAGTTTTATACGCATGCCTATAGCTATCTCCGTAAGGCTTGGGGCGTAAGTAATCTTCACGAGTTACCCAAAATGAAAATTTATTGAAGATCGGATATGATTTACACAAAGTAGGTAGAGCAGCACGCGAAGAATTGGTAACGACGCCAGAACGCTTCCCCATGGATACGATTAACTCAAGAAATTGTTCGACACCGGGCATTAAGGGTGGTGCGGAAGCATCTAAACTGGCATAGTGTATTTCTTCTCTTCTTTTATAAATCAGTTCAAGATTTTCACGCGCTTCAGGATATTCTTCCAAAAACTTTTCACTTAAATTATCTCGTCCTACAAAAGTATGTTTAAAGTATGTAGCAAAATCCCAGGCAACTTCGAGAGAGTACTCCTGACAAGCTTCTAAAAATGCGTGATAAAACCGTGGTTCTGTATCGACAAGCAAGCCATCCAAATCAAAAAAACATACTTGGTAATCATTGATATCCATAGAATCCTTAAAAAAACCTACGTAAGTTATATTTTTTACTATACGCTTGAATCATGACTATCTTAAAAGCATTGCTATGGATTCCTACTGTTCTCTTATTTGTTAGCTGCTCGACAAAAGAGTCGGTCCCACGCTACACCATAGCAGAACGCATTACTTCTCAGCAAGGCTGCCATGTTCTTCTTTATCTAAAAAGCTCACCCTCTCCTTTTCCCAGCTATAATTGGCATACCCCTTCTGTATCTATAATCACAGCGTATTCTTTTTACTGTCACGGCGGAGGGAAAACTCTGCTTTCTTCGCAAGGAACCCTCTATGATTGTGAAGGTAAAAGGCATAGCTTGACTAAAGAAATCTTTCGTCATATCCATCCACGTCTTATTCAGATTGCGCGTCTGCTGCAACAGCATTATCCTAAACTTGTTATCACTGAAGGGTGGTGCTGCCCGCACCACTTTCGTTTCCTAGAAGCTATGGGAATGTCCTTACCTCGACGACATCTTAACGGTACTGCGGCTCTGTTAACTTTAGCGTCCCCTATTTCCCTTGAGGAATTACCAACCATTCTCAAACACCTCTATCCTCGATTGGCACCTGTCTCTCTAAAAGAGTTCACCCTCTCAGGGTCCATGTTAAAAAACGAAGAGTTTTCCCTTACTCTGACAAACAAAGGCTCTCATATAGAAATTTCTATAGAAATTTTTTATGATACCACCAAAGAAGAACCTGTGCTTCCTCCAGAATCTTTTCCCACCTAAGAGATTTCTCTTGTGATTATTAGAATAGAACCTCTACAGTAAACTCTCACTTTATGCCGGTGTGGCGGAATGGTAGACGCGGTAGACTCAAAATCTACTCTTAGTAATAAGGTGTTGGTTCGAGTCCGATCACCGGCATAATTCTTTTCTTTTTCAAGTTGCCAATAAATTATAGAGTCGTTTTTTTAAGGGAAGTTATAGCAAACCCCAGAGCTTCCTATGAATGAAGAAGCCTTATTATTTTTACTGCAAAAAAAGAAAGGTCTTTTCCTTGCCATCCTTGATCTTACAAAAACAGAATATGCATTAACTCCTGTAGAGCTAGAAAAAGTATTGCAACAAAAAAAAATCCTTCTTGCTTGTATTGAAAAAATAGATCATCAAATTAAAGACTTTCGCCACGCCTTTGTTTCTGTATTGCCCCAAGATATTCAAGAAGAACTCACACATATCCGAAAAGTAATCACACAGATATTAAAAACGGACAAACTTAACTATGCACATAAAAAAAAGGAGTTGGGGATCTATGACTAACAACACTCCTTATGAGGCAGCCTCTTCCACTCACGAGCTCCTAGAAATCAAAGCACGTATTACCCAATCTTACAAAGAAGCGGATACCATACTTACGGCAATTCCCGATGGGATTATCCTTTTGTCAGAAGTGGGCACCATTCTGATTTTTAATTCCCAAGCTCGCGAAATTTTAGGAATTCCTGAACACCAAGAAATTCTCCACAAACCTTTTGTTGAATTTTTCCCCGATACATTCTTCGGTTTCTCCATGAGTGAATCCCTTCAATCTCTTAAGCTTGCTAAAACTCTGCGTCTTTCCTTATGCAAAGAAGCTATAGAAAAAGAACTCGAAATTTTCATTCGTAGGAACGAAATCAACGGATATCTTTTCATTCAAATTCGTGATCGCTCAGAATATAAACAACTTGAAAATGCTATAGAAAGGTATAAAAACATTGCAGAATTGGGGAAGATGACAGCAACGCTCGCTCACGAAATCCGCAATCCTCTAAGTGGGATTGCAGGGTTCGCTTCGCTCTTAAAAGAAGAGCTCACCTTTACACGTCATCAACGTATGCTCTCCGCAATCATTTCTGGAACACAATCTTTAAATAATCTTGTGTCTTCTATGTTGGAATATACAAAATCTCAACCGCTAAATTTAAAAACCGTAGATTTGCAAGATTTCTTCTCTGCATTAATGCCACTTCTTTCCGCTTCTTTTCCCACTTGCTGTTTTGAAAGAAAAAGCACAGAATCTCTTCTCCGTTCTATAGATCCTGACCGTATGAATAGTGTTATTTGGAATTTAGTAAAAAACGCTATAGAAACAGGGGAAAAACCCGTAACTCTCACCCTCCGTCCTACCGGGGAAATCGCTGTTGCTAACCCTGGAGAGCTCTCTCCAGCAGTTTTAGACAAGCTCTTTACACCCTTTTTTACAACGAAGGTTCAGGGCAATGGCCTAGGCCTCGCAGAAGCCCGAAAAATCATGCGTTTACACGGAGGAGACATTGAACTAGAAAGTACCTCGCCTATAGTCACCTTTATCCTTAAACTTCCTCAACACGCACAAAAACCTCTGACTAAAGGCGTACAAGAACCTTAGCTAAAGATTCCATGTTAAGATTTCTTTGCAAAGTACTTGCGAATCTCTTCCATAGTCAAAATGGAGAGCGAGGGCCTGCTTTGTAAGAGTATTTCCACAATTTTGACGAGATCCTCCCAATTCATATTTCTACAATGCTCATAATCCATAGGAACTAAAGGATGGTGAAAAATAGGCCCCCAAGATTCGGAAGCCCTTATGCTTGACAACACAAGAGGGAGTTTACCAGAAAAACAAGACATTACTTCAAGAAAAGCCTGTTCTTTAGGATCCAACTCAAAGAATTTTCCTCCCTCTCGATCATGCATCTGGAGTAAGCTCATTATCAAAAATTGCTGCCATTGCTCAAGATCTCTATAGATAGGCCAACGAGTCACTGGGAAATGACATGTTGTAAGCCAAGCTCTGAGCAAAACTTCTGCGTCTGCTAACTGCGGATATTTCTCACGTAATTGCCGGTACAGCTTCGCCCAACCTACACTACCTTCACTTGTTTCGATATTCTTTACTTCATCTGCTGCAGAATTTACAAGTGTGCTGAGATTCTGCAAAGACATGAAACCAAGGAGCGCGAAAAGCCATTCTTTAAAACAAAGGCTTGTTACAGCTTTTTCCTGATTTTCTAAGGAGACTTGGGAAGAAAGACTTATTTCTGGACATAGCCTTTCGGACGATATACGGCTGCCTAGTATACCAAAAAAGCGAGGAGCTGTATAAGCTAAAACTTCTTCATCCGTATATTTCAAAATCACAGGTTTGCTTCCCGACTTGATGTGCGGTGAAAACTGAATCACCTGTCGAGCAAGGCAGGGAAGAGCTCCGGAAGCATCTTGAGCGGCATGAGTTCGAGCATCTTGAAGAAGCTGCTCAAGACGTTGCTTTTCATGAGATAACTTTGTTTTCTCAATCTCGTAATTAATATAACGGTCTGTAAGCTTCTCCTCAAGCTGTTGTTTTTCTCGGCCCCACATTTGCTCCGCCACCTGGAACTGGTTCATCAAATTATTATAATCAATCAACGCTGCGTACTTTTCCTGTTCGCTCCGCGTTATAGCCTCTTGTGCAGTTGCGAGCTCCTTCTGTAAGAGGCTTACCTCCAGCTCAAGAGTGCTACTCTTGTCCTCCCAATACTGAATTTGCATATTCATATGCACGAGGTTACGTTGCGCTTCAGACCATTGGTGTTTACTTTTCTTAAACACTTCTATCTGCTCCTGGGCAGTCGCTAGAGCTTCTTCCGTCAACTGCAATGATTCCTCAGTTAGGCTATTTTTTATAGAAAGTTCTCGAAATTCAATTCTTAATTCCCGATTTGCAATCTGTACTTCTTGCAGCAGAGATTCTATTTCAGCACTGTTTGACTCCAAGTTTGCTAATAACAACTTTGTTCTAGTCAATTCGTCTAATGCGTTTCGTAGCTTCTTCCCAGTGAGTTCCTCAATAGCTTGATCCGATTCATAAGACAACAAAAGCTCATGGAGCTCCGCTGCTTTTTTTTCGAATTCTTCCGCCTGACGTTTAGAAATTGTTAATTCTTTGGTTAACTTAAGAATATCTTTCCCGCACATGTCTTGGAGATGTTGTTTCTCTTCTTTTAAGTGCTCATAATTGCGTTGGAGTTCAAGAAAATTTTTAAGGTGCTTTTCCGTCGGGTACACCTGTTTCATAGCTTCTGATAATTCTTGATTTTTAAGGAAAAGTTGTTCTTCAAGAGCACTGATGATCTCAATCTTCTCTGCCATTTCATGTTTGAACTCATCGCCCAGCTTTTTAAAAAACTTATCCTGATTTTCAACAGTCCTCATGATTTTCTTAAACTTATTTTGAGACTCACGTAATAAATCCCTCAACTGCTTAAGTTCTATATCCTTGAATTCCAGTTTTTGGAACAACTCCCCGAGTCTTTGACGGTGGTAAAGATACCGTACCTTATATTCACTATAAAAAGTGCAGAATTCCATCTCAGCATCGCACATTAATGCTAACGTCTCTTTTAATTGCTTTAACTCTGCATATTTTGTTTCTATTTGCCCGTCGATGAGAGTAAGCGCCTCCCACTTGGAAGTGAGGTAACACATTTTCTTGTATTGTAAGTCAGCGAGTTTAGCAATTTCTTCTCGATTTGCTTTGTTATCCTCAGGGCTTTGCAGTTTTTGAAGTTGAAGTTTTGATTCAAGCTCTTTTGCCTGTGACGAGATCTGTTTAAGATATTGTAAAACTGCTTTGATTTTTTCGAGCTTCTTCTTCCTCATGGCTTGTATATCTGATAATTCCTGGGAAACGAAAGCGATTTTATTTTGTAAATCTACAATTTGTCCTTCGTGATATGCTAAATTCACAGAATCCATAGTGCCTGATAGAAACTCTAGATAAGCACGATAAAGAAGTTCTAGTTGCTCAGCAATCTTGCATTGCATTTCACGTAATTCTACAAGCTGCACAAACTTTTCCCCTCGATTGTCTTCAGCAACAATTAGGGTGTATAACGCATATGCCTTGCGACGCAGTTCTCGATCAAATTCAGCAAGTTGTCTTTCCTTATTAAGAATCGTAGCTTCAACGTTAACTTCATCGACAAAACCACGACGTACTAACTCACGCACCTGAGTTGCTTCAATGAGCTGTTTCAAACGCCCTTGCAAATCTTCGATAAGGATGTCCTCAGCAACAGCCAGATTCTTCTTTTTAAGACGACTGTCTAACACGCAAAGTACTAAAACAAGAACCAATAAGACTCCTCCAAGAACAAGCTGACTTATCCCAACACACGCCACAACTTGAGGAAGTAAAATTAAGATGAGGATTCCACCTGCGATGATAAGTAATGCTAAACATACAAGGGCAACTTTAAATATAGTACGACACAAACGAGTATGGACAAATGATGTAGGTTCTCCTTTTTCTTCAGGAGTTAATGGAGAAAACATCAACACAGGATTCGTTGAGTTCTTTGATTCGGAACAAGGAACTTGTATTTTAAGATTAAGAACTGAGGTGGATTCAGGAGAAGGATTGGGAGAGGGAGTTGTTCTAGATGACATATCTTACTTTTACGATAAAAAATATATAAGTATATTAACTTCTCCTGTTTATCAATGGCAAGGCCAAAAGAAATCGCTCTTTTCTCCAGACCTCTTCCATGATCTCTAAAACAAAGTTTAAGGCTTTACCTTGATTCCCTGGATAAAGTACAAAGAATAAAAAAAGACAGAGAAGCTAGAGTCATGGTTATGGAGAAAATTCTTATTGTAGATGACGAACCCCTTCTGCGTAATTTCCTTTCAGAACTTCTTCTATCCCGTGGCTATGCCCCTGTCACAGCAAATAATTTAAAAACTGCTTACCAACAAATACAACATGAACATTACGACTTAATTATCTCCGACATGAATATGCCTGATGGTTTAGGATTAGATCTAATTAAAGCTGCTAAACACTATGCCCCTCAAACTCCTGTTCTTGTGATTACCGCTTACGGTACAATAGAAAATGCTGTTGAAGCCATGCATCAAGGTGCCTTTAATTACCTAACAAAACCCTTCTCCTCAGAAGTTCTTTTTGCTTTCATCAATAAAGCTAAAGAATTTAAGAACTTAGTGAATGAGAACCTTTTTCTTAAGTTCCAAACATCTTTAGACTCTCACCCCTTAATTGTTAAAAGCCAGGCTATGAAAAATCTTCTTGCCACAGCACAAAAAGCTGCCAATAGTTCAGCAAACATTTTCATTCATGGGGAATCGGGATGTGGCAAAGAAGTACTAGCCTTTTTCATCCACAACAGTTCTCCACGAGCCTCATCCCCTTATATTAAAGTGAATTGCGCTGCTATTCCAGAAACCCTTTTAGAATCCGAATTTTTTGGCCATGAAAAGGGAGCCTTCACAGGAGCAACAACAAAAAAAGCCGGCCGCTTTGAGCTTGCGCATAAAGGAACCCTGCTTCTAGACGAAATCACTGAAGTCCCTATACACCTACAAGCAAAGCTCCTACGTGCTATTCAAGAAAAAGAATTTGAACATTTGGGAGGGACGAAGACCTTGTCCGTTGATGTTCGCATCTTAGCAACATCAAACCGTAATCTTAAGGAAGCTATTGAAGATAAAATCTTCCGTCAAGATTTATACTACCGTCTTAACGTCATTCCTCTTTATCTTCCTCCTTTACGAGAACGCCGCGATGATATCCTTCCTCTTGCTCATTATTTTTTAGATAAATTCTGTCGTTTAAACACTCTACCTCCAAAAACATTATCGACAAAAGCAGAACAGCTTCTCCTTGACTACCCCTGGCCCGGGAATATTCGAGAGCTTTCCAATGTCTTGGAGAGGGTTGTCATCTTAGAAAATACCTCCATGCTGACTGAAGATATGCTTGCTTTATAGTAGAGAACCCTCTACAAGGACTTTTTCTTGTCTTTCTAAGGAGGTTCTGATAAACTTGTTCGGCATAGAATTTTTTTTCTCTCTAAGCACCGATAGCTCAATTGGATAGAGTACCTGGCTTCGGACCAGGTGGTTAGAGGTTCGAGTCCTCCTCGGTGCGTTAAATTCCTTTTTTGAATAAGACTTTCCCTATATAATAGAACTGAGGAGAACTTTTTTCTTTTATAAATCTCCCCCTCCTCTAACCTCAAGGAGATAACATGAAACCCTGCCGTAAGAAGTCCGTGTCCCCTAAGGACTCATGCACACCCGTAGAAATTACAGGAAAATCTTTTCATGTCTCATTACCTTTAAAACATCTGATTATAGAAAAAAGCCGCCATCTCCCTCCAATGGAGACCATTCGCGTCATAATCACCTCTCATAAAGATAAGCAAGGCACTGAAGTGCACATTATTGCTTCCCAAGGGAAAGAAGTTCTACAGACTAAAGTGTACAACGATAATCCTTATACTGCAGTAATCCAAGGCTTTAAAAAAATTCGCACTAGGGCGAATAAATACCAAAATAAACACCTAAACAAAATCAAGCATAGCATCCGGCTTAAAGAAAAAGAAGAACGGCTACCCTTACAAGAAGACAACCACGAACTCTTTACTGAATGGCCACTCTTTCCTGCCATGGATGCCTGGGACGCCTTAAAACACTTCGGATATGTTCCTAAGTCAGAAAAAAAGAAAATTTCCAAGAAAAAAATCTCCATCAACACGCTCTCATCAGATGAGGCGATTCGCCAATTGGAGTCTTCTAAAGATAACTTGCTCATCTTTTTAAATGAAAAGGAACATAAAATTCAATGCTTACATAAACAACACGATGGCAACTATGTTCTTATCGAACCCTCTCTCTACCGAGGATTCCACATTTTCTGACACCACTTCTTCCAGTCTTTTTGATCCCATTAGGAAAAAAGCATTGTCTGCAACTCCTGAAGAAATCGTACGCCAGAAACTACTCAACTTACTTATCAATACACTACACTATCCCCAAAAACTGATTGTCATAGAAAAAGAGTTAAAAACGCTCTTACCTATCCTTACAGGGAACAAGCTACGCTTACCTAAACGCCGTCCAGATATTCTCGTCCTCACACCACCAACCTATACAGATGCTCGGAATATTACTCATAAGTTAGGCAATCCTAAACCACTCTTACTCATTGAATGCAAGGCCCGGGTTATTAACCAAAACACGTTAATGCAACTCCTCAGTTACAATTATATTATTGGAGCGCCTTGTCTTGCTATTGCCAGTAGTAAAAAACAGCTCACAGGTTTAGTCAATCCTAAAACACAAACCCTTGACTTCTATCCAGGTCTGCCAGAATATTCTCAACTACTCAACTACTACTGCTTGCCAAGCTCAAGGAATTAAACCTCTATGCCTATAGTTGTTTCTGGAGTTGTGCTCGAAAGCCAGCCTTTGGGGAAAAATCACTTACGAACTACCCTCTTTAGCCCTGGAGGTTTAATCACCTTTTTTGCAAAGCACGGACAAACCCTTCTTTGCTCGCATCGAGAAGCTTTAATCCCTGTTTCCCTAGGGAGCTATACATTAAACTCCTCTCCGACAAAGCTTCGCTCTCTTGCTCATGCGGAAATCCGCAATAATTTTATAGAAATTAAACGGGCCTATCCTCTTCTAGAAGCTAGCGGAAAAATGATACGCGCCCTCTTAATCTCACAATGGAGAGAAAAGCCTTCTCCAAAACTTTTTTCCCTATTCTTAAATTTTCTTCACCGTCTTCCTCAGAGCAAAAATCCTAGGTTTTTTTCAGCAATCTTTATTCTGAAGCTTTTGCAACATGAAGGGATTTTAGACCTTTCCCCCACGTGCTCTTTATGTAAAAAAAACTTAAGCAATGGACCATGCTATCGCTACCAAGGACAAAAACTATGTAAAAACCATGCCCATACAGAAGCGATTGTCATGGAAAAAGAAGAAGAACAGGTGCTACACGCTATTGTTCATGCAAAACAATTTTATGAACTTTTGAAACTTACGGATTTCCCTATTGCAATTGCGGATAAAATTTTTTACATGCTAAAAACCACATTACATTCTGAAACAGTATCAAAATTCACATAAGATTAACGCAGTGTAATCGTGCCACTCCCGCTACTGCGCACATGAAAAACTAGGGTAACTGGAGAGCTACCCACAGAGCTGTTATGATAGGTCTTATTCCAAATCCCCCGTCCTTGCTTTACAAAGCTTCCTTCTATACATACCTTGCCTTTTAATGAAGTTGTTGTGTGGACGATCACACCGACATTCTTAGGCAAGAGTAATACAATAGGTTCTTCTTCATTGCGAATTGTGATAGAACCACTTTGCAACCAATCTCCACGAAAATCCATATCCATTTTACAAGAAGTACAAAGAAAATTTAATAAAGTTAAACAAGGATAATGGCCTTTAAATTTAGCACGTAAGTAGCCAAATGAGCCTTTGTAAACAATACTTTCCAATTTAGGGAAATCTCCAGTAACATCAAACTCTACACGTTTTTTATATTGCGCTTCGATCTCCATACTCTCCATGTCGGGGAAGTATCCCGAAAAATTGAAACGATCTATATGAAAGCGCTCTTCCTCAACAACATAATGAGGAACAGCAAACACGGTGTTCCCTAAAGAACAAAAAAGTGTACTAATGAATGGAAACAAGAAAAGATATTGCAAATTCAACCTCGATAAATCCCTTAAACTTTTTAGAGTGTAAATAATTAAAAAAATTATAGAAAAGCGTAAGAAGACACTGCGAAAGAGGGGACTCGAACCCCCAAGGAAAAATCCACTACCACCTCAAGATAGCGCGTATACCAATTCCGCCACTTCCGCAAAAAGCATTAGCTTACCCAGGCCCCGCCCTTTACCTCAAGAAAAAAAAGTATTTCCCTCTGAGGAAAAATCAGGTACATTGTATAGAAATTTAAAGAAAAAAACACGGCTATGCGCTGCACTGCTTATTGTACAGCATCTTCTTATAATCTTCATGTACTCTTTCATCTCCTCAAACCTCATTATCCCACTGTACTTTCTAGAGAATATGTCCTGGCCACATTAGATAAATCAGAGGCGTGTGATCAGATTGCTATATTCTTCCCCTTCGGCGTGGCTGTTTTCTGGGGATGGGCAGAATCCAAGGAGATACAATTACTTCAAACACTAGTTACAGCATCCCCTGAGATTCTTCCCCAACCCGAGATTGACCATTACAACTTTTATTATGGAGATAAACTTCAAATACGACGTGATTGCCTTATCCTTGCAGATACCACACTAAATACTAAATTCGCTATTGCCTTTGGCCTTGCACAATCGGTTAAACTTACTGTCTTTGAAGCAACGATCTATAAAACCATTGAAGATTCTAAGCGTCTGCCCCAGGATCTCGCCATGAAGGGCAAAATCTCCATGCCGCGTAAAGCAATCGCTAAAAAAATTGGGAAACTCTTTCTGGACAAGGCTTCAGTAAATCTCCATTCCGATATCCTCGATGAGCCTGACTTCTTCTGGGACCATCCTGAAACACAACCCATTTACCGTGATGTTCTTAGCTGTTTAGACATCGCTCCAAGAATCAATGTTCTGAATCACCGACTTACCATCTTAGGTGATGTATTAGAAATATTAAACGATCAACTAAATCACCAGCACTCTTCTTCATTAGAATGGACAATTATTTGGCTGATTATGTTAGAGGTGTCTGTAGCTTTACTCAAAGATGTTTTCAATGTCATTTAAATATTTTTTAAAACAACTTCCCCGGAACTTAGGTATTCTCTTGATTCGTATATATCAATGGTTTTTATCTCCGATGCTGGGAAGTTGTTGCAGGTTTTTCCCCTCGTGTTCACATTATGCTCTACAAGCCCTACAGATTCATGGCTTTGTTCAAGGATTTTGGCTTTCCATAAAACGTGTGAGCAAATGCGGCCCTTGGCACCCTGGGGGCCTAGATCTTGTCCCTAAGACGACTTTGGAGGCAGCCGTAGAACCCTACCAGGAAGTAGACGATCATTTTTGAGTTGATTTTTCTCCTTAAGTTTTTCAACAGAAATATGAAAACGCTGAGCGATCAACCACAAAGAGTCCCCTTCTTGTATTACATATTCCTGCTCTAAGACTTCCTCAAGTTCCTTTTTCTCTGGATAGACAGGCCTGCTGCATTCCTTTCGAGGAGAATTTACTAACCTAGCTAAAAAACGTTCCCTATAAGGAGATCCCGAAGGAAGTAAGTGCAAAATTTTCTGTACATCTTCATTACAAAATTCATGGAGAACAGCATCACTATCATGAACTAGCAACAATAAAGCTGCCAAAGCAACCTCACGATCAAGATACGCTCGCAATACCTTCTGCCGCTGCCGGTCTGAGATTGCTGAGTGACGAGCTTCCTCGTTACACAGGGAAAAGAAAAGCTCTGCTCCTTCTTCAATCACCATACGAGCTAAAGAAGCTACTGAAGCTACCTCAAGCTCAGCACCTGCTAATAATGTTCGGAAATAAAGGAATTCTGGAGTTAAACAAAAACTATAGAGGCAATCCTCATCTACCTGACCTTCTGCCAAAGAACGGGAAATGCGTAGGAACAAACCTTGAGAAGTGTAAGGATAACGATGAGTGGAAAGGTAATGACAAATCGCGGGGAACTCTCGATTGTCAATATTAGGAAGAAACCAAATCCTTGAAGGGCTTTTCAATTCTGTAAAAGTGAGTGGATGCGGGAGCACAGGAGTAATGTCCACATGATGCACTGTGATTGCTACACTTAAAGCCCAGAATTTTACTGGTCTTCCATAAACAAAACTTTCATCTTTGAGAGACAACAAGAGTTCATTTAAAGAAGCCTGAGAAAGCGTCTCTAAAAAATCTTCAGGAATATGAATTCCTTGAGAACTTTTTGCTATCAAAGGTCCAGAAAACAACCGCAATTTATAGATATCTTTTTGAAAGATTGCGGAATAAAATAAAAAAAGAAAAAGGACATTCAAACCCATGCTAAGGATCAGGACTTGCCACAGCCACTTCGTTTTTCTTTTTAAAGCCATATGTTCTTCTACTCTAAAATTCAGATGGATACCTAGGGATTAAAAGACTTGCGACTATACATAGCTCATCGTAAAATCTACTATAAAAACAGCTCCCTATCTACTATTCATGCAGGTTCCTCTATCCTTACTTCAAACATATTTTTCTTCTCCACTTTCCACAAAGGAAATTCTAGAGGCATGTGATCACATTGGAATAGAAGCTGATGTTCACATCACGACGCCTCTTTCCTGCACTTCGATTATCACAGCAAGAATTGTCCAAACGGCTCCCCATCCCAATGCTAATAAACTCCTCGTCGCCATTCTTACCGATGGGAAGCAAGAATACCAAATTGTTTGTGGGGCTTCCAATTGTCGTGCAGGTCTTATCGTTCCACTCGCCCTTCCAGGAGCCAAACTCATCGACAGCCGAGGACAAACCCAAACAATAAAAAAAGCTAAACTCCGTGGTATAGAATCTCAAGGCATGTGTTGCTCTAAAAAAGAAATTGGATTGAGTGATACTTCTATACAAAAAGAGAATCTTCTTGAACTTCCAGAAACCACCCCTCTAGGAGAAGATATTGCCACACTCTTTGACAACGTTTCCTTAGAATTATCTCTAACACCCAACTTAGGACATTGTGCTTCTTTGCTAGGACTTGCACGAGAAATCTGCCACGTCACGCAAGCCGATCTTGTCATCCCTCAACAATTTTCATTTGATCCTCTTTCTACGACACCCATGCCCTTACATAGTGATCCCAGTGTCTGTCCTATGTTTTGTTATGCCGTGATCTCGGGATTATTCCTGCGTCCCTCACCTCAAGAGTTACAAGAAGCATTATTAGCATTAAAACAAAAACCCATAAATGCCATTGTAGATATCACGAATTACATTATGCTCTGTTTAGGACAACCTGTACATGCCTATGATGCGCGTAAAGTAGTTCTGGACTCTCTGGGTGTACAAAAGCTCCCCTCTCCGCAGTCGTATACTCTGTTAAATGGAGAAACTGTTCTCATTCCTTCTGGGGCTACTGTTGTCTGTGATGCCCACCGTATTTTAGCTCTAGGAGGTGTTATGGGCGGGCAGGAAACCTCCATAACGGAGAGCACAACAACGATAGTGTTAGAAGCTGCGTATTTCCTCCCCACAGCCATACGAGCGTCGCAAAAGCTTCTTCTCATACACTCAGAAGCCGCTTATAGATTTTCTCGAGGAGTAGATCCACAAAACGTTTTGCCTGCTTTTTATGCTGCCATTCATTTTACGTTGAGCCTCTTTCCTGAGGCTCAAGTTTCCTCAATTTATAAAATAGGAGACATTGTAGAGAAGCCACGAGAAATCTCTTTCCATACCACAACAATCCAAAGAATCTTGGGGCAAACCTTATCTTCTGAGAGGCTTGTACAAAAGTTAGAAACCCTAGGATTTTCTGTTGTCCCCACCCCCCAAAACAACGTTGTTTCTGTAAAAGTTCCTTCCTACCGCCACGATATTAATGAAGAAATCGATCTTGTGGAAGAGATTTACAGAACAGAACCTTGGCATTTGAAAAATGTAAAACCCGTGTCGTGTTTTACTCCTATTTATGCATTAAAACGGCAAATTGCAAATAGATTAGCTAATTCGGGATTGCAAGAATTCTTTACTTGTGACCTTTTAGATCCCGAGCTAGCAACTTGGCATAGAGAAGAATGCCAAGCTTTAGCACTGCAAGGTTCTAAACACGCTACAGTCCTTAGAAACTCACTCCTTCCTGGGTTATTAAAAAGTGCTGCTACGAATCTTCATAGACAAGTGTCTAGTGTCCAAGCATTTGAAATTGGTACTCTTTATAGCAAACATGGATCACAATATCAAGAAACTCAAAGTTTAGGAATCCTTCTGACAGGAGATGTTGCACCACTTTCTTGGATTGCTCCTCGCTCTTCTCTATCTTTCTATTCCTTGAAAGGGCGCGTAGAAACATTGTTCCAACAACTTTATATTTCTTTAGATTGTTATACTATAAAATCTAGTCACCATCCTGATTTTCACCCTTACCAGCAAGCGGCATTTTGTCTTAATGAACATATATTTGGATCTATAGGTAGAGTCCATCCTCATCTTACTCAGAAAGCTCAAATTAAACATCCTGTGTTCTTTGCTGAGATTTCCTTAGATTTTCTGTGCAAACTCCAAAAAAAAATCACAAAAATCTATAAGCCCTGTTCTATCTATCCTTCCTCTTTCCGAGATGTCACTTTGACAGTTCCTGAGGAAATGCCTGCAGATGCCTTACGTAGGAAACTTTTAAGTAAAGCTTCTAAATGGCTTGAAAGTGTATCTATTATCAGTATATATCAAGATAAAGGTCCGGTAGCGAAGGAAAAAAATGTCACTTTGCGGCTAGTATTTCAAGATTACGAGCGTACATTATCCCACCAAGACATTGAAGAAGAATACTGCCGTTTGGTAGCCTTACTTACCGAGTTGTTAACTGACACTAGAGGAACTGCTGATCGATGAAACAATTACTTTTTTGCGTTTGCGCATTTATATTATCCCAGTCAGCATATGGATCTGTATTACGACATGATCCCTCTATTATCAAGGAAACTTTCAAAAACAACTATGGTATCATTGTCTCTAGACAAGAATGGATAAATCGTGGTTGTGATGGTACCCTAACAAAAGTACTTCGCAATGGAGCTACACTTCATGAGGTTTACGTCGGTGGTCTTCTCCATGGCGAGGCTACTTTGACCTTTCCTCACGCAACAACTTTAGCATTTGTAAAAACTTATGATCAAGGACGGTTAATATCTTGTAAGACCTTCTTCCCTAATGGTCTTCCTTCCCAAGAGGAAGTCTTCAATGAAGATGGTACCTTTGTCCTTACCCGTTGGTCTGAAAATAGTGACAACGATACAATCACAAATCCGTATTTCGTAGAGACTTCCTATCAAAATCGTATTCTTGAAGGTACATATTCTTCATTCAATGGAAAATATACATCTAGGATTCATAATGGTGACGGTGTCCGTTCCATTTTTTCTCCTACGAATCTTCTTCTTGCCGAAGAAACTTTCAAAGAGGGTGTCCTGGTAAAGCGCACAACTTTTTATCCCAATCAAGATCCCGAAATAGTGACTCATTATTTTAATGATCAACGCCATGGCTTACAATTGACATACTTTCCTGGAGGTATACCGAACACTATTGAAGAATGGCGTTACGGCTATCAAGATGGGACAACTATGGTGTTTAAAAATGGGTATCGAGCTGCCGAGATCTCCTTTGTCAAAGGACATAAAGAGGGTCTCGAATTACGCTATAATGAAGAAGAGGTTGTTGTTGAAGAACTTTCTTGGCAGAACGATACCCTTCATGGTGTAAGGAAAATTTATGCCGGTGGGGTACACAAATGTGAATGGTATCATCGCGGTAGGTTAGTCTCCAAATCCAAATTCGAACGGCTGAATATTGCGAGATAATTTTTGTCTATGGCCGAAAATTTACTCATTCCTAAGCTTATGAAGCATTCGTTATCACAAGCTTGCTCTCAGGGTCTTCTTGTTGCTAATACTCCCCCAATACAACTCATCGTACACTTTCATAACAATATTATTATAAAAACTCAACTTACAGTAGCTCCAGTATTTTCCTGTTTATTTTTAGGGCCTGGCGCACATAAAGTCATGGAAGAAGTCGTCTTTTGGAGTTCAGGTTACGCTGAAAAAAAACATACTTCTCTATGCTCATACCTCGCTAAAGGTCTACTATCTCCAAAACAGAGGGAAATCTTGAATTGTATTGCGGAAATTCCCTTTGGAGAACAGTGTACGTATGCTGAGATTGCTAAGAATACTCATACCCATCCTAGGGCGGTAGGTAGTGCCTGCAAACACAATCCTTTTTTGTTATTTATCCCCTGTCATAGAGTAGTAAGGACTTGTGGATCATCGTCCTATGTAGCAGGCATTTCCATTCGAAACATCCTTATAAATTTTGAAAATGCTTTTTAATCCTGGAGACGAGGGTCCAAGGCATCTCGCACACCATCGCCTATCAATGCAATACCAATTAACAAAGCCGTGAGCATGAGTGCTGGAGGCCATAGGACCATACTTTCTGCGGGAAATCCTGTAACACCTTCTCGCATAAGATTTCCCCAAGATGCTGAAGACTCCTCACCAAGACCCAAAAAGGTAAGTCCTGCTTCACAGCTAATCATCGCCATCATAGTAAAGGGCAATAGAGAGATTATTGGAACAATGGCATTGGGGAGTATTTGATGTACCATAATATAGTAATGGCTATAGCCTAAGTTACTCGCTGCCAGAACATAAGCCATATCCCGTTGCTTTAATGCTTCAACTCTAATATAACGACTGAACCCTGTCCAGCTAAAGCAACCCAACAATACTGTGTTCAATATTAGAGATTTCTTTTGTGTAATGGCAACAACAAGCATTAAAATAAATAGCATAGGCATGGTTTCCCAAATCTCAGTAAAACGAGACAGGACCATGTCTACGATACCTCCAAAATATCCTGCGGCCAACCCAATCATGATACCGAGGGTTAACCCTATTGCCACTCCAATGCTGCTAACAAGAAGGGCAATGCGAATACCAAAAATCAAAGAAGCAAGTAAATCTTTACGAGTGATTCTTGTGAGTTGCCACCACGCCACATATTTGTTCATTTCACGAGAACCGCCTGCATCGTCTTCCCAATGAAAGCTACTAAAAAATGGACTAATAAGAATGTGGAGTTCTTCAGATTCTTTTTCTATCCATGCACGCTTGTTCTGAATAAACGTTACAGCGCTATGCAATTTTGTATACTTTTCGATTACCTGGCGTGTTTCTAACAAATAATTCCTATGCGACTCTGCTTGTTTTTCTATATCTGCATAAGCAACTCGCAACTCTTCAAGTTGTCTCCACCAATTATTATACATGGCGAGGTTGAAATCATACTCTATTCGTGTTAATGCCATGGCAAAGGGGCGGTAGTTATCGATAGCACGATTCCATGCTTGTTGTGCTATCTCATAAGATCGCTGTAGCTTAGACATTTGTTGTTGAAGCCGTGTAAGACAGATATCCTCATTTTTCATTTCTAAATAGCGTAATGTGGGCATAGCAATGCTGCGGTGTCCTTCAAAAGCGACGCGATATTTCTTCAGGACATGATCCTGTTTCTTCCGATATTTTGTCTTAGTAAGGATATTCAACTGCTCATATTTACTCATATAATGCTGTTCCATTTCCCAAGTACGTGCCTCTTTGGGCAGCAACATTAAAGTTTCGGAATTGACTATTACAATATTTTCACGAATTCTCTCTGCACGTGCCTTCTTGAGCTGTTCTGCAGCCGTAGGATCTTGTATTTTGCCATGATATACCCAGACAAAACCAGTAATGTGGACGACTATAAGAATTCCCAGAAACCAACAACGTACATACCCACGACAGAGCTTCCAAGAAAGTAAGAAAAAAGGAAATGTCAACATGAGGACATTGAAAAACAAATCCACAGGTTTTGTATAGTATCCTCGGAACAATAAGTATCTTAATAAGGGGAAAAAGAATTCTCCATGCCATCGAACAAGCAGAGGTTTACTACTAGCAAATAAGGGTGCGTAAATTCCTATAACAGCAATGGTAATGAAAAATTTCCAGGACAACGAAGCTAAAAAATTTTTACGATATGCAGAACAAAAACGATGATAAAAAGAAAGAGGAGAATCCACTTACATCCTCCTCCCATCTAGCCGTACGCGAGGATCTAAAAGTACATAACAAATATCACCAATCAAGTATCCTATCAGGGACAATGCTGACCCCATAAGCACGGAGAATAAAACTACATTGTGATCACGATTTAAAATGGCGTGATAGAAAAACTTTCCAAAGCCATCTATGTCAAATAAAGTTTCGACTATCAAAGTGCCGCCAAGTAAAGCTCCCATTGATGATGCTAAGGAAGTGACTAATGAGGCAGCAGCATTTTTTCCCACATGCTTACATAGAATATCCATACGGGATATGCCACGAGCTCTAACTGCACAGATATAATCTTGACTGAGAATTTCAAGAAATATCGAACGACTCAAGCGTGATTGAGCAGCGAAGGCACCATAACTTACCGCACAAAAAGGGAGGAAACCGTGTACAATCAAATCTAACAAACGTCCGAAAGTACTCAATTCATTAAAAATCTCTGGAGGAGAACGTAAGCCACTGTAGGGCATGGGAATTGAAGTAAAAGGTATAGTTTTGTTAATAACAAAATTATCTATAATCCATGGAACTGCAACAAATACAGGGATTGAAAACAAAATAAGGAATATGAAATTCAAGACATGATCAACCAATCGGTTTCTTTTTAACGCCATGATCATGCCGAAAAATTGACATAACACGAACCCAACAATCATAGGCAAGATTGACAATACTAAAGAGGAGCGCAAGCGTTTAAAGACCTCTGAAATTACTGTTTTATGTCCATCATTACGTAAAGTGCCAAAATCTAATCGTAAAATGCGAGACATATAACGAGCAAAACGGGTTTCACAGAAAAAAATTTTCCATGATCTCCGAGTGTTATAAGAAAAAGCTTCAATGCCTCCAGAATCTCGAAACCACTTCTTTAATACTTCTACTTTAGTGTTGATATCTTCTTCTGAAAGTTGCCGAACTAACAAGAGGTTACTTTCTGACACTTCTCGATTATATTCTCTTTGCTTTGGTGTGAGTTTCGTGCTAACAATCCCTTGGCGGATTCCCCCACGAATAAACAAATCTGCAGCTACATGACGATAGATCGGATTTTCAGAAAGATTACCGGCTTCAAACAATAATATCGGCATGATAAATTTGGCTCGATCTCCCCAATAGATTTTTAAAGTAGAAAACTTCTCCCCCTTAGCATTTTTACTCTGTGCACTATTTATTAATTCTTGAATCCCTGTTTGAATCTGTTTATGCGATAGCTTAGGACGTGTGTTGAAAAAAATGGGCAATGTCAATCCATAATGCTCCCGAAATTGCAAATAACGATCAGGACCTTTATAGGTACGGACTTTTTCTGATTTTCCTGCTTCTCCGCAAGAATCGACGGATTGGTCCTCTATAACATCTCCAGGAGCTGCGTTTAAAATCACAAAATTTATAGAAATAATAGCGAACAAGGTTAGAGGGATTAACACAAGGCGTTTTAAGATGTACTTAAACACTCTTCCTCCTTCTTATCTAACCACACCTTATCAATATTTATTGTTTCATCCTGAGCTTCTGGGATTAAATCGACCCTATGTATTGGGATAAAAACATTTTTTACATAATCCTTATAAAGCAGGGAATAATATCGTGCGTAGAGAAAAGCATAGGGGGCCTCTTCATGGATAATTTCGTGAAAACGATGATATAACCGAACACGTTCCTCTGGATCGTATTCGTAGCTTAACTTATCAATAATGAGATCAGCCTCCTCATTTTGGAAACCTACAACATTGGCGGAGCCTTTTTCCATAGCACCTTCGGAATGCCATAGAGCGCGTGGATCTTCAGGAGGCGAAGCCAAACACCATCCCATTAAAAGAGCATCAAAATTTTTCTCGTCAAAAGCGTATGAAAGATCTGCCATATCTAACCCAAGCAGGCTACACTCCACGCCAATTTCTTTACAAACCGTGACCATATAATCTGCGATCATACGCGCTATAAAACTTTTCACATAGTAGCATAATCGAAAACGGAAGGGGACGACAACACCATCGATTACTTTTTCACGAATGCCATCACCGTCAGTATCTATCCATCCCTCTTCTTCTAGTAGACGAATAGCTTCTTCTGGGGAGTAATGCCATCCTTCGACCTCTTGGTTATAAGAGGGAGAATAATGGGCGAATGGACCACTAATGGTACGTCCTCGCCCTCCGAGGCATTGCTCAATAACCCTATCCCTATCAATCGCCATATTCATAGCACGGCGTACCTGACGACTTTGGAAAAATAAAGAATAGCAGTTCCAACCTATATAAGTATATGCACGGTCGGAGGCAACCAATTCACGAATAGCCTCACCTTTAGCAGCTTGCTTAGTATAAGCTGGACTCTTCATAAAGTTTTGGAGATTGTCTGTTTGATTTGGAGGTAGATAAGCAATATCGATTTTCCCTGTTTTAAAATCTTGAAATAAGGCGTCTGTACTATCTTTAAAATAGACGTAACGCTTTTCAACAAGAGCTCCTAAGGGATCGTAATAATCGGGATTACGCAAGAAAACGACTTTTTCATCATCTAGTCCTCCGAAATAGAAAGCTCCGCAACTCACAACGTAATTATTTGCCCAATGAGCTACGAAATTTTGTGCCCAGACAGAATCCTTCCTGTAAATGTCAGAATCATGAGCATCATCAATGATTTTTTCTCCATTAGCAAAATATTGATAAACAAAACAAGGAAGGGGTCGTAAGCAAAGTGTATTGGAAAAGGCAGAATAGAGTACTCTACGTTCTTCCTGTCCCTCATCATTTACTATGGTATGTGCTTTCCATCGCACTACAAATTTCAAGTCATTTTCTATAGTAAAAGAAATAATGTCTTCAAAATAGGAGCGTAAAGCAACAGCTCCCATTGTTGCCACATAGGGATTCATAACTACATCATAGTAGAACTTAAAATCGTGGGCAGTCACTGGGTGAGGCTGTAAAAACTTCTTATCCAACTGCACGTGTTTAGGGAAAAATCCAGGGTTAATCGGAGACCAAAATACATGGGGACGTAAGTACACATGAAACTCTTTATCTCCAGAACCATCAACAGTAGCATGCTCTTCTATTTTTACAGCAAGGCCTGGAGAAAATTCCTCATATTTTCCTACATGAGGGTTTGCTAAAGCAGGGACACAGAGTTCATAGAATTTAATAACGTAATCAAAACCATTAAATGGGTTTAAATTGTCTGGTTTGCCTACATGTGCTGTACGCAATACACCTTTCGAAGTAAAGTTAACTCCTAACAAATCCGGTAAAGATTGCTGCATGTAAGGATCAGGAGAGAGTAGGTTACGATATGTGGAATCACCGTAGACCATACTTAAAGTTTTATTACAGGCAATACTAGAAACTATTGCAGGGTTAGGTGAAAGATTTAACGTTTGAGAAGACTGTTGTTTAATAAGCCGTGAAATTTCACGAATATCATCCTGAACATCGCGGACATTACTTTTGATAGACTTAACATCTTTTTCAAGTAAATTTGATGACCAATACAACAAAATCAAAGAGCCTGCTAAAATGCCTTTTATAATTTTGTCTAATACACACCTTTTATTCATATACGGCAAGTCCCCTGTCAAAGCTCCATAAGCTTTGACAGTTCGTGAAAATATGTGGTCAAGCCCTTAAACTTGACGTGACTACATTGCATTTATCATGGTACATAGATCAAAAATTACCTAAAGTCTTAAAAAGAATAAAAAATTATTACACCACTATTAAAAAATAAAAACAGGAATATATATGTTCCTGTTTCTATTATTTAAAAACGCCTATTTTCTTATGAATGTTCTTCTGATTGTTCCTGTGACTGTTCTTGTGACTGTTCTTGCTCTTCAGGATTGTCTGAAGGCATTTCAAATTCTTTATCAAGATTTTCATCAAGGTTTTCATCAAAGCTTCCATCAGATTCCATACTGGAATTCGAATTGTCTTCAGCATCATCATCTGCATCGTACTGATCGTGATATTCGTCAAATGCATAAGAGCATTTCGCAGAGGCAAGAACAGAACAACTCAAACAAGGCAGACTCAAAGTTAAAAAAAGGAATGGGACTAATTTTTTCATATTTATTCTCCTAATTGAAAATACACCAGCTGAAGTAATAAAAATTGATCTAAATTAAGTGATCAAATCTATTACAAAATAGCAACTGGCGTACAAGTTTCTACGCACTATATGAAAAAAGAAAAATAATCTGCAATTAAAAAAGTTATTACTAGAATGGGATTAAATTACCGTGCCCGCTGCCGTGGGAATAAACAAATACCGTATAATAGAATAAGAATTCCTATAATTAACAAGCTTATGGCTACAGAGAGAGGCACCAAGCCTAAGGTAAGACACCCTTCAATCAATATTAGACTTAGAGGCTGCCCAGAATAAATCAAGCTGATGGCTGCTGAGGAACACAGTGCTATCAGCAACCCCAAAATTGCTATAGCAGACGCTATTTCATAGCGGGTACGCACAGAAAAGTTTGTTTTCCAAGAAACGCTTATTCGATAAAGAAGACTTTGCTCTATTGTGTAAGTAGTCTTAAAACAGACCCAATTCATGATATTTAGTTTATTAGAAAAAAAAGAAAAAAACTAGCTTTTATTATACTCTACACCATAGAATTTAATTAATTTTTGAGACTTTTTATAATCTCTTTTTTTTAATTCTTCGTAAATACGTAGTCCTCGTGCATTCATTCCCTGTTGGAAATAGAGAATTCCTAATTTAGACATTGTCTCAATATCATTAGGTTTAAGTTTCAAAACAATTTCATATTCCTGAATTTCCTCAAGAGGCATTTGCAGGTCATGGTAGCTATAAGCTAATTGTGCATGTACCCAAGCATTTCCCGGAGCATATTCATTTAAAATTTTAAATTCTTCAATCGCTCGTCGCGCTGTTGCAAAAAATTTTTCTTGAATATTCTCGCTATAGCGCCCGGGAGGCACCCAATAATTTGAATCAAACTCTGGATATTTTCTTGGGTCAGCATAAAGCCCTGAAAGGGCTACGTAGGCGTCAGCAAGAGACACATGAGCCCCAAGATCTATAGGAATTGCTTGGACAACTTTGATATAAGCATCCACAGCCTTTTGCAACAGACATTCACGGAAAAGAAAATAATCTTCCCAAAAACAAAAGCAGCTGAATTTCCTAATGACATCGCGCTGAGGAAGACATCTTAGCACATAAGGAAGAATCGTATATTCTTCATTTTGAAGATTTACTGAAAGCTTAGTTGCTGCAGCAGCAAGGTGAGCCTGCTCTTCAACAACATTATGTTTATGTTTTACTAACGCAAGAGTTGCGTGAAGATATTCTGAGGATAGTTCTTCAAAAACATCTGCTTTCCCTGAAAGCAGATAAAGACGAAAGACAAGACATGCAAATAGGGTTAAGAAAAAACAGGCTAAGCAAAATGCAGGAACTACAGTTTTTCCAGAAAATAAGAAAAAATAAATGAAGATGCTGAGTTCAAGGGCCATAAGCAAAAAAGCCCCACAAACAAATAAGCTGTGCTTGATTAGGTATTGACGCAAGCGCTGGCTTGTCGTGTTACATAGAGCTTCTAAACTGGACTGGAAACCTAGCCGCTTCATAAATTTGCTGACTTATAAATAATTTTATTGAAAATAATTTGATGAGTTGCTTTCATTCAACAATCCAAAGGATCTCCTTAGTGCTAACCACAGCTTTTTCTATATGAGCACTTCTATCTACATATTAGCAAACTTTGGGGGGCCACGTCATTCCGGTGAATTGAGTGATTTCTTAACCACTCTCCTGACAGATAGAGATGTTACAGGCACATGTTTGCCTTCATATTTGCATAAAAAGTTTTTTGCATTCATTGCTAAAAAACGCGTTACCAAGGTTCTTCCCCAATATCAATCCTTGAAAAGTTGGTCCCCAATATATTCTGATACCGAAGATCTTGCAGAAACTCTTGCCATCGCATTGCAATCTCCTGTAATTCCTTTTCATCGTTATTTACCCAGTACACATGCAAGAACGTTAAGTCACTTGCGATCGCTATGTTCTTTTCCTATTGTAGGCGTGCCATTATTTCCCCATTTCACTTATGCTGTTACAGGAAGTATTGTACGTTTTTTCCACATGCATATCCCTGAGCGATCCATTTCATGGCTTCCTTATTTTGGAAGTCATAGGAGTTTTATTTCTGCCCTGGCGTGTCATCTACGAAATTTTCTTCACCACCAAAAAATCTTAGAAAAGGAATGTTGCTTCTTATTTTCTGCTCATGGACTCCCTGTAAAATATGTTCGCCAGGGAGATCCCTATGCCAAACAATGTGAGGAGTCTTTTGTAACGATTGCTTCCATGTTTAAAGAAGCAAAAAGCTTACTTTGTTACCAATCTAAATTTGGTCCAGGACAATGGCTCTCACCAGCAACAGTTTCTGTATGTCGAAACTTACAGACCACAAAACCCTATGTTATTTTAATTCCTTTTGGTTTCATTTTTGATCACTTGGAAACTTTATATGAAATAGAACAAAAATATCTTCCTATACTACAAGTACGAGGATATCAGGCCTTCCGACTCCCTGCGATTTCTAGTATGTCCCCTTCCTGGATTTCTACTTTAGTAGAAATCATTCGAACCTCACCAACAGTAAATGCCAATATATTAATAAAATAAAACCTAAACTAGGGAAGACGGTACTGTTGTTTTATGGTTTGATATTTTCCTGAACGCTGTGCTTTTAGTAATCCTGCATTAAACCCTTCAAGGAGCTCATTATTGATACCTTTCAGCACAACTAGTCGCAGTCCATCTTGGTTCAATGGCCGAGAAATAATTTTCAATCTTCCTTTATACGTAGTCTCTATTAACGAAGTTACTTCGATGACTGGAGCTAAAAGAGCATCGTAGCAGTTAGACATAAGGGCTTCCAAAGCGATAGGTACATGTGGATAAGGAGTAATGATTGCTTCAGGAATGTCCTGAGCAACTAGAACAGAAGAGTCAAACTTATAGACGCCAACTAAGCGTCCTTTAAGATCTTGTATGGAATGGTACGGGGAATTTTCAGCAACAATGAGAACAGGTCCCGTCAATAAAATGGGCTCTGAGAACTGGTAATGGTCGAGCATTTCTACTGTGGGTAATATGGAAGTTAAGGCTCCTCGGGTTTTATGCTCATCTAAATTTTCAAAAAGATGAATCCAATCCTGGTTCACGATAGTAATATTAAGATTTTCACGATGGTTGATATCAGAGATTAAGTCATTTAAAAAAGCATTAATATTCGATGTGTAAATACCAAACTGTTTAGGAAACCAGGTAACATCGCGACCTACAAACAGTTCTTTCCTTTCTCGAGAGCACCCAAAAAAAATCAACCCTAGAGCCAGCAAACACGCTATAAAATTTAATTTCCAAGAAAACTTGAGTTTCACGTTAAGCTGATCCCTCCTCTTTTCTCCTTCTCTTTGCATCATATTCTAGATAAGAAATTTTTATCTAGTATGCTATCTATTCCTTCTTTAGGAAAGAATTTAGAAAAACAAATCCTAAAAATACACAATTCCCAGTAAAAGTAATGCCTCCCTTAAGGTGCAACTTACTATCAATCTCCTGAAGATAATGGAGTTTTTGTAAATTCTAGCGTTATGTTTCTTGTATTACAATATTCGGATAGAGATGTTCCACCAAGTTTTCTTTTGCGTCTTAGTACTAATCCAGGAATAAGGATTTCTTCATGGGATGCATTTTCTAGAACTAGCATACCTGTAGTATTGAGAATATGATACTTGGTGATCTCTTCTAATAGAGAACTTACATAAGCATTTTCGAGTTCGTAAGGAGGATCAATGTAAATAAGGTCAAAGGAACGCTCCATTTTGACTAATTTTCGCATAGCTATCTTTACATCTTGCTTAAGAATAGTGATCGGGAGTTCTGTATCTAAGAGCTGACTATTTGCATGGAGTAAACGCACAGCACGTGGAGAGTTATCAACAAATACAACATGCGCGGCTCCACGGCTTAAAGCTTCAAATCCGATGCCCCCGATCCCTGCAAAAAGATCTAAAAAGACAGCACCTTTAATGTGGGAAGCACAGATGTTAAAGAACGCTTCTTTAACAAGACCCGACGTTGGACGAATCGAATGATTAGAAAAAGTCTTTAGGGACTTACCCTTATATTTACCAGTTAGAATCCTCACAAGATCTCTTGGGGAATGAAATTTACATAATCCGCAGCAACTAAAACGTAATCTATCCCACGGATTTTACCAAAAACACGCATGGACTGGTGTATTTTATGCAAATGACCAAAAATACATAACGAGACCCGACCGTCAGCTTCTAACAACTCAGAAACAGGCCCTGGAGAGCCATCGCTGCTGATAGGGGGATAATGTGTCATAACAATGACCTGCGTTACTTCTTTAGGAAGAGAATCTAAGGCTTTTTTGAGTCGTCCAAATTCTCGCAGAAAAATTTTTTCATCGTGTTCTGTGTAAGGTTTAGACTGAACTTGAGTGGAAAATGCCTGGCACGTATACGCTATATGTATAGTAGGACTGTCCCAAAGTCGAACACCTACAACAGCGAGTTCGGGGGAGAGCTGGGCATATCCTGAAGTTAAATAATTTAGGGAAGGAGGTAAAGCCATGCGGATTTTTTTTGTTGAAGCCGAGCTCCAATAATCATGATTTCCACGAATCATGTATTTAGTTCCTGGCAATGCATCAACAAAGGCAAAATCACGTTCAGCTTCTAAGAGATCCTTAGCCCAGGAAATATCTCCTGCGATGAGGACAATATCTTTAGGTGTGACTCTAGCTTTCCATTGTTCACGAATTTTTTTATGATATCCTATCCAAGGTTCTCCAAATACCTCCATAGTTTTTTGAGGCACCCCTAAAGAAAGATGTAGATCAGCCAAACCATATATGTGCATATAAAAGAATCACGGTTAAAAAGCTTAAGACTTTACTAGTAATCTAAAGACTTTATCGATAAAAAGCAAATTTCTCTTAAATGAGAATATTTACTTAAAAAAAGTTTTTAGAAGATATAATTATCAGGAATTCGAGTTCCTCGAGGAATGATAACAATGTTATCTCTTACAAAGAGTTTTCCATCCGGGGCATCGTAATCAATATAGTGAGTACGATTCGTAAGTTTTACTCCATTACCGATGGAACAGTTTTCATCAATAATGGTTTTATAGATCTCACAATCTTTTCCAATGCCTAAAGGAGTAGGCGTTGCAGAACCATAACGAGCGTTCCCCATAATAATAGAATGATCTATTACGGAATTCTCTCCTATCATCCCACGAATACCTACAACACTATGGGCAATATGACTCGAATCAATCACAGAACCTTCGCAAAGTAAGGAGTTTGAAATTAAAGAATCGCTGACAATAACCCCAGGCAGGTGATGGTTCTTACTATAGATCATGCCCCTATCGTCATAACAATTCAGTCCTTGTGTTAAGGTTTGGGGTTTTTGCGTTAACGCAATGTTAGCTTCATAATATGATTCTATAGTACCAATATCGGTCCAATAGCCATCGTAGAGAAGTGTTTGGACATAGCCTCGTTTCATCTGTGCTTGGATGAGTTGCTTTCCAAAATCTTCACCGTTTTCTTCAGCAAGTAAACGAAATAGACTTTCTCTACGAAATAGGTAAATTCCCATAGAGCCTAAGAATTCTCCACTATCTTTATTTAATTTATGTGCGCGACGGTTTTCTGCCGATAGACGGAAACGATTTAAAGTTTCTATGTCTTGTGGTTTTTCATAGAAATCTACAAGTTTACCTTCTGTGTCAATTTGGAGAACGCCCATCCTAGAAGCATCTTTCTCTGAAATTGGCTGAGCAACAAGAACCATATCCACTTGTGAAGTAAAGGCCATATCCACAATGACTCGGAAATCCATATTATACAGTTGATCTCCCGATAAAATTAGAAAGTATTCAATTTCAGTATCTTCGAGATAGAGAAGGTTTTGTCGAATAGCATCTGCAGTTCCTTGGTACCATACCTGATTTCCTTGGCGTCCTTCAGGGACAAGGAGGTGTATCTGATCTTGTAAAACTCCATGATAAAAGTAGGTCTTAAACAAATGTTCCTGCAGAGTATAGGTGAGGTATTGTCCTATAACAAAAATCTTTGAAAAGCCTGCCATAATTGCGTGAGAAATAGGGACATCAATGAGTTTATACCGTCCTCCAAAAGATACAGTAGGTTTACAGCGCGAGTTAGTTAAAGGAGAGAGCCTTTTTCCTTCACCTCCGCATAAGATAATCACACCGACCTTATCTCGATAAATATGAGGGAAGTTAAAATTAGAAGAATAACTTGAGAAACTATTTTTTATCATTTGTAGAGCCTATATTAATGTTAATTTTAAATTAGAAACAAATAAAAAGGCTAATATAAACAAGACGCTGTCATTTTAATTAAAAAGAAATAAGGAATAAGAAGTTCTTATTAAAGAAGCTAAAATTCTATCTTAAAATCCTCAAGAATCTTAGTAGCGATAGCAACATCACTTTCGGAAAGCTTACCGCTAGAGATGAGAGCTGTTGCAAGAGAGGATAGAGTAAATACAGAACTCACTTTGATTTTTTCGTCACCAAGGGCACGTTTTTCTTCTGACCGTCTGTCTAAGAACACAAAGGCTTCGCGTACAACGATTCCGTGTGTTTTTAATGCAAGTGCAGTTTCTATGATCGACTTTCCAGAAGAAACAACATCATTGATTACCAAACAAGTCTGGCCTGGAGTGAAAAGTCCTTCTACCTTGATTACATCAGAGTTCTTAGAGTTTTGTAGTTCTTTTCTACGTAATATCATAGGAATATTGTGTTTTAAAGAAATACAAGTAGCGAGCGTCAATGCTGTATAGGGAACTCCGCAGAGCAAACTACTATTAAAAGAAGAGTGGAGACGCCAAATTAGAGTCGCCATGGTTTGTAGGACTTCGGGAGAAGAGATGACTAAACGCATGTCAACATAAATTGGGGTGTGTTCGCCATTTTCCAAGGTATATTTCCCGAATTTTATGGCTCCAATTTGATACAGGTTGACTACGGCATTATCGCGTAGCTGTGCTTCCTCACGATTCATCAGTGTCTCTTGTCTCCATATTTTTTGACAAAATACAAAATATTCACTTATAAGAAGGAATTTATGCTTATACGTTTATTTCTTGGTATCCCTTGGCTGAAGGGTTTCCCTAGGCATCCGTTATTTCCTCTAACCCTAGCGATCTCTGAAGGGAAAACATTCTTAGGGACTTATACTGAAGCAGCTTCACCTCTTCTTATTGATAACTTGAATCTACAATATTCTTATGTACAAGATCTACTTTATAAAGCAATTCCTCCCAACCATGCAATTACCTATAAAGATATCCCTCTGGTAATTTTCCCGGAAATCTTATTTGGTAGCTCTTCAAAAGCCAATCACACTCCGCTCGTTTCTTTCGCGAGTTAGGCACACATATAACGAAATTATTCTTTAAGGGAGAGTAGAAATTCTGCATTACTATTTGTCTTTTTCAACCTGCCTAACAGAAGATACATAGCATCAATAGCTGTGAGATCTGCTATTGCTTGACGGAAGAGATAGACTTTTTCCAATTCACTTGGGTGGTAAAGAAGTTCTTCTTTTCTGGTACCACTCTTAATTAAATCAATGGCGGGATAGGTCCTTCTGTCTGAAAGACGCCGATCAAGAACTAATTCCATATTTCCTGTACCTTTGAATTCTTCAAAGATCACTTCGTCCATACGTGAGCCGGTATCAATTAAGGCAGTTGCTAAAATTGTTAGAGATCCTCCGCCTTCTATATTTCTTGCTGCTCCAAAAAACCGTTTAGGTTTATGCAAAGCGCTTGCATCTACACCTCCGGTCAAAATTTTACCTGAGTGAGGCTGGACAGTGTTATAAGCACGCGCTAATCTTGTAATAGAGTCGAGCAAGATAACGACGTCATTGCCATGTTCTACTAAACGACGTGCTTTTTCTATTACCATTTCCGCAACTTGGATATGGCGTTCAGGCTGTTCATCAAATGTTGAGGCAACAACTTCACCTCGCACTTGACGAATCATATCTGTGACTTCTTCGGGTCTTTCGTCGATGAGCAGTACAATAAGAACAATATCGGGATTATTGACAGCAATAGCATGGGCTATACTTTGCAAAATGACCGTTTTCCCAGAACGTGGGGGAGCAACAATAAGACCTCTCTGCCCTTTACCTATGGGAGCGGTCAAATCTAAGACTCTTTCAGCAAAATTATCTTTCCCCATTTCCATAACGATTCTTTCATTAGGGTATAGAGGGGTTAGGTTTTCGAACAACACACGTTCTTTTGCTTTATCAGGAGTCGAACCATTGATTTTATCTACTTTCAATAAAGCAAAATATTTTTCCTTTTCCTTAGGGGAACGTATAGTTCCGATAATGGTATCGCCTTTTTTTAAATCAAATCGACGAATTTGTGCCGGAGAAACGTAAATATCTTCTGCTGATGGCAAATAGTTGTATGTAGGAGATCGCAAAAAACCAAAACCATCGGGGAGAACTTCCAAAACGCCTTCCCCTATAAGGAGTTCGTCTGCTCGTTCTGATTTAGCTTTAACAATTTCGAAAACCACTTGAGATTTTGTTAACGACCCGATGTTCTTCACGCCGTATTGGCGAGCCAATACGTTTAGCTCCTCAATTCCCATCCTTTGCAGTTTTGCAATTTTCGTAATTGTCACGGATGGAGTTTCTTCTGACTCCGCGCTCACTACGGCACATTCTCCTACAAAAGACTTCTCTTCTAGCAAAGGATATGTATGTTTTTTCGTTTCTTTCACCTTCGGCAAGATTTCTGAAGAACGCTCTTCTTTCATAATGCTCCCTTTAAAGCGTAAAAATATTCTTTAACTTTATGACGTAATTCTTCTTTAGTCCCGTTATTTTCAATCACATTGTCTGCTTGCATTAATTTCTCACCAATGTCTGAAAAACGTGAGCATCTTTTATAAAAATCTTTTTCAGAAAATCCTGTTTTTTTAATAAATCTTTCTCGACGAATGTCTTCATTTGCTGTAATAAGAACCACCGAATCAAACCACTCTGCATAGTGTATTTCATACAGCAAAGGCACCTCTGCAACAAATAACGGATATTCCCCACTTTGAACAACTTGACAATATTGTTCTTCAATTACCTGACAAACTTCTGGATGTAGAATGGTTTCTAAACCTTGTAACAGAGCGCTATTGTAAAAGACTTTCTCAGCTATAGCTCGCGTATCAAGCGCGTCAGCAACAACAATTTCCGGTCCCAAAAGATTTATAATACGACGACCTATGTATGTATGAGGAATAAGGAAGCTATGCGAAATTTTATCAGCACTAACTACATAAGCCCCCAATTCCTGAAAAACCTGACATGCTTCAGTTTTCCCAGAAGAGAGGTCTCCTGTAATAGAAACTTTTAGTAACTTTAACATTCTGCCCAATTTTTTCCAATCAAGATATTCACAACTAAAGGAACTGATAAAGTCATGGCAGATTCCATTTTTTCTCGCACTAGAGTCTGCATGATTTCTAATTCTTCTTCGGGAATTTCAAATAATAATTCGTCATGTATCTGCAACAACATACGACTCTTCATATTTTTGTGTTGGATTGCTTCTGCAAGATGCAGCATAGCAAGCTTGATCAGCTCAGCAGCGCTTCCTTGAATGCGGGTGTTCACAGCAAAACGCCCTGAGGCAGCGCGTGAGCCCGGAAATTCATTCCAGCTATCAATAATTCGCTCTCTTCCCAACATGGTAGTCACTCTTAAATCTCGGGAAGCCTGTTCTATAGTTTCCTCTACAAATTGGAAAACTCGAGGATAACGGGCAAAATAGGCTTGGATGAGTTTCTGAGCTTCACTAAGAGGTATCCTTAAACTTTTTGAAAGTCCATAAGCTTGTTGCCCATAGACAATGCCAAAATTTACAGTCTTTGCTTGCATTCGTTGTTGCTTTGAAACCTGGTCTAGGGGGACATGGAATACCTGAGCAGCAGTAAATGCATGAACGTCCTGACCTGATTCAAATGCCAATCTTAATGAGTTATCCTGACTTAAATGTGCTAAAAATCTCAACTCAATTTGAGAATAATCAGCGGATAAAAAATATATATTTGGCTGACTCATATGAAAAGCCTTTCTAAGCAATATTCCACGATGAGATCGTATAGGAATGTTTTGTAAGTTAGGATCACGACATGCTAATCTTCCTGTAACTGTTCCTGTCTGATCAAAAGAAGGATGAATTCTATGCGTGTGGAGATCTACTTGACGAGGTAAAGCTTTGACATATGTAGAAAGTAGTTTTTCAATAGCACGAAATGCTAAAATTTTCTCGATAATTTCATGTTCTCCTAACAAAGCCTCAAGAACCTTGGCTTTTGTAGACTTCATTTTGTCAACTGGGACGAGTCCTAATTCCTTATATAAAACATCCGCTAGCTGTTTTGGAGACTTAATATTAAATGAAGTTCCTGCTAAATCGTAAATCTCATCTGTGAGTATTGCAAGTTCTGCTTCTAAGGAACTTTCCAATAGAGCTAATTCTTCTATATCCAAAGGCATTCCTGCTCTTTCCATAAGAAAGAGCACTTTTTCCAAACGCATTTCTATATCATGAAAAATCTCAATCATTCCTTTACGATCTAATTCCTCAAGGACGGATTTTTTTAATTCCGGTAAATAAGCAACAAATTCTCCAAAATATTGAGCTGGATGTTCCGGCAATCTAAGAATAGGCAGGCTTAACGCTTCCCATTCCTTTGCAAACCGCATAGCGACTTGTGTTAAGCCATGATTAATAAGCAAGGACTGATAGGAAGTTTTTGCTCCTCCATGGATCAAATGTTCTGCAAGAGCAAGATCACAACAAATATCTCGTATAGGAATGCCTGTATTCATAAGTGCGTGCATATCCCGTTTGATATTATAACCATAAAAGGAGACATCATCTCTTGTAAAAAAACGTCGTAGGGAAGATATGAAGCTTGTAGATGCATGTTGCAAATCGATAAAAAAGACTTCTGTTCCTCTGGTCAATGCCAATCCGAATAATTGTAAAGACGGAAGATGCTTACCTGTATAGGCTGCGGCAAAAGCAATAGGTCCTTCTCCTTGAAGTTTATTCAGGGCATTTTCTAGAGTATCATTATCCGTAACCACTTGAACATCAACAGTGGATATTTCTTCTTTCTTAGGTACTACGAGTGTCTTAAATCCTTGTTGTATATAAAAAGTTCTTAGCTTTTCTTGATCAATGGGATGCTGAGGAAATATAAATGCACTTACAGGTAAGGGTACGGCAACCTCATGATCCAGAAGAGCTAATTTTTTACTTAGTTCAAGGACACTTTGCTGTTCAATAAGCAGTGCCCGATTCGATCCTTTAACCTCATTTAAATTATGTAAAAGTCCCTCCACACTTCCAAACTGCTGAAGGAGAGTCATTGCTTTTCTAGGGCCACAACCAGAAACTCCAGGGATATTATCTGAAGTATCGCCAACTAAGGCCAGATAATCTGGGATCCTTTGTGGAGAAACACCATAACGTTCTATTACTTCGGAAACACCTATGACTCCTTGGTCTTTCCAAGGATTCCATACTGTTACATGAGTGTCCACAAGTTGTAGTAAGTCTTTGTCTCCAGTACAGATGCAAACTTCATAGCCTTTTATAAGAGCTTCTCTAGAAATACTTGCGATCACATCATCGGCTTCTACTGACTCTACCTCTACATGAGCCAAACCAAATAAAGTGCAATATTCTTTAACTAGAGAAAGTTGTTTGGGAAGATCGTACAATTTTCTTTCCCGATTACTTTTATAGTTATCATAAATTTCTCGACGACTTTGTTTATTATTTGGCCCGTCAAAAACAGCGACCATGTAGTATGGAGCAAACTCTTTTATCAGTTTATTTATTGAACGAATAAAACCAAATACAGCCTGAGTTGCTTCTCCTTCAGAATTTTTCATTTCGGGTAAAGCAAAATACGCGCGAAAAACAAATCCAGAAGCATCTAGAATAAATAACTTTTCCATAATTTTCCTCTACTCGACATCTTCTTACAATCCTAAGTAAGGCACTGTATGAACATCATTCGCTATTGGCAACAATTCGTGTTGTATTTTGCCAGTAATGAGTGGGCTGGAGGAGACAACATGGGTCATACGCTTCCACCATCCACTATCATCCAAACGAATTACTCGATAATTATTATCGATATTACAAGCAACCACCATATCTTGGAGAACTTGTTGTTGAGAGACATTCACCACATCAATATACCCTTCTTCTAGAGCTTGTTGAGAAGAATATAAACGAGCTCCTAGAGTATGTATTAACCGCTCTTTAGTAAGTAAAGGACGACTAGCTACTACAACCTCGATAAATTGTTCGTAAAGAAAATTGATAATATTTTGACGGACTTCCTTATCATGTGCAGTCCATTGTGTATAAGGATTTAAAGGAGCCTTGTCGTTTCCTGCTGTCAGCAGTTCACTTTCTATACCATAACGATTTAATCCTTCTTTTACATTAAAATATGGGCCTGAACGTACACCTACAGAACCAATAAGAGATGCCGATGTTGTGTAGATTTTATCTGCAGCACAGGCAATATAATAACCTCCAGAAGCACACAAACCGTTAACAAAAACATAAATTGGACAATGGGTGCGTTGTTTCCAAAAGTTTAACATGGCATTGATCCGTGCAATTTCAAACACTTCTCCTCCGGGACAATCCATGTCAATAATGATTCCTTTCACACGATTTTTAAGTGGGGCTTTGTCCAACCCTTCCAAAGCATTTTGAATGGTTTTTGCTGTATTTTTAGAAGAGAGAATTGCATCTTTGATTTCAAAAACAGCGATCACTGGAGCTGATTTTCCTAAATCATGAATTACGCCTTGAGCATCGGGCAGGCTAACAAAACTAGCGTCTGTTGAGCTAGCAGTAGAGAGCACTAGGCCCATGACAACGATGAGTGCGAGGACAAGACCACAACACAATCCAATTATTGATAAAAAAGCTTTTGATAAAAAATGCCATAACGTTTTCATATAATCCCCCAATAGGAATATTTTATAAATTCAGAAACAGATAAAATAAGAGATCTACGGAAAAGCATAAAGATGAAAAACACCTAGGGCAAAAAATAGGCGAAACTGTTAGGTATTTCTAAATTGAAAAGCTTATGAAGTCACAACTTCTTCTTGGTTTATAGATTCTATGGATTGGCGTGTCTGCATTACAGGAAGATGAGAAACTGCGGTTTGAGGTCCTTCTAGGACAGTAGCTTTGAAATTGTATTCCCTACCAATATAAGCAGCAACGGTAATCCAAACCATCATGATGACCAGCAAAACTAATGCGATGACATTGACACTCGCTGCTACAGAAGAAAAGATAACTAAGAGCCCTTGATAAATTAAGGATCCTCCGGATTTTCCTATTCTAGAGACAACACCATCAATAGCAGCTTTACCATAATTTTTATCATCCGAAGAAAGCGGGATGAAAGCCATTTCTTTTGTTTGATCAAAAAATGTAAATTTAGTTCCTCGAGCTAGGATATTTTGCATCCCCCCCGTCCATGCAGCTAAAGCTAAGGGGGTCATGCCAAAAATTCCACCGAAGATAGTGATATCTTTTTTTACAGCAAAGATAGCTCCAAAAAACAACACGCCAGTAACAAGCATAACAATGGGCGTTGCTAAAGCACCTACGGTCCATCCCCATTTACGAATGCATTGCCCTGTAAGAAGAATAGCTGCAAACACGGAAACTATACCAATGAGGGTAGTGATTCTACTCATATAACCATTGAATGCAACACGGGAGTTGTAGATTTGGCTTACCTGATCTTTCCAAACAACTTCAAACAAATGGATCACTAAATTGTATGATAGAACAATAATGGCGAGGCCGAGTAAATATCGAGAACGAATGAGGTATAAAAAGAGATTTTTTGCTTTAGTTTTAGTTTTTTTTCTGGCTTTAGCGGTTGCTATAGTTTCTTCTATAGATGAGGAAGAGGAGGAAACATTTAGAGAATGATCTATAGGAGTGCGAGTTAAATGATGAATACGCCTATATAACCATACCATCAGTAGACTCGCACCGAGAATGAGAGTTGTAAGATTCAACATTACTCCGTGCCAAGAGTCTCGGGCGAAAGGAAAAACAATTAATTTTTGTTTTCCCATCCAGTAGGAAATTTCCCCAGCACATATAGAAGAAAAATTCAGTCCCGTATTAATTAAGGCATAGAAACGGCCGGCTTCGGTGATTGTTGTAATTTGATTGGCTAATCCCCAGAACAACATGGAGAGAACTACAGAACTCCAAAGCTCTGACATGACATAGTATAGGCTATAGCTCCAAAAACGAATCATGACAATAAAACCACGGAGACCTTGTGGCAGTAACTTTTGCAATTTATTGGCAACGCTATCTAGATGTAGAGTATCTCCCATGGGGTAGATGAGAGTAGGGAATAGGACAAAAAACCCAACAAACACACCTATGAGGCAATAAAAAACGGTATCCCGGGGATACCGACTACTTAACCATCCATAGATCATAGTTACAATAACTGCTCCTGGGACGATTCCCCACACCTTAAGGAATGGGATCACTTCCGCCCCAGCTTCAGACCCTACGATGACTAAAGTGTCTTTCATACTTTTGAGTAGACAATAGTTAAAACCTACAAAAAATGCTAATAGGAAAAGAGGAATAAATTTTGGGAATTCTGACCTGTAAATAGGACAAAGATATGCCCGCAGCCTAGAAAAGGGTTTCACTTCTGATGACTGCATAAACTCCTTCCCAATATTATGGCATACAAAGACTTGTAAATAGATATTTTATATTTTAACGACACCGTATGCATACAGTTTTTATAATACTGGTTACTTAGCAAACGGCAAGGCATAAATTAAGAATCGTGATAAAAAGAGGCCTGATTGTAGCCAAAAGGCTAGTAAAATTCAAGAGGTTCCTATGCGAACGCGGTCCAGACTATTTTCAAAAAAAACCTAGCCAAATAAGTTAATCTGGGCATTGATTTCTATAATCAATAATCCGCTCAAGGAAGTAAAGGAAGCCGAGGACAACTAAGGGAATGAGGCCAGTGACCGAGATATAGCCTCCAGCGGTTACCCCTAATAAAATAATAAATTGAACTACAGTAAAAATCTTCCCCCAAAATAATGCGCGGTGATCATATCCTTTCCATCCGTTTACGATGGAGAGATAGATCACAAAGATAAGAAGAAAGATATCACGTGCACAGATTAAAAGTAGGTGGGCTATGGATAGCGAGCCCTCAAGATAAAGGACAGTAATACATACAAAAACAAAAACTTTGTCCATCGCGGGATCCAGAATAGATCCTAAGCGACTTGTAGCTTTATATCGACGAGCGAGGTAGCCATCTAGAATGTCACTCACCATAGCTCCGATAATGAGGAGGAGGCGCAGTTGTAGTTTTTCTTGACAAAAAAACATTGCTAGCCACAAACGCGATAGAGAAAGTAGGTTACAAAATTGTCTCATGATTTTGGCTAACTAATGCGATCTTTTAAGGAACCTTACAATTTGCCTCCATTATAGGGCATGCTAAATCTACAAACAAGTATAGAGTTCATATATCCAATTGCCATCTTCTAATTACTCTAGTACTCTAGCCCCACATTGACACATATTAGGCTTTTTTAAAAAAGGTGAGAGAAAAAAGTGAATTTAATTGTAAATAACTACTCATTCGTTGTAGTTGGAAACATTCGGAAAGAGAGGGATTCGAACCCTCGGTACCCTTGAGGGGTACGCGTCCTTAGCAGGGACGTACTTTCGACCACTCAGTCATCTTTCCTTATTTTAATTTTTTTAGTCGCAAATTTCCAATTTATAGACAATGCCTTATATCCAAGTTCTGCTTGACTTAAGTGAACATAACTCATTGTCAAAATGAAAAATACCCATCGGCTCTACGCAACAAAAGTAGAACTATCTTCTTCTGCGACAGCAGTATATTTTAGATGCTTATTACTACCTAGAGATTTTTTAGATTTGATGTCAATGCAATTGCCTGTGTGTCAATTTTCTTCTTCTTAACTAGGGCTTGAGGATATATATTCAATAACCTAACCTAACAGCAAAGATGCAAGACAATTCTAGAAAATAGCGTAAAAAATCTTACTTCAGATGATTGATAAGACAACGACTCTCTCTTCTCCACCACATTCCAAAGAATCAGAAATGATAGTTTTAGGCTGTATGCTTACTGCTGTGAATTATTTGAATCTTGCTGCAAATCAACTCTATGAAGAAGATTTTTACTATCTCGAGCACAAAATTATTTTTCGGATTTTACAAGATGCCTTTAAACAAGATAAACCTATCGATGTTCATCTTGCTGGGGAAGAGCTGAAACGTCGCAATCAGCTTACGGTAATTGGGGGTCCTACGTATCTCATTACCTTAGCAGATTTTGCTGGTACAGCAGCTTATCTCGAAGAATATGTGGAAATCATCCGTTCGAAGTCCATCCTAAGAAAGATGATCCAGACAGCTAAAGAGATAGAGAAAAAAGCTACAGAAGAACCAAAAAACGTAGCTGAAGTTTTAGATGAAGCCCAACATGCTTTTTTTAAAATCAGTCAAACCACTGCACTCGCACAATATGTTTTGGTAGCTGATAAACTCCGTGGGCTCATTTCCACTGTAGATAAACCCTATCTTATACAGCTACAAGAAAAACAGGAATTTTTCCGGCAGCATGCACATGACAGTGAGGCAACTTTATTTTCAGGAATTCCGACATATTTTATTGACTTAGATCATCTCATTCATGGGCTTGCGCCTTCAAATCTTATGATTTTAGCTGCGCGTCCCGCCATGGGGAAAACAGCTTTGGCTTTAAATATTGCTGAAAATCTTTGTTTTCAACATCGGCTTCCTATTGGAATTTTTTCTTTAGAAATGACTGTAGATCAGTTAATTCACCGTATGATTTGTTCTCGAGCTGAAGTAGAATCTAAAAAAATCAATGTAGGAGATTTATCTGGGCATGATTTCCAACGCATTGTTTCGGTTGTTAATGACATGCAACAACATACCCTGCTTATTGATGACCAGCCTGGACTTAAAGTAACAGATTTACGAGCTCGTGCCCGTAGGATGAAAGAAAGTTACGATATTCAATTTCTAATTATTGACTATTTACAATTACTTTCGGGTTCTGGGACTCTACGTTCTACAGAAAGTCGTCAGACAGAAATTTCAGAAATTTCCAGAATGCTAAAGACTCTAGCTAGGGAGCTCAATATTCCTATTCTTTGTCTTTCTCAGCTCTCCCGGAAAGTTGAAGAACGAGCAAATCATCGTCCTATGATGAGTGATCTTCGTGAAAGTGGAAGCATAGAACAGGACTCTGATTTAATTATGTTTTTGCTCCGGCGAGAGTATTATGATCCTAATGATAAGCCAGGAACTGCAGAACTTATTGTAGCAAAAAACCGTCATGGCTCTATAGGTTCTGTTCCTCTAGTTTTTGAAAAAGGGTTTGCACGTTTTCGAAATTACTCAGCTTTTGAACTTCCCTGTTAGTTTAGTTCTGTAATTCCCTAAATAATCCGATCTATAGGCTATTTCTGTAGTCCCTTCTTATCTCCTAGGTCTTTAAAAAAAATCGTTAGTGGACCACAAAATACGTTTATAGTAATATGCTGACTACATAGGATTTGCTTATCCTTTTTCCTATTAAGTGCGAGTCAAAATGCTTGTTGTTTTGAGTAATTTTTTCGCCTATGAAATACCCCCTAGCAAGTTCGGTAATTAGATAAGTTGTAGTTCTCTATTTTGACATAGTACAATTCAATGTAGTAAGAACTTTCTATTAAATCAATACGCCAACCATAAAAACATTATGTCATCTGTTAAGAAAAAACGAAGACTCAAAATCGCTAAACATAAGCGTAAAAAAAGACGCCGTAGAGATCGTCATAAAAATAAATAATTTCACATATGTGGACTCACTCAGTTAATTATGATGTTATTGTAGTTGGAGCTGGGCATGCGGGTTGTGAAGCAGCGTATTGTGCTGCTAAAATGGGTGCTCGTGTTCTTATGTTAACATCTAATTTAGATACTATTGCTAAATTGAGTTGCAATCCTGCTATTGGAGGAATTGGTAAGGGCCATATTGTTCGAGAAATCGATGCTCTTGGTGGCATTATGGCTGAGGTTACAGACCAATCTGGCATACAATTTCGCATTCTAAATCAGACCAAAGGTCCTGCTGTTCGCGCTCCCCGGGCTCAAGTAGATAAGCAATTGTACCATATGCATATGAAGTGTCTTTTAGAAAAGGTTCCTGGTCTGCATATAATGCAGGGCACTGTAGAATCCTTACTAGATAAAGAAGGAATTATCACTGGTGTTACTACTAGAGAAGGCATTGCTTATTTAGGAAAAACTGTGGTGCTTTCTTCAGGCACATTTATGCGGGGTTTAATTCATATTGGAGCCCGAAATTTTTCAGGAGGTCGATTAGAAGATCCCTCGTTTATTGGGTTATCCAATGCCCTTCAAGAACGCGGCTTCCCGATTAGTAAATTAAAAACAGGTACGCCTCCGCGGCTTCATGCTTCTTCTATAGATTTTTCCTCTATAGAAGAACAATGTGGGGATTCTGGGATTGGCTTTGTGCATAGAAGTGAACCTTTTCAACCTTCCCTTTCACAGGTATCCTGTTTCATTACACATACGACTGAAAAAACCAAAAATATCATTCTTACAAATTTAAAACGCTCTGCTCTTTACGGGGGGCATATTCAAGGAACAGGACCTCGTTACTGTCCTTCTATCGAAGATAAGGTTGTTAAATTTTCAGATAAAGAGCGGCATCATATTTTTTTAGAACCTGAAGGTCTTCACACCCAAGAGATTTACGTAAATGGTTTATCTATGTCGATGCCTTTGGATGTACAGTATGAAATTATTCATTCCGTACAAGGGTTGGAAAATGCCGTTCTTACTCGCCCTGCGTATAATATTGAGTACGATTACGTTCATGGAAACGTAATTTCTCCAACACTTGAGAGTAAGCTTATAGAAGGTCTTTTCCTATGTGGACAAATCAACGGCACTACAGGGTACGAGGAAGCTGCTGCTCAAGGATTAATTGCAGGTGTGAATGCTGTAAACAAAGTATTCCATCAACCTGTTTTTGTTCCAACACGTCAAGAATCTTATATTGGGGTAATGTTAGATGATCTTACAACGCAAGTGTTAGATGAGCCCTATCGGATGTTTACAGCACGTGCGGAACATCGTTTATTATTAAGGCAAGATAATGCTTGTTCTCGTTTATCCCACTATGGGTATGCTTTAGGGTTGGTGTCAAAAGAGCGTTATGAGCTTTTTGAAAAACAAAAGCAACTTATAGAAGAGGAGAAGGCACGTCTTTATAAAACATTTAAAAACTATGGGAATGCTGTTGTTCCTCTAGCTAAAATTTTATGCCGACCGGAAGTCTCTTATGAAATTCTTAAAGAAGCTTTTCCTAATGACATTCGAGATTTAGGTACTATCCTGAACGCTTCTTTAGAAATGGAGATCAAATATGCTGGATATATTGATCGCCAACATTCTTTAATTGATAGTTTAGCGAAATCCGAAAAAATGATCATTCCTGAAAATTTGAATTATGCAGCAATTACCGCATTGAGTTTGGAAGCCAAAGAAAAACTCGTTAAATTCATGCCTAGGACTATAGGTTCCGCGTCGCGGATATCAGGTATAGCATCTGCCGATATTCAAGTTTTGATGGTAGCCGTAAAAAAACATGCCCACCACTGATTGTGTTTTCTTAGATTTACGTAGCACTCCTATTTTGCAGCAATTACGGATTGAAGAAGCATTGCTGCGGACTACGAATCAGAATTTTTGTATTATCAACGCTGGGGTTAAAAATGCGGTAGTTTTAGGAATCTCTCGCAACCTTGTACAAGATGTACATGTTTCTCGCGTACAGGCGGACAAAATTCCTATAATACGACGTTATAGTGGAGGAGGGACAGTATTTATAGATGCCAATACTTTAATGGTATCTTGGATTATTAACTCTCCGAAGGTCTTTGTGCAACCTCAAGAAATACTCACATGGACGTATGCACTGTATCATTCATTGTTTCCAGCAACTTTTGTAGTTTTTGAGAATGACTACGCTCTTGGGGATAAGAAAGTGGGTGGAAATGCACACTACATCCAAAGGTATCGTTGGGTACAGCACACAACATTTTTATGGGACATGGACATAGATAAGTTAGCGTATTATTTACCACTCCCTGAAAAGCAACCTGTCTATCGCCGACAACGTTCTCATCAAGATTTCCTAACAACACTACGTCCTTGGTTTTTTTCTAAAGAAAGTTTTTTTGACAAACTGAAAGCATCAGGCAACGCCTTGTTTTCCTGGCAAACACTTTCAAAACCAGAATTGCAGGAAATCCTACTCCAACCTCATCGTAAAACGACTACTCTCCTACCATAGAGGTAACGCTATTGAATGCATTAACGATTTCTGTCTTTTCGAAAAAATAGGCAATTTCCATTTCGGCATTTTCTAAGCTATCCGAACCATGAACCGCATTGATTTCTATAGATTCTCCGAATTTTGCACGGATAGTTTCGGGAGCTGCCTCCTGAGGGTTCGTAACTCCCATGATTTCTCTGTTACGACGAACAGCATTTGCACCTTCCAACACAAGCACTACAATGGGGCCAGAAATCATAAAATCAACAAGTGAGGGGAAAAAGGAGCGAGTTTTATGCACAGCATAAAATCCTTCCGCCTCTGTTATAGATAGGCGTATCATTTTCATAGCAGCGATTCGCAAACCTGCTTGTTCAAAAATAGTAAGAATTTTTCCAATATGAGATTTACTCACAGAATCAGGTTTGATGATCGATAACGTTTGTTCCATAGTTTTCATATTCTTCCTAGATACATTTGAAGAAAAGTATATCATGATCTTTAGGAAAGTCTAGTCCTTGTTTATCCTTTTAAGAGTTCTTTTTTAACGCTATGGGTAAGATATCACTTAATGAGGCTCCTTCAGGGAATTCTTTGGTAGCTTCCAAGATCATACGTTCAGCAGCCATCTTTGAGTAACCAAGAGCTGACAGGGCTTGTATGCCTTCTTCTATACAAAGAACAGACATCTGATGTGTAGCTGCTACTTTGGAATTTAAGGGAAGAAGAGCTGAGAGTTTTTGCTTAAGATCTACCATAAGCTTTTCTGCTGTTTTTTTCCCAATTCCGGGGACAGAAGCTATAGTAAAGACATCTTCAGCACGGACAACAGCACAAAGAGTTTTTAAAGGAAAAGTGTTTAAGATTGCCAAGGCGAGTTTAGGTCCTACACCAGACAAGGAAAGAAGAATACGAAAGCACTCTCTTTCCTCACGAGAAGCAAACCCATAAAGGAGATGTTCTGTCTCTCTTAATACTGTATGTACGTAAATTAAAATCTCTTGATGTTGAAGTTTAAGAAGATCTATCCTCCACCGTTCTGTGATTACAATGGAATAGCCAAGCCCCAGACATTCTATAACAATAGCCTGGGTATCCACATAAGTAAGGATTCCACGAACATATTCGTACACTAATTTACTCCTATACCAGAATATGTAAAAGCATGAGTATGGCATATAGCCAAGGCAAAAGCATCCGCTATATCTTCATGACGGGGATCTAAAATTTCGGGGAGATTTAACAGCTTGCTAATCATAGCTTGGACCTGTTTTTTACTTGCATGACCTTTACCAACAACGGCTTTCTTCGCAACATTGGGAGCATATTCAAATATAGGGATATCACGCAAAGCAGCCGCAAGCAAAATCACTCCACGAGCCATACCAAGCTTTATCGTACTTTGGGGATTTTTATTTACAAACTGCGTTTCTAAAATCATCGTTTCGGGTTGCACTTCATTTAAGACATCCGAGATGCCCTCAAAGAGTTTTCTATAACGTTGTGGCAGAGTATCTTTAGAAGACAACCGAATCACTCCGTAACTATGGGGAGTAATCCGATAGCGCTGCTCTACAGTAATGACTGCGTATCCAGAAACTACGGTTCCAGGATCCACCCCCATGATTAACTGTGCCATGACTTATCCTTTAGGACATTTTGTGCTAATTTTTGATATATCTTTACATCTAAACTGTAAAGATAACACACTGTTCTAGCTGCGTAGAGAAGCTTTACACAACATGAGCAAAGACTCGTGGGTTAGCTTATCTGATTTAGAATTTCCATAAATCACTTTTTCAAGAAGTTTTTCTTTATCATGGACACTCGGGTAATACTTGCTCTTGTCCTGTTAAGCAAGAGTCAGAATCGCATGCGACTTCTTTACCTATCAACTTTTTGAGATGAACAAGCTTAGTATCTAGCGAAATCTCCGTTCCTAGCTGCTTGTGTAAATCACGAAGCTGACAGTATTGTTCTTCGACAAGATCGTGGAGAAGTGCGATCTCTTTCTTTTTCTGGGCTAGGTCCGTTTGTACTTCTGTCAATTTCCAAGCATAACTCTCTTTAGGAGACACCTCTTTCTTTTTCCCTTTTTTCTGACATTGCTGTAATTTTGTTTGCAATTTAGTAATTTCTGTTTGATATGTTTTTGTCTCTTCTTCCTTTTCGCTTTTTAGGCAAGCAAGAGTTTTCTTTAATTGGTTGACTTCTATATCTCTTGCAGAGGGTTCACTTTTGTGTTCTTGGGGGAAGTTGTGTTCTAACTGCTCTTCAAGCTGTCTAATTCTATGTTCATAGCACAGCCTACGCCCTTCACTAAGCTGTGTTTTTTGCACATTGTTGATTAAGTCTTTCTTAAGTTGATCTATAATGTCATTCTGATAACGAAATTGGTGTAATTTCTGAACAAGACGACTCTGTAACCACGTATTTTCTGCTTGAAGCTTTTCTATCTCGTGGTTTTTAATTGCCTCACAAGAAGAGAGTTTTTCTTCTAATGCCAATACTTTTCCTTCATACTCCGCATCAATTTGATCATAATTATCGAAATGTGTCTCTGTAGTCCCTTGTTGTAAAACAAGGAGCTGTTCACTCATTTTACTACATACATTCACTAAAATATCACAGATATACTGCCATTCTATAGTATCAGTATCTTTCCAACGGCAAAGTAGACGAAGCATAGCATGAGAACACGTATCATAATAGTGAGGAGATGAAGGGTCAACAGACCATAGTGAAGATAGCTGCAGCTTAAGTATAGACAAGAGCCGCAAAGGATACCTCTAAGGTTAATCTAATCACTCTTGTTCTATAGCACAGAATCGAGTTCTTGTCTTACCTAGTGATAAGAAAAGTCTGTTACTTTAAGATTAACTTCTCTTAATTTATCTCGAAAATCGCGAGGGTTAGAAGAAAAAATTTTCTTTAACTCCACAAAAAATCCCAACCATTTCTATTACGCATCCTAATATAAAACGATTCTGAGGAAATCTACTCAGACACCTATGTACACTAGAGAATATCCAACCGTTACTGTGTTTCTAAGCATATTTTTTCCGTAAAGTATACATTCGAAAAAGTTGTACCTAGAACATGACGTTTATTCACAGTATTCCTCTGTTATCATGACCAGATTTGACAGTTACTTAGGAAGAAAAAATGAGAGATGAGGCTGGGCTTACTGGCTAAAATCTCTGTTGCTACTTTTTAATCAAGAGACGAAGACACTAGCATATTGCCTGATTATAAAAAGAGTTTCGGTCTTCTTCACTCAAGCCCATGTTCTAGCAAAAGCAACGCAGCTTCGTTACTTATAATATGATTTATAGTCTTATACTGTAATTCTGCAATTTCCCGTATAAATATAGGACTCGCATATTGTATCGCAGTATAGTGCACTCCAGTATATTTTATACTCTGATTTGTAAGCCTCTCTAGATCCTCAACATTGTCTCTTCTGTCATCTATAAAGACAATTTTTTCTGGGAACTTATTTATTAAAGCTAAAAAACGTGCGAAGACATCGCTTTTTTTATTAAAGTCTCCTACAAATAGAATCCCATGCGAATAGAATCCTGGAATTTGTGTAGGGACATTGAAATTAGTTTGTGTAGGAGCTGTTTTAAAGAAGTTAAAATTCAATGAATTTACCTGACGAATTGTTATTGCTTCTAGATTAGAACATCGATGTGTCAACCCCATAACAACAATTCCTTGATTTTGAAATGCCGTCAAGATAGGCACAAAGTTTTTTTCTATAGGCTGTACCGTGCATAAATTTTGACTTTGTATCCAATCAGGATAAACCTCGGCAATTGCTGTATTTTTACTTATTCCTTTCGCTATTTTTTGCTGTATTGCATCATAAAACCAATTTGCATGTCCTAAAGCTTGCGCTCCCTGAAACATACAATTATCAAGATCAACTAGCACCCAAGTATCCTTATCTACCAAAGGAACAATATCTTCGATGTATTGGGTTTCGATTATCTGAGCTTCTACTATGGAAGCACAGCACCCAAAAGAACTTAACAATAAAATAACGCGAAACAACATTAAATATCCCTTACATTTATAGTTAAGGTAAGTCTAAGAATAGGCAATTGTTTTTTCCCATTTAGTAGAGCTTTTTAAAACTTGAATATAGTTCAATGCCAGTGCGTTCTATAGGATAGTTTCTAATTCACAATAGTTGTGAGAATGAAAAACTTATGAGTTTACTTTATAGCAAGCACAATGACTGACTAGCGATCCAAAATACAAATAGTAAAACATTTGTTTATTATTTTCATAAAGATACTTTTTCTACATGTAAAAACCATTTTAATTAACTTGTAAAAAAGGAAAAGAGGCTAAGATTTCCATTTGAATATGAACAAAGAAACTTATCTGAAAATTAAAACATTAACAAAATAGTATTTCCATACAACACGCATCAATACATCTCGAACTGGTGATTAAGTTCGAGAAATAAACCTTATTTTAAAAGCCACGGAACAAAACTTAACCCGTAGATATAAAGATGCTCAGAACAAGACTCGAACTTGCACGGGCCTACGCCCAAGGGATTTTAAGTCCCTAGTGTCTACCATTCCACCATCTGAGCAATAAAAGAGGGTTATTTAAGTAAAAAAAACTGATTCCCTAAGAGAAAGAACCTAAATAAAGCCCACAAGAATTATAAAAGATTTTATCATAGGACTTCTTCTAGATCAAGATCTTTTAGAATTTGGCATGCAGAAGAGATTGTATACTTCCTTAATCTAAAAAATTGGGGAAAAGAACACCCAAAAACTAAAACTCTTCTTCCGAAGAGAAAGAATTTTGTGAAGATATATCTACTTTTTCTAAGGAACATGAAGAGGCTTGTCCTGTTTCTTCTTCAGGAAAGAGCACAACATCATCTCCTGACAATAAGACGTTAATCACTTCACTACTTTCTTTAACCAAAGCTTGTAGGGATTCTTCAAGATCTGCGGAGGTAATTTCGGGGTCTACGACAACTTGTGAAATTACTTCGGATATTAATTTTGTAGGTGGAGGCAATAAGGAGAATTTTTTTTGTTCATTCAATTCTGCCTCTTGAGCTTCTTCCCAAAGTTCTTCAGTAACAGTGTCTAGGATCTCTTGAGATGCTCCGGTAATCTCAGCGATTTCTTTATGGGTTCTTCTACGGCCTTGTTTTTTCTTCTCTTTCCACTTATCCCCTTTAAAGGATTCCTTACTGTTACGTATTTCCTTTTTTTCCTTCTTAGCAGAAGAAGAAACAACTTCTGTACATTCCTCAGAAACATCCTGCGCAGGCTTCTCGTCAGGAACAGTCGTAGGTATTGTTGTAGATTTCGTTAGCTTTATCAAAGCTTCCCTACCACCAGCGATCTTAACACTACGATCTAGCCCAATAGCTTTTAAGTTAATTTTAGTGTCACGAATTTCCATGACTTCATAATCGCCCGCGGGAACAATAAATGGTTTACTATGATCACAATTCCGAAAAAAACAAATACTTCCCAAAGAAATTACTTCTATAGCTTCAACAATAAAAGGATCTTGGGAAAAGTGTTTAGTATTTCTTACAGATAGTTTATACCCTTCTCGAGAAGTGATTACAGTTTCAATGACGGGATCTCTTGTAAAATACACGAATATAACCTTTTATTTAGAGTTTTTTTGCTACATACTCTAATAAATCCACTACACGCGTAGCATATCCTATTTCGTTGTCATACCACGAGATAAGTTTAAAAAAGCGTTCGTTTAAGGCCATGCCAGCCAAAGCGTCAAATATAGAAGAATACTCTGATCCTATATAATCCGAAGAAACGACTTGTTCATCAGTATAGTCTAAAATGCCTTTTAAATTAGTCTTTGCAGCGTACTTCATCACAGTACAGATTTCATCATATGTTGTAGATTTTTCTAATCTTACAGTAAGGTCAACCACCGATACATCTGCAACGGGAACGCGGAAGGCCATGCCTGTTAACTTCCCTTTCAATTCAGGTAAGCACAAAATTACTGCTTTCGCAGCTCCTGTCTCAGCAGGAATGATATTTTGCAGACACCCACGCCCTCCGCGCCAATCCTTTTTAGAAGGTCCATCAACTACGGGTTGAGATGCTGTCGCAGCATGCACTGTTGTCATGAGTCCTTCTGTAATTCCAAAATTATCCAAGAGAACTTTAACTATAGTAGCCAAGCAATTGGTTGTACAAGAGGCATTAGAAATAATAATGTCCGTTTGTGGATTGAATTTTTCATGGTTTACACCCATGACAAATGTAGGAATGTCGCCTTTACCAGGAGCGGAAATAAGGACACGTTTAGCGCCCGAAGTTAGATGTTGTGCAGCATTTTCTTTTTTAGTGAACAATCCTGAGCTCTCAACAACCATATCAATGTTCATGTCTTTCCAAGGAAGGTTTTGAACATTACGCTCTGATAAAAATTGAATTTTGTGTTGACCAAAGATTAAACAATCACTCTCATTCTCATAACGTACATCACCCGGAAAACGACCGTGCGTAGAATCGTGTTTAAATAAGTAAGTCAAAGCATCGCCAGAAATCAAATCATTAACAGCCACAACGTCTAGAGAAGTATTTCTTCGTAAGATTTGTCTCAAAACCAATCTTCCAATACGCCCAAAACCATTAATTGCAATTCTCATTACTTACCCCTACACTCAGTGCTCAAAGAGATTCACTCTAGCTAGCTAAAAATTCTATAATACACTTTTGGGCATTATCACCAATTCTATTTTGTAATTTTAAAATGCGAGTGTACCCACCACTTCTTTCTACAAAACGACTGCGTAAATTTTCAAATAATTTCTTAATGACTAACCGATCTACATTATAAACCGAAGCATCACCACCTTTAGCTTGACGAGCTTCTTTAGATGTTAACGGATTGTATCGCACCATAAGCCTAGCCACTGCCAATCGTCGTGCTGCCAAAGTATTTTTCTTGGCTAGGGTAATCATTTTATCGGCATGGCGACGTAGTTCTTTCGCTTTAGGCACTGTAGTTTCAATTTTCTCATAATGAATTAAAGATTTTAACATATTGGCTAACATACAACGATTGTGTGAGGAAGTACGACCCACTCTAAATTTTTTTCTAGCATGTTGCATAAGACTTCCTATCCTTTGGTATTTTTAGTTCGAATTTTTTCAGCATACCATTTCATCTTCTCTTTCACATTGTCTAATCCCACACCAAACTGAGCAAGATCCATCCCCAACTCAAGTTTCATTTCTTTTAATTTATTCTTAATTTCACACAGAGATTTTTTGCCAAAGTTCCTAAATTGCAACAATCTAGGTTCTGGCATAATGACTAGCTCTCCGATAGTTTCAATATTTGCATTAGACAAACAATTTGTTGATCGTACAGATAACTCAATTTCGTTAATTCCCAAAATAAGCTTATGAAGAATGTCGTCTTTATTTTCTTTTTCAATAGAAACAGCTTCTTCAAACACTATTTTCTTTTCATCCATATTTTCAAAAATAGAAAAATGCTTAGTTAAAATCTGTGTGGAAAAAGCTAACGCTTCTTTAGGAGATACGCGCCCATCAGTTTCTACGTATAAGACTAAACGGTCAAAGTCAGTATCCTGACCTACACGTGTATCTTCTACAAAATAATTCACCAAAGTCACAGGAGAAAAAGCTGCATCTAAAACAATTTCGTATACACCTTTATCTTCAAGAATAATCCTTTCTGAAGGAGTGTAGCCTCTACCGAAGGCTATGCGTAAAAGCACTTCAGATTGTAGTGGCTTAGTTACAGTAAACATAACTTGATTTGGATTTACTGCTTCAAAGTCTCCTTGTTGCAATAAATCTGCCAAAGTAACTGATTTTTGACCCTGTGCTGCCGCCAAATCAGAAGCATCTATAGAAATTTGAGTTTTTATTATCTGCGTAGATCGCCCTAAAGAAGTATCTTGCATAGGGTACTTCTTTAGTAGGGCACCTTTTAAATTAAGAACAATATTTGTGACATCTTCGACAATACCATCCATTGCCATATACTCATGCAAAACCCCAGTCATAGTAAATGAGATAATTGCAGGGGCTTCCAGCCCAATAAGCAATGCACGTCGCAAGGCATTCCCCAAGGTATGGCCCATGCCCCGCTCCAAAGGCTCAGCAATAAAGCGTGCATACTTATCTATTGGGAAACCTTCGACAGGAAAGACCTTAACTGTATCTGGTAATTCAAACTTATCGTAAAGTAAATTTTGTGAGTTATCTGACATTCCTTTCTCCTTACCCTAACCCTTACACTCTGCGCCTTTTTCTTGGTCGACAACCATTATGAGGAACAGGAGTTTCATCACGGATAATAGAAACAACTAAACCCACAGCTATTAGAGCACGCACAGCAGATTCTCGCCCTGCTCCAGTACCCTTTAAGCAAACCTCAACTTCTTTCAATCCAGAGTTCATGGCAGTTTTTGCTGCATCTTGAGCCGCAACTGTAGCAGCAAAAGCAGAGGATTTCCGCGAACCAGAGTATCCAACTTTACCTGCTGAAGCCCAAGAAATTACATTACCTGCAGGATCAGTTATAGATACTATTGTATTATTAAAAGTAGCTTTAACATGAACAATACCTGAAGGAATGTTCTTTAACTGTTTTCTTTTTATGCTTTTTTTTGCCTGCGCTTGATTTTTAACCAAAACACAACTCCTATTAACAATTATTTCTTCTTACCTGCGACTGTTTTTCGCTTACCTTTTCGAGTGCGTGAATTTGTTTTTGTACGCTGTCCACGCACAGGCAATGAAAGCCTATGTCTCTGACCACGATAAGAATGTATCGCAATCAATCTTTTAATATCTGATTGAACACGACGTCGCAGATCCCCTTCAACCACAAATTCGGATTGCAAAAGAGAATTAAGTTGTCCTAACTCTTCTTCCGTTAATTCTGAAGCTCTAGACTCGGGATTTAAATGCAATCTTTCCATAATATTCTTAGAAAGGGCTGGTCCGATTCCATAAATATATGTCAGACTTACTTTTAATTTTTTCTTCGCAGGAATATCAATTCCAATAATGCGTGGCATGCGCTAGGCCTCCCTTAAAATAGTACAAGCATCTTAGGTCAAAAATTGTTATTTTTCAATGCCTTCCTTTTGCACGATTTGTTTTCAAAAAACTATCATAACGTCGCATAAGCAAAAAAGCATCTACTTGTTTCACAGTATCTAAAATTACCCCTACAACGATAAGCATGGCTGTACCGCCTAAGAAATAGCTTACATTGGCATCAACACGCAGTATCCGCCCTAAAATCGAAGGTAAAATAGCAATGGCAGCTAAAAAGATTGCACCTAAAAATGTGATGCGATTCATAGTATATTCTAAATAATTTTGCGTTGCTTTTCCCTGTCGAATACCCGGAATAAATGCATTGTTTTTCTTCATTTCAGAAGCAATTTGTTCCGGATGAAATTGAGTTGCTGTCCAAAAGTAGGTAAAAAATATAATTAATAATACATAACACAGTGAATAAACCCAACTTCCAGGGGAAAGCCAAATAGCTATGTACTTGAACCAAGAGGATTCTGAGGCGATAAATTGTCCTATAGTAGCTGGAAACATCAGTAAAGAAGAAGCAAAAATTACAGGAATGACTCCAGCGTAATTTACTTTCAAGGGAAGATATGATCCTCCTCCAGGAATTTCTCTTCTTCCAACGACTCTCCGCGCATATTGCACAGGAATTTTTCTAACACCTTCTATAATTAAAATCGTAGTTATGAGAACAAAAACAAAGATCAGGCAGAGCATGGAAATGGAGAAAAGACCCAACTCTGAAGGATCCTGCGAACCCAAATTTAATTTATTTACAATAGAACCAAGCACTGAAGGGAAAGAGGCGAGTATGCCCAAAGTAATAATTAAACTGATTCCATTTCCAATTCCTTTGTCGGAGATTTGTTCTCCTATCCACATTAATAAAAGGGTTCCCGTAGTCATGACAACTACAGTAGTTATATAAAAAATCCAAGGAATGCCAAAAATCTTTAATGACAGTAGGGTAGGCAAAACAATACCAGGAATTGTTAAGTTCATTCTCAAAGCAAATTTAGCAAATAAAAGCGACTGCACAACAGCCAAACCTACGGTAAATAGACGTGTGAGCCTGCCAATTTTACGCTTTCCTTGATCCGGTGATTCTCTAAGCTCTCTTTGTAGTGAAGGCATAAATACAAGGAATAGCTGTACAATAATAGAAGCTGAAATGTACGGGACAACTCCTAAAGCAATTACCGTCATTTGAGCAAAAGCTCCTCCAGAAAAGATATCTGCTAATTGAAATAAATTTTGACCTGATCCTAAGAGCTGTTTGAAATATGCAACAGCCCGTTCTCCGTTTATTCCTGGAACGGGGATAAAGATGCCGACTCTGCAGACTGCAAGTAAGGCAAAGGTATAGAATAACTTTTGTCTTAATTCAGCAATTGAAAAAATTTGTTTTAATGTTGTCATGCGCAGCCGAAATCTTCCTACTTTTAAGCAACACCTAGTAGATTTTGCACTCCTTGAGATAAGACTACTGCAGTGTCCTGCCAAATAAAGACTTTCTCTAAGCTTCCTTTAAGAATTACTTTTACCCGCACTGCGTCTTTAGCGATTGCTTTTTTTGCCTTCAAAGCGTCTAAAGTAATCGCCTCTCCTTCTTGAAAGAGCTGTATTAAGCGATCTGTGGTAATTTCCCCAACACTTTTATCAAAACGGGCATGAGAAAATCCTCGTGTGGGGACCCTTCGATACAAAGGAACTCCTCCTCCTTCATAACCAAAACGACGCTTATAACCAGAACGACTCCCGTCTCCTTTATGGCCTCGACCACTAGTCTTCCCATGACCAGAAGAAGGACCTCGGCCAAGTATTTTTTTTCTTCGTTTACGCGCTGCAGACTCGTTTAAAGATTCCAATTTAATCATGAACAACTCTCTCTCTTCTTATATTGTTTGGCACACAAAGTTCCATAAGCGCTTTAAATGCCGCTTTTACCTGGTTCATAGGATTGTTAGAACCAAAACTTTTAGCAACAATATCTTTAATTCCAGCCATTTCTAGAATTAAACGAATACGGGAACCCGCAACAATTCCCGTCCCAGGTTTTGCGGGTTTTAGGAGTAACTGTGCTCCATCATGACACACGAGAACTTCATGAGGGATAGAATTTTTTGTTAAAGTATGAATATGCATTAAATTTTTCCTAGCTGCTTCACCACCTTTACGAATCGCATCTGTAAGTTCATTAGCTTTTGCAAAACCATACCCCAAACGACCCTTACCGTCTCCGACAAGTATCAAAGCAGAAAAGCTAAATTTACGCCCCCCCTTGACAACTTTAGAACAACGGTTAACAACAAGAACTTTCTCTTCTAATTGATCTTCTTTATGAGAACTCTTTGGTAATGACATCTCTTTTTACACCTTCATTAAAACTGTAATCCACCTTCACGGGCCCCTTCTGCTACCATAGCTACGATCCCATGATATTTAAAAGGCCCTCGATCAAATATCACTCGATCTACTTGAAGATTCTTCCCTAATTCAGCAATTTTCATTCCCAAGATTTTCGCAACTTCTTGATTCTTTTTAGTTAAACCTTCATCTCTACTTAATTTTGATAAAGTAGAAACAGAGGCTAATGTCTTGCCGATAGCATCGTCTATTAACTGAATGTAAATATGCTTATTTGTTTTTACTACAGATAAACGAGGTTTTAAAGAACAACCTCTTAATATCTTACGAACTCTTAAAGCTCTGCGTCTTTTCCTTAAAGACTTCTTATATAACGAACTTTCCATGGCTACTAAACTTATTGCTCTCTATTTTTTACCTGTTTTCGCTGCTTTCCCAGCCTTACGACGAATATATTCGTTTTCATAACGAATACCTTTTCCTTTATAAGGCTCGGGAGGACGCTTGGCGCGAACACTTGCAGCAAATTGTCCCACTAATTGTTTATCAATACCTTTGACTAAAATGAGTGTGTTTTTCTCCACAACAATTTGAAGAGAAGAAGGAATAGGCATTTTTGTAGGATGAGAAACACCAATAGAAAGATCTAAAAAAGAACCTTGAACAGAGGCCCTAAAACCTACACCTACCATTTCTAAGCGTTTTTCAAATCCAGTATGGACTCCTTGTACCATGTTAAAAATCAAAGCCCAATAAAGACCTTGCATAGAGGTGGATTGATCTTTTGAAGACGAATGAACTAACACTTCTTTATCTTTTATGACAACTTCTACGTCTTTCATTAACTTTTGTGTCAATGAACCTTTAGGTCCTTTCACAATAATTTCATCATTTTGAATACTGGCTTCTACACCCTGAGGGAGTGGAATAGGTTCTCGAGCTTTACGAGACATGCTGTACCATCCTATTAAATTCTAACATTCTATTACCAAACTAGGCAGAGCAATTCGCCTCCAATATTTTTGGATCGGGCGAAAGCTCCTTCGACGACTCCTTGAGAAGTGGAGAGTACAGAGATTCCCATATTCCCAAAAACATAGGGTATTTGTGTAGCTGCTACATAAACCCTTCGAGAAGGTTTAGACACACGTTTGAGTTGGCGTATCGCAGGTTTACGATCAGCATAGTACTGTAAAAATACACGCATTGCACGCTTGCGATTTTCTTCTTTTACTAAATAATGAGCAATGAAACCTTTTTGCTTGAGGATTTTTACGATAGCCTCGCGCATTTTACTATGCTCTACATCTACATACAGGTGCTCTGCCATTAAAGCATTGCGAATTCGCGTTAACAAATCTGCTATAGAATCACTTGTCATGCCCATATTGATCCTTTTTATTATTAAGTCTTCTTAAACCGCAAACCCATCAACTCTAACAATGTTGTACATTCAAGATCTGTTTGCGCAGTCGTTATCCAAGTGATATTTAATCCTTGAGTACGCTTTACACGATCCAAATCTACTTCTGGGAAAATTTGCTGATCATCCAATCCTAAAGAATAACAGCCACGACCGTCACCTTGATTAGAAAATCCACGGAAATCACGAATTCGCGGGGAGATGATATTGCAAAACCGATCCATAAAATCATACATACGCACACCACGAAGAGTAACTTTAGCTCCTATTCCTTGACCTTCGCGCAACTTAAAACCTGCTATAGAATTTTTAGCCTTAGTCACCAAAGGCTTTTGCCCAGAAATCCTAGCTAGTTCTTCTAAATGTGCCTGAAATAGATTTTTATCTTTTGCAGCTTCGGCAAGTCCCATGCTTAACACAATTTTTTTGAGAACAGGAATTTGCATAACATTTGCATAACCAAACCTTTCGCGTAGAGAAGTGCGGATTTTTTCAGTATAATTTTTTTTTAATCTGCTCATATTAGCCTTTTTTTGCTTTCACTAAACGATATAACTGAGAAACACCATTTCCACTTCTATGCCAAAGTTCTTTTCTCTTTCCTGTTATTTTAACAGAAAGCTTTGCAGGTTCACCTGCTATACTTAAACGCACATTCGAGATGTGGATGGGGGCTTCAATATGAATACGCTTACCTTTAGGATTGCTTTGACTACGTTTAATATTTTTTATGCGGACATTCACTCCTTCCACTATAACCTTATCTTTTAAGCTAGAGAGGATCTTACCTTCCCTACCTTTATCATTGCCAGTGGCTATATAGACTGTGTCACCAACACGAATATTACGCTTTCCCATACTTTTTTCTCCTTAAATTACCTCAGGAGCCAAAGAACTAATTTTTACAAAACCTCGGTCACGAATTTCTCGAGCTACAGGACCAAAAATCCGCGTTCCTTTAGGGTTGCCTTTATCATCAATAACGACACAACTATTGGTATCGAATCTTAGAGTAGAACCATCTTTTCTTATAATATGCCGACGTGTACGGACAATAACAGCTTTAATTACATCTCCCTTCTTCATAGAAGTATTAGGTTCTACTTCCCTGACAGAACATACAATTACATCTCCCACACTAGCGTACCGCCTACGGGAACCCCCTAAAACCTTAAAACATTTTACTTTTTTAGCTCCGGTATTATCAGCAACTTTTAACTGACTTTCTTGTTGGATCATAACTCTATTTACCCACTCCACTAATCCATGCGCGCAACAACGCGCCATCTTTTCGATTTTGACAAAGGTCGCGTTTCTTCAATTTGCACTTTATCTCCTTCGGAAAGGTCAAATGTATTATGTGCATAATATTTTTTTGAACTTCGAGCTACCTTAAGATATTGTGAATGCGAATATATTCTCTCTACTCGAACAACCACTGTTTTGTCCATTTTTGCAGAAACAACCACTCCAGTTTTTGTTTTCCTAGAGTTTCTTAGTTCGTTAGTCATGGATCCTTTCCCTTCTTTCTTGTTTTACTGTTAAAGCCCGAGCAATATTCTTTTTATGTATAGAAAACATATGGATTTTCACGGCTTTATTTTGTAACAACGCTTCAGCTCTTAAATTGAAGAGAGCTTTTTTATTGTCATGAATATATGTTTCTAGCTCATCAACACTCTTTTCTCTTAGCTCAGTCAACAAACTTTTTTTTGTAGCCATATTTATACCCTTTCTACTCGCTTAACAAAACGTGTTCTGATTCCCAATTTTGCTGCTGCCCTACGCAAAGCATCTTGAGCATCTTCTTTTGAAACGTTAGCCACTTCAAATAGTATACGTCCAGGACGAACAACAGCAACCCAATGGTCCGGAGCTCCTTTACCTTTACCCATACGAGTTTCTGCAGGTTTTTTTGTTACGCTTTTATCAGGAAAAACACGTATCCAAACTTTTCCTTTGCGTTTCAAATATCTGTTAATAGCTACGCGACAAGCTTCAATTTGTCGACTTGTTACCCACCCTCGCTCTAAGGTCTGCATGGCAAATTCACCAAAGTCAACAAAAGTAGCTCCTTTACTTAAGCCAGCAAATTGACCTTTTTGTTGTTTGCGAAATTTTGTTCGTTTAGGCATCAACATAGCAATTCATATATCCTTATTTACAACATTTATGACCCTAAAGCAGCTACTGTAGGCGCTGTGTTGTTTACAACAGTCATACTCACAGTTGTAGAGGATTTTTCCCCAAGGTTAATCCAAACCTTTACACCAATAATGCCATAAGTCGTTGCTGCACATGCAGTAGCATAATCAATATCCGCTCTTAATGTATGTAGAGGCACACGACCATTTTTATACCATTCAGAACGAGCGATTTCAGCTCCAGCCAATCTTCCAGAAACTTGAATTTTCACACCAACAGCACCAGCATCCATTACAGATTGCATGGCTTTTTTCATTGCTCTTCTAAAAGAGACTCGACGCTCAATTTGTTTAGCAATACTATCCGCAACTAATTTCGCGTTTAGTTCAGGACGTTTGATTTCTGCAATTTCTAACCAGACCTCTTTGCCTGTAAGCTTTTTGAGTTCTTCTTTGAGTAAGTCAACCTCAGCACCTTTTTTCCCAATGACCAAACCTGGACGCGCTGTTTGGATTGTCACTTCTATCTTCCCACTCATGCGACGAACAATAAAACCGGCCGCACCTTGACACGAAGGCTTTTTACTTAAAAACTCTCGGATTTTAACATCTTCTATAAGAAATTTACCAAATTCTTGCTTATTTCCATACCAGAGGGAACGCCATTTTTTTGTTACTCCTGTTCGAAACCCGATTGGACAACCTTTTTGACCCATGATTTTCTCCTATGACTTCTTTTCACCAACAATAACAGTCAAGTGGCTAGTACGCTTTAAAATAGGAGAACGTCCTCCCCGACTTTTTGATTTAGATCGTTTGTAAACTGGTCCTACATCTACGCGGACTTCCATCACGTCTAAATTTTCACGTTTTATATTTTCACGCAATTCTGCGTTGGCTACAGCACTATGCAAAACCTTTTTTAAATACCTTCCCGCTTTCAACTGTGAAAAACGTAATTGTTCTTCGGCTTTCTGAACGCTTAAATTTTTCATAAGTCCAGCAGCCAATCTAGCCTTGCGAGGTTGTACCCGAATATAACGAGCGGTCGCCTTAAACATGACACGCCTCTCCTTTAAGTTAGCTTACCCTTTTTTTACAGGATGACTTTTAAATATCCTTGTGGGAGAAAATTCTCCCAACTTGTGCCCTACCATAGTTTCCGAAACAAATACGGAAAGAAATTTTTTCCCATTATGGACTTCAAAAGTATGTCCGATCATTTCAGGAGTAATCATAGAACGACGCGACCATGTTTTAATAGGAATCTTTTTTTCTTCACTATTCATAGCACGAATTTTTTTTAGTAAATGATGATCAACAAACGGACCTTTCCTCAGCGATCTACTCATAATTTCTATTTCCTACGGTCTTTAACAATCCATTTATTACTTTTACGCTTATCTCGCGTCTTCAATCCTTTTGTCACTTTTCCCCAAGGAGTTCGCGGAATATAGCCATTATGACGGCCTTCTCCGCCACCATGCGGATGATCCACAGGATTCATGGCCGTACCACGTACTGTAGGCCGGACACCCATCCAGCGCCTTCTTCCTGCCTTTCCATCGACACGCAGACCATGATCAGCATTGGAAAGTTCACCAATAGTTGCTCGACAACCTTCATTTATTACACGAAATTCACCAGAAGGCATTTTTAATGTCACATATCCAGAAGCTTTGGCAATAATTTGTGCTGCTAATCCTGCAGATCTTACTAATTTACCTCCAGAATGAGGACGCATTTCAATATTATGCACAGACAACCCCAAAGGCATACTCCTTAAAGTCATGCAACACCCAGGTTTGAAGGGACTTCCCTCTCCTGAAATCACTTGATCTCCTCTTTGGAGGCCTTTGGGAGCAAGAATATAACGCTTTTCCCCGTCAATATAATTTAAAAGAGCAATGTAAGCCGAACGATTCGGATCATATTCTACGGAGACCACTTTAGCAGGAATGCCGTCTTTGTTGCGCTTAAAATCAATCACTCTATAAAGCTGTTTTGCTCCTCCGCCACGGTGACGGCAGGATATATGCCCTAGGTTATCTCTTCCACCAGAACTCTTCTTAAAAAAGGAGAGCTTTTTATTAGGCCTAAGACTCCTCTTAGACTGTGTCCCACGCATCTCACCACGTGTAGTTAACTCAGTGAAAGCAGGAAGGACTAACTGCCTAGTGCCTGGAGTTACTGGCTTAAACTTTTTAAACATACTTGTCTTCTCTCCAATAAATTATGTGATAGAGTGTCCTTGATAAAAGGTCACAATGGCTTTTTTGAAGCTTGCAGTTTTTCCTTTCCGACGCCCACGAAACATTCGAGCAGGCTGAGACTTCACGCAAATTGTATTTACATTCTTTACTTTTATATTTTTATCAGCATAGATCACTTCCAAAGCCTTAGCAATGAGTGGCTTCGTCGCATCATGTGCAACAACAAAAACAAATTTAGGATGTGCACAAAAGCTTCCCTTTTTCTTTCCTTCTCCACTCCCCAAACTCAGAGTTTCGAGCATTTTAGCTTTTTCTGTCACGTAATGACGTTTGATTACATCATATGGATCTTTCATATCCTAATTTTTCCTTTTAATCTTTCGCCTCGGAAACAAGATGGCTGATAAGTTCCTCTAAAGCCTTGGCAGAAATCACTATATTATGAGCAGAAGCTAAATGATACCCATTGACATTCATGCCGTAGACAAAGCCTTGAACTGCAGTAAGATTTCGCAAACTTAATCTTAAATTCTTATTTTTTTCCGCATGATCTAGGTGATCAATAAATAATACGCTACGACATTCTACTCCACAATCCTGCAAAAACTTCAACGCAATTTGAGTTTTAGGATGGGGAAACGACTCTATAAATGCCGTATCATCCACAACTGTTAATTTATTTCCTTGAATTTTTTGCGCTAACAGTAATCGCACTGCTGCTCTTCTTTCTTTACGATTGATACGTACATGTTGATCAAACTTTGGCTTAGGCCCAAAAACAATTCCTCCCCCTCGAAATTGAGGAGAAGCTAAACATCCTTGACGAGCATTTCCTGTTCCCTTTTGTTTAAAAGGCTTTTTTGTGGAGTGGCTGACTTCTGAACGATTTCGGGTACATGCAGACCACTGTCTGTTATTTGCACGAATAGCAACAAGATAGTCTTTAATTAACTGAAGTCCATTACCTTTTTGAGCAAAAAAACTCTCGGCTACTTCTATTTTGCTTACTTCATTTCCCAAAAAATCAACTTTCGACAACACAACCATTAGGACCTCTTCTACATTCCCTATCCTTCACCATTTCTAAGCTCTGGAAGAATGTTTTACTATAACAACAGAACCTCTAGAACCGGGAATAGCGCCTTTAATGAGTAAAAATTTTTTTTCTAAATCCACTTGAATGACTTTTAAATTGGTCACAGTTACATTTTTATCTCCCATGTGGCTAGGCCGTTTACTTCCTGGGAAGCAACGTCCAGGAGTTGAGCGCATTCCTATAGAACCCGCATGACGATGAAACCCTGAGCCATGGCTTCCAGGACCTCCACGAAATCCAAATTTTTTCATTACTCCTTGAAATCCTTTTCCTTTTGATACACCGCTAACATCTACAGCAAGGGCTTCTACAAATATCTCCAAACCAAAAGCATCACCTAAAGCTATACCATCCACAATTTCTTCAGAAGCACGGACTTCTTTAAGAAAACGAAAAACTCGGCCATCTACTTTTCGTAGATGCCCGAGTTTAGGCTTACTGAAACGTTTTGCCACTGTTTTCGCGGGTAAGTGAACCTCTTCGGCGCCCATCTGCAACGAGAAATACCCGTCGGTCTCTTTGGTTTTTATTTGAGTAACCACGTTGGGCTCAACGCGCACGACTGAGCAGGCAACTACATTCCCTTCTTTATCAAAGATGTGAATCATGCCTTCTTTTTTCCCCATCAAGCTAATATGAGAGTGCATAAACTTTTACCCATTAATAACAACGACTTGCCTATATCTTAAAACAGTCAGGCAGTTTTAGTTAGTATTTTACTTGCAGAATTCCCTAAAAAGAAAAGGAACCTTTTCCTTAAGAAATAAAGGGAGAGGTTATCAAAGGGAGAAGATTTTTACAATAAGAAAAAAGCAATCTAAGCACTAAGAGTACGAAAATAAAAGATGCTTGAAAACTTTTACTTTTAATAAAAATAAACTTACTTTTAAAGGATTTTTTCAAAGTAAGTTTGAAACCAAAAGAGTAAAAACTTTATAAACTACTTAGGTTTTACCTCTAGACTAGTCCAGATGCTATACGTTCCCACAGCTGAGGATGCGGCTATTAGACACCCAGTAATGGCAAGATTACAGCCAGATGTGAGAGGCATAGGGATAAGTTTGAGTCCATCGCAAATTAATTCAAGACCTTTTTCTACTATAGAAAGAATACTTTTTTTCATAATAGCTACGTGTTCTCTTCTTAAACTTCGTATGGCATCGCACTGCAGTTCAGGCATGAGTAGAGCACAATACCCTGTTTGCTGCTTACCAGAGTCAAACTGGAACATTTCCACAGGAACAGGGGAATTAATAGACGCTATGGCACGTTTATAAGCACTCATTTCCAAGACTAATCCCATAACATTCCCTAAAATTACTGTAGCGTGGTTAATAGTCATTAAACCTACGACTGCTGTAATAAAGTTTGCTTTCACTTCAGGGGGCAAAAAGGGTTCTACTGTTAGGTTATTTACAAACATCGTAGGACGTAAGACACCAAAAGTTAAACTATAAGTCAGGGAACTTAAAGCAAAACATGCGTCTTTAGCAGCCAGCAAAGCATAATCACCTCTTTGCAATCTAAATTGATTGTACTTGGTAGGAAAATAATCAGGAGTGAACTTTGGATTTGTTGCGTATACTTCACGTGCGTGTTGATAACAACTTTTTGTGGCAAGAACACATGAGGGTAAAGCTCCACTGAACACGTTGGGTAAAGCTACTACTTCGCGGGCTATTTTTAGCGTCTTCGAAATTTTATTGGCTACTATAAGCGCCTCACCGTGACATTGAGTTTCTTGAAGAATTCCGCTAGTACATTCCGCGATCGCTCGGGTACATTTAATAACTTTATCGCTTGCCTTTGATAAAGTGATAAATCGCGCGAGTTTATTTTGTGGATTTAAAAAAAAAGCTTTAAAACAATTGGTTTTAGATACTTGCTGCGTTTGTTGCTGGGCTAAGTACAGCATTTTTGAAGAACACCCTGCCAATCTAATTGCGTTTATCGCCATTCTCACCTCCTTAAAAGGATTTAAAAAAGCAGAAATTAATGATAACACAAAACGGCTTAATTGAGTTCAATATTAATAAAAAGTAGCTTATGATGTTAATGATTATGCAAAGAAAAAACTATTTTAATTTTTTCTTCTGGATAGCCATTTAAAAAGATTTTTATATCCATAACACTTTTGCCTTCGATTTGTACTTGATGCAAATACATGGCTCCTTCGAAACAAGCAATTAACAAGTTCTGTTTATTTGTTACGAGAAGAGTGCCTGACTGTCCGTAACTTCCTTTTTCTGCTGCCAGGGTAGCTTTACGAATGATCAAGCGTTTTGGAGATGTGTTTAGAAAAGAAAAGAGCGTCCATGCTCCGGGAATTGGCGTAACCCCGCGTATATGAGCATACACTTTTTTAGCAGGCTGATTCCAAAAAATTTGGCCTTCTTCTTTAGATAGCTTAGGAGCCACCGTCGCTAAAGTGGAATCCTGTGGTATAGGCTGTAACGTATTTTTTTCAATCTGCTGTAAAGTTTTTATGAGAACATCCGGCCCTTGTTCAGCAAGACCCAAGGCAAGCTCTCCGGCTGTCATGTCTGGACCTATGGGTAGGTAGGTAGTGTTGACTATATCTCCTGTATCCATACCGGCGTCCATATGAATCACGGTATTCCCTGATTCTGTAGCGCCATCGATAATGCACCGCTGTATGGGAGCGGCTCCACGATAAGCTGGAAGAAGTCCTGCATGTAGGTTATAACATCCATAACGTGGAATATCAAGCACGGTTTGGCAAAGAATGGCACCATAGGCAACAACAAGAAATACATCCGCGTTCCAAAGGCGAAGCTGTTGCATAAATTCGGGATCAGAAGCTTTATTAGGTTGGAGAAGGGGCAGTTTATGTTGTAACGCCAGCATTTTTACAGGAGAGGGAATGAGTTGGGATGATCTTTTTTGAGGTTTATCTGCTCGAGAAACAACACCAACAATGTGCACATCCTGTGCAAGCAAACCCTCTAAAACAGTAGCAGCAAATTGGGGTGTGCCAAAGTATACAACTTTAAGACTCAATTAAAGCGCTCTCTTTTTCTAAATTTTCATCTTGCAAAGCTTGTTTATCTACGCCACGTTCTATTCCACGTTTGCTAGGATCTTGGCAAAAATTAATTAAATACTTTACTTCAGGAATATGACCATATTCCTCTTTAGCTTCGGCTAAAGATTCAAAAAAACAACTTTCTGTACGATAAACTTTTTTAAAAGCTTTGATAAGTGCTAATCGGGTAGCGAAGGGAACTTGTCGTCTTTGTAAGCCAATTTTATTAATCCCAGCAAGTAGGTAAGGATTGCCGCTCCCTATAGTGTAGGGGGGGATATCCCTCCGGATACCACTCAAGGCCCCTACCATGGCATGAGCTCCAATACGAACAAACTGATGTACTCCAACCATACCACCGAGAATAGCATAATCTCCAACTTGAACATGCCCTGCAAGTTGTGCGTGGTTACTTAAAACTACGTGATGGCCAAGAGTACAATTATGAGCAACATGTGCCCAGGGCATAATTAAACAATTATTCCCTATGGAAACTGTAGTTCCTTCGAATGTAGAAGAAGTAATGATTACAAATTCTCGAATTTCACAATTCTCACCAATAGAAACATACGTTTTTTCTCCACGATATTTTAAATCCTGGGGTTTATTTCCAATCATAGCAGATGGCCATATTGTCGTCCCCTGACCTATTGTGGTGTATCCATCAATATAGGCATAGGACTTCACAATAACATTATCACATAGGGTTACCGTAGACTTGACAACAACATAGGGTTCAATAACAACATTCTTTCCAATTTTTGCTCCGGATTCAATAATTGCAGTTGGGTGAATGTCCGTCATATCTTTCCGTTATTATATCGATTCCCTATCTACCAGAGCAAAACTTAACTCAGCTTCGGCGACTAATTGAGAGTCTACGTATGCTTGTGCTGATGCCTTGCCTCCTTTTGTTGATACTAAAGAAAACCCAGCGTGTAGAGTCAACACATCTCCTGGTTTAACAGCTTGACGAAATTTAGCTTTTTGGATGCCCAAAAATAAAGCTACCCACTTATTTTTATTATTTTCCAAAACCAACCCCAACAATACTCCTGCTGCTTGTGCTAAAGACTCTAATATTAGAACTCCGGGCATAATAGGCGCATTAGGGAAATGTCCCATAAAAAAATGCTCATTTATCGTTACATTTTTTTGAGCTACAATGGTGTGGTTTTCAATATCATAAGATAAAATCTTATCAACCAGTAAAAAAGGGTACCGATGTGGAAGCAAATCCAATAATTCACGTAATTTTACTACAGGAGGCTCGTTCATTGGTTGTCTCATCTTACAAATACAATACTTCTAAAATCTTTTTTCCCAAGGCTATATTGGAAGCGTGTCCAGAACCTACGGCAAGCACGTGAGCAACAAAAGGCTGTCCCACTAAAGAAAGGTCTCCTATCAAATCCAAGATTTTATGCCTAACAGGTTCATCAGAAAACCGCAATTGACCTCGACTAATGATGCCATCATCTTTAAACACCACAGCATTTTCAAGGCATCCACCACCAATCAATCCTTTATTCATCAACCAGCATAATTCATTGTATAAAGCAAATGTTCTACAAGGAGCTATTTCTTTACGAAAAGACTCTTCCGTAATTATGAGGGAACGGTATTGAGTGCCAATTGTAGGACTTTGTGGATAATGTAATGTATAGGAAATTTTCAGTTTATCAAAAGGAAAGGCTGCAAGAAAAATATCCTGAGCTTGATAATATACAGGGCACGATAGTCTAGCAATGGAAACTTGCTCTTTTTGTTCACAAATTCCAGCTTCATCAATTAAATCCATAAATATATTAGAACTGCCGTCCCCTATAGGGATTTCTTCTTCGCTGCACTGGATAATAGCGTTATCTATATTACTAGAACGCAGGGCGGCTAAAAGATGCTCTACAGTGGCAACAATCACCGGGCCTTCTGATAATGTTGTGCTACGCCCTGTGTCATAGACATGAGAGAGCAATGCGGGAACATCTTGTTGCTTGCCTGAGACATCAAAGCGCCGAAAAATAATTCCTGTATTTGCCTGAGCAGGCTGTAGAGTAAGACTAGCTGACTTTCCAAAGTGAATCCCTACTCCAGAATAGCAAACTTCGCGTTTTAACGTTCTTTGAGTGCGTCTTAACATGCAAAAACCTGACAAAGAGTCCTTGTATATTATCCATTTTCTTTTTTAGCAAGCAAGCGATATCCTAGGTAGCCTAATGCAGATAATGCCATGAAAACCATAGGAAAATCTCCACAGAAAGCATATAAAGTTTTGTAACGAAATAAAGGAATAGAGACTTGTAAAACTTCTGCAGAAGCTTTTGTTGAACGCGTTTCATAAGGAAGCACATTGAGTACTCTACCTAGGGCATCTGCAGCTACTGTAACCCCTGTCTGGCAGGCGCGCACGCAGGGTAGACCAAGCTCTTGATTCCTTAGAATACCGTGATAAAAATGTACTAGCGGTAATCGAGAGTGAGGGTACCAAGCGTCATTTGTTAAGTTGACGAGTAGTTCCGCTCCTTGTTGTTTATAGGTACGCAAAAGGTGTCCAAAGGTCTCTTCGTAACAGATAGAAACTCCAATAGCTGGTAGCCCTGTTAAGTGAATCACGCCAGGACGTGTTCCTGGGAGACGTTGATAGGGTAGAGCATATGCAGGAAAAAATTTTTTACATATAAAGAGGCCGAATTTTCCTCCAGGGATGTACTCTCCTCCTGGGACAAGAACACGTTTATCATAGCCTACCCCAGTACCTTGGTGAGATATGAGTTCAGCGGCATTATACAGGTGTAATGAATTATTGATATTTTCCCAGCGTTCAAGACCGATAAGTATAAAACAATTAAAATACTTTGCTAGAATTTGTAGCCAGTCGATATTTGCCAAAGGTCCTTTATTCCGAGGAAATTCAGCAAAGGGTACGAGTAAGGGGAGGCAATCTTCATAAGGGTAGATTTTTTTATCCACGCCGAAAGGGACGGCGACTTCGGGGAAAACGAGTAGGTCTATAGGTTTTTCTATGGTTGCGATGAGTTTCACAAACTGCGCCCATACCCATGTTGGGCTTTCATAGTTTAATTCTCCCGGAGGTCTTGCTGGCTGTAGAACAGCAACGTTCATCCTATTTTTCTCAAGGTTAAGGATTTTTTTCAAATATTCATAATGCACGCCTCCTAGACTGTAAGGTAAAAGAAGGAAAGTAAGCCAAAGGGTTCTTGCCTGTCTTTTCTTTAATAACATCATATAGAAACTGATATTTGTTGCTATGACAGCAAAGCTTTGCCCTGCCCAGCCAAAAAAACCCCCAAATTGTCGTCCATAAGCACACGCAGTCATAGGCCAACCTAAATAATCTAAGGACATTCCTGAGCATAGGCCATAGAATCTTACCATTTCTATAGCAACCCAGACTCCAGGGAAGGACCAAAGAAGCTGATAACGTTGTTGACGTACAGTAACTATCAACATATAGGAAAAACTAGCAAATAGGAGTGCCAATCCCCCAATCAATACAAGCCATACTGCGTAAATAAACTTCCCTACATAGAGATCAGAGAGCATCCAAGAAAAATGTACAGCTTCTATTGTAACAGACCAAAAAAATAGAAGAGTAAATGTAGTTTTTGCAGATAAAGAGGTGTCTTTTAAAGATTCTAAGCTATACCAAAGCAATCCGTAACCACACGTAGCACCTGCTAAGGAGAAAAAGCAGCTCATATCTGGTTGAGCAAAAGCTATAAGTACCCAGGAAGCAGAAAAGCTGAAGATTCTGAGCACCAAATCTCCTTATTTATTTATGTTCAATCGAGTCTGACGCCGTTGATTTGCTTCATTAAACCGACGTTTTTCTTCAGAAGTTTCTGGGACAATTTGGTGAACAGGAACGGGTTGATTCTGTATGTTAACAGAAACAAAGGTAAAGTATGCGGAAGTAATATGTCGTTGTTCTTGTTTGTATATATTTTCTGCCCATATTTTCGCTCCTACTTCTAATGAAGTGCGCCATGTTCTATTAACAGCAGCTTTACAAATCAAGTTTTCTCCCATATAGGCGGGAGCATAAAAACAGAGGGCATCGACACATGCTGTAACACACATAGATTCCGCATGCCGTTCAGCTACAACCGCTGCCAACCGGTCGAGTAGACTCATTAATAATCCTCCAAAGACAATGTTGTTTGGATTAAGATCATTGGGGAAAATTTTATATACGTGTCCTTCAATGTGACTACAGGATACGGGCTTTTTCTTAAGCATTAAATACTCTCTAGAAAAGCTATTTATTTGATTGTGATAATATCGGGCGATTTAAAGAAAATCAAGAAATTCATGATAATTAAAGACCCAGTCTATAGTATGTGTTCATTATCTTACAAAGGCTATAATTCCATAAAAGGATTATTTACTTGAGCAAAACCCGTTCCTTTTTGACGATGTTTAATTTCATGGCGAATCGAAAAGAGTAGGTCAGTATCAAAATCCATTTTTGATGCCCATTGGAGATAGGCGAGAGGAATCTCTGAAAAGCATCTTCCTTTATGTTTGCCCAAGGGCATATATTTCATCTTTATAGGTTTAGCTAATACTTGTTTCAGTTGCTCTAAAGTACGAAAACGTTTGCATAAGTGTTTGAAAATATTAATATTAATTTCAACATCTTTCATAGCACGATGGTTTCCATCATAAGGAACATTAAAGTGTACAGCAAGGGATTCCAAAGAGTTGTTGGGACTATCACCGTATTCCTTTGCTAATCTTAAAGTATCTATAATAGTGTACTTAGAAAGAAAGGTTTCCCCTATTCTTTCTACTTCTTGGGTTAACACCTGCAAATCAAATCCGACACTGTGGCCGACAATATAGTCACCTTCTCTGAGGAAAGCTTTAATTCTCGGGAAGAGTGCAGACATTTTGGATTGATCTTTCAACATTGCGTTGGAAATGTGGTGTATTCTTTGTGATTCTACAGATACCACGCGTTCTGGATTGATTAAAAATTCCATGGAATCAATCACGGTATCAAAAGTAAAGCGGACTGCAGCAATTTCAATAATACGATCTTTCTTTACATCTAGCCCGGTCATTTCACAATCCAAGCAAACAAAAATCGTATCTTTCAATAAAGTCATGTTTTCTTTTTATTTCCTCAACATTTTTGATAATAACATGGGAGAGCCCTCTATGGATATATCTCTTTGGAATTCCGTGCATATTGTAATATAGACAGCCAACCATTCACGAAATTTAGGAATTTGTATTTCATTTGGCCATTCAATGCACAAGACATCTTCTTCTTCCGTATCGTGAAAAACGTATTCTAGATTGTTGTTTTCGAGTCGGTAAAAATCGTAATGGCACAATCTTCGAGATTCATCACCATAGACATGTAATAGAGAGAACGAGGGGCTAGCGACTTCTTGAGCTGAGGTGTATCCCAAATATCCTAAAGTAACCCCTCGTATGAATTCTGTTTTCCCACTTCCATAATCGCCAAATACAAGCAATACAGATCCAGGGGAAAGTATTTTCCCTAATTCTGCTCCTAAGGTTATGGTTTCTTGAGAAGAATTACTTACTCTTCTGTATCTACCCATTGACTAATATATACATGAAAGGCGGTATCATCTGCCAAGCTCTCTATGAATTTCGCTATTTTGTCTTCCACTAAAGCATTTTGTAATAGCGCAAGGAAAGAACTTTCCAGTTGAAATTTATTTTGATTTTGCACTTCTTCTAAAGTCATTCGACGCAAGTACCCGGAAATAAAATCTTCTAACAATGGAGGTAAACTATGGAATAATTTTCCTGTAATTGCTGAGGCAAATACGGTTTTTACAATAGGTTCTTTAGGAAGAGCAATATATTCTTTAATTACGTCGGGATCTTCAGAAACAAGAAAACGTTTTACACGCACACCGCTTTGTTTTTCTACATTTTGTGGACATGACGAGAGCCAATCATAAATTGCATCTTGGGGATTGGCATAAACATTATCTGCAAAGACTTTTCCGGTAAATGGGCAGATATAAATACGTTTTGTTTGTTCATTTACTTGAGGTTTTTCTGAACAAATTTGAATTTCTGTTTCTCTCCAGATCTTTTTATCTTCTTCAAGAATACGCACGGCATCTTCTGGAGTTTTAAAAATAATCTTATCCCGGACAAAAACCACGGGACGAAGGCCTAAGGCTTGTTCCAAGTAGAAAAGATAGGTTGCTAACAATTCTGGTTTTTTTTGTTTTCCCAAAAACCGCAAAAGTTTTTGCCTGACTGGTCCAGAAATATCCATGCTCATCCTTTTTCAGCTAATGACTGTAAAATTTACTTGTTTGATGAAGAAATCTACAAATAATTGTAAATGGTAACGCCAATAACAACTTATCTTACTTTACATTAAACCGATCATATTATCAGAGGGGTGAATTATATTGAACATAAAGGTATACTTAGCTCTGTTAGTCAAAAAATTCTCCTTTTTCTTTAAAAAGTTTCTGAATTGTGTTTTTTATTACCTATGTCTACAATTTTGCAAAATGCAGCTATGGCGGAATCGGTAGACGCGCTAGATTCAGGTTCTAGTGAGCCCAAGCTCATGGAAGTTCAAATCTTCTTAGCTGCAAAAACAACATAAAAAGGGAACTTATGGTAAAAATTCTATTAACTGAAAATTTTGATTCTTTCACTGCATCAGGACTTGTTCTTATTGATTTTTTTGCAGAATGGTGCGGTCCTTGTAGGATGTTAACGCCTATACTCGAAAATCTTGCTGCAGAACTTCCCCATGTAGCTATTGGCAAAGTCAATATTGACGAACATCCGAAGCCAGCAGAGCAATATGAAGTTACCTCTATTCCCACATTGATTTTATTCAAAGGGGGTAAAGAAGTAGATCGTGTGGTTGGGTTAAAAGATAAAGAGTTTCTAGTGAAGCTGATTAATAAACATGCTTAAGTTAAGACTGCTGTAAGACAACCTTTATGTTGTCTGACGACTTCGTATAATACCACACCCACAGTTGTAGCTAGATTTAAAGATCTTATGCCAGGTTTCATAGGAACTGTATAACAATGGGTGGGGTATTTTTTTAAAATTTCTTGTGGAAGCCCTTGGGATTCTGATCCAAAAATGTAGGTGCCTTCTAAAGACAACGGGGCATCGGTATAAAGTTGGGTACCTTTTGTAGAAAGACAAAAGAGATTGTCTGAGAGAGTAGAGTTTAAAACTTCTTCTAAAGAGTCCACAACTGTAAGGGATACCTGATCCCAATAATCCATTCCAGCTCTCTTCACAAATTTATTAAGTAAAGAAAAGCCTAGGGGCTTCACTAAAATGAGTTCAGCACCCAGGGCTAAGCAAGTGCGGCCTATGTTGCCAGTATTCTGAGGAATATCAGGGCAATACAGTACAACTCTCATCAAGATGGATTCTCTTCTTGCACAGGAGCTGTAGAAATTTCTTCGTTTGTAGCTTCGATGAGGTTAATTTCAAAAATAAGCAAAGAATTGGGAGGTAACTGTCCTGCAGTGCCATAAGCAAGGTCAGGGTGGATGTAAAGAATGCGGGTCTCTCCTTCTTTCATACCTTGCATACCTAAAGCAAATCCAGGAATTGTTTGGTTAAGAGGCAACAAGATAGGTTCTTTGTTCCCTTCAGAACTACTAAATATTTGGCCATTAATAAAAGTTCCTTTGTAGTGTAGCAAAGCTGTAGGTTTCCCTGTTAAAATTTTCCCAGAACCTTCTTTAACAATTTTGTATTGTAGTTTAGGTTGAACTTCAACAACGCCTTCGTTTTTGCTATTTTCTCGTAAAAACTTCTCAGCGAGTGAGAGATTTTCTTTTGATTTTTTATCAAAGACCAATTTCTGTACTTCAGCCATTTTTTCTTCGTATTCTGTTTCTGTTAAGGGTGCAATTTTGTATGCCAACTCCCCTTGCAATCCTTTTGCCACTTCTGCAATGTCAAAAAGCATATCCTCGGATTTACGTAGTTGTTTTGCCAACAAGTGACCAAAAGTACGTGATAGCTGTTGATTTTCAGAAAGCTCGGCATCGTTGGTTTCATTTTTTTCTTCAACCTGTGGTTTTTTCTCTTGATCTTCAGAGGGCATATCACAAGAAGCAATGGAGAATACGACAACTGCTGTTGTTAAAATTAAATTCCACCGTCTGTTCATCTTTTCTTCTCCTAAGCTTAAGTCCAATCTATTATTGATAAGTATATCAAGAAGTTACCTTAATATTTAGCTCTTTTAATTGGGAAGACATAATTTTAGTGGGGGCATCTGTCATCAGGTCTACAGCCTTTTGAGTTTTAGGGAATGCTATGACTTCTCGAATGCTCTCAGCCTCTGTTAAAACCATTACAATCCGGTCCAATCCCAAAGCAATGCCTAAGTGAGGGGGGGTGCCAAAATTTAAGGCTTCTATAAAAAATCCAAATTTCTCTTTTATAATTTCAGGTTTCATTTTTAGAATAGTAAATATTTTATTTTGCAAATCTGCATTATGAATTCGTTGCGAACCCGAAGCAATTTCATAACCATTTAAAACAAGATCATAACTTGAAGAGCGGACAGCAGAGGGATCGATATCTAATAAAGGAATATCCTCTTCTAAAGGAGCCGTAAATGGGTGATGTTCTGTTTGAAGAATCCCCTCTTCTATAGCAAAAAGAGGAAAATCTGTAATCCAAGCAAAGTTAAATTGCTGGGTATTATATAATCCACGCTCTTTCGCAATCAATCTTCGCAAGTGATCCAAAGCTTGGTTTGCAATTGGCTCAGGAGCAGCTATCAATAATAAGATGTCTTGATCATGAGCATCGAAAGTAGCAAATAGGGCATCAAAAATCGCTTCCGAAGCAAATTTAGCAATGTTTGAAGCAGTATGTCCTTCCTGTTTTTTAATCCATACCAATCCCATAGCGCCATAGCGCTTGACAAATTCCGTATAACCATCTAATTGCTTACGCGAAATATTCGCTCCATTAGGTATGCAAAAACCTTTGATCACACCCCCTTGATTTAATTGATCTAGAAAAATGGAAAAAGATGTATGCCTTGCATGTTCTCGACAATCTTTTAACTTCAAACCAAACCGAAGATCAGGTTTATCCGTGCCATATAGATCTTTAGCTTCTTGATAGGTCATTCTAGGTAAAGGGAGGGAAAGGTGAATTCCTTTCACAGCAAATAAAGTTGCGATCAATTGTTCTATAATAGGAAAGAGGTCTTGAGCATCTCCGAAGCTCATTTCAATATCAATTTGAGTAAATTCAGGTTGGCGATCTGCGCGTAAATCTTCATCTCTAAAACACGAGGCAATTTGAAAATAACGATCTAAACCCCCAACCATCAAAAGTTGTTTAAACAACTGAGGAGATTGAGGTAATGCATAAAAACTTCCGGGATAGATTCTTGAAGGGACGACATAATCCCTAGCACCTTCAGGGGTAGATTTACCTAACACTGGTGTGACGACTTCGGTGAACCCTTGTTGGTCCATGTAATTGCGGCAAGCAAGCATTACTTGATGACGACAAATCAGTCTGTCAAAGATTTCTCCACGACGCATATCCAAATAACGATATTGCAAACGTAATTCCTCATTGACTTGGATATGTTCATCAGAAATTGAAAATGGCACAGTTTGAGCTTTTGATAGCACTTCAAATGTTTTGACTTCTACTTCTATGTCTCCTGTAGCTAAATTTGGATTTTCCATCCCTGCCAACCGAGCACTTACATTTCCTTCAATACAAAGAACCCATTCAGAACGTACTACATCTAGACACTCATGTAACTGGGAGTCCTTATCTTTTCGACAAACAATTTGTGTAATTCCGAAACGATCTCGTAAATCAATAAAAACAACACCTCCATGATTCCGATAACGATGCACCCATCCAGATAATCGGACAGACTGCCCTATCTGATCTCGTGTTAGCTCATTACAACGATGTGTTCTGTATTTCATAAAATAACCTTTGCTCTACCTCTTGTTTCGACCCAGAAAATTCTTGATGTAGAGTCATATTTTTAATAGTCAATTGTTGGGAAACTAGCTCTCGTTTACCAATTAGGCAGATATGCGAAACATCTTCTTCATCCGCTGCTTTTAAAGCAGCTTTTATCTTTTTGTAAGACCAATCGATTTCTGTAGGTATATGGTGATTCCGCAAATTTTGCGCCCAGATAAGACAAAACTTATTTGCTGCTATTTCCATGGGAATGAGACGTAGCTTACAAGGAAATTTCTTGGCAATTTGCCCCTGAGCTAATAAGGTTTGAATCACTCTTTCAAGCCCTACACCAAAACCACATGCAGGCAGGGGCGGACCTCCGAGAGCTGCTATCAACCCATCATAGCGTCCCCCTCCTCCCAGGGCGTAGGAGCGCTCTGAGAAGGTTGTGGTTGCCTCAAATACAACATCAGAGTAGTAATCCAATCCACGAACTAAACGAGAATTAATGTCATGTGGAATACTCAGGAAGTTTAAAGCATCTAAAATTTCATGAAAGTATTGATAATCTGTATCTGAGAGATAGTCTAGAATCGGGGGTGCATTACAAATAATCTCTTGATCTTCGGGTTCTTTTGAATCTAATATTCGTAATATATTTGTTGTAAATCGTTCCTGACTTAAGGCAGATAAATGTTGAAAATGCTTTTTGAAATACGCGTGCAATACTTTATTGTACTGTTGCCTAGTGGTATTTCCACCTAAAAAATTCAAGCTCATTTTGACATGCTTCAGACCTACATGAGTATAGAAGTCCCAAAGTAAAGCAAGAATTTCTACATCGCGCAAGGGATGTTTGATTCCGATCGCTTCTACACCAAATTGATGGTGTTGCCGATATCTTCCAGCTTGCTGACGTTCGTAACGAAACATAGGGAGAAGATAATAAAATTTATTATCTCCCCTTTGGTCTGCTCGATGTTCAATAAATGCACGTACAACAGCTGCGGTACCTTCAGGCCTTAAAGTAAGCGAACGCCCTTTTTTATCTAAAAAAGAGTACATTTCTTTTTTTACAACATCGCTTTCTTCTCCTGCATGTACAAATACTTCTGTTTTTTCAAAAGTAGGAGTGCGAATTTCATAAAAACCATAGAGAGCACAAATTTCATGTACGGTTTTCTCAACACTATGCCAAAGCGATGTGTGTCGCCACATCTGCTTTGAATCTGTAAGATAGGGGAAAATGTCAAAAACCCCTTTTGGTAAAGGTACAGTCACGTGCTAACTTCATTTACTATGCTTTCTCTAAGGAAAGAATATCCAAAACTTAGATAAAGAGCAAAATCAAACCCAGCCTTCATAATGAACAAGACAAGCGGGTGAAACTGGCTCGATAATTTCATATATTGGAAAAACATCCTGAGAAAAAAGCAAGGTGGGTTGTTTAGCAACTTTAAAGACAGTGCGAGAACTGAATTCCTTGCCGACATTCACCCCGATAGGTGATAAAAACAAGCTCAAAAAAATAATTTTAGACCATTCCATCGCATGAGCCCTCCAAAATTGTTCCGTCCTCTCTTGGAGCTAGGACTTTAAAGCAATGTTAATTAAAAACACGCTATTTGATTATTTCGCATTAACTAAAAATAACCAAGAAAAATTCGCAATTAATACAACTTTAGTCCCCCAACAGCAAACCATTCCCCTCTTGTTTTTTTCATCGCTTGTATGTTACAACTGACTTCTTTGTTGCATTTTATCTAAATGAAAAAGATTTTAAATGTGGAATTTTGATAATGAATATTTGGACTAAATTCTTCCAACCTCCCAAGCATATTAAAGAACTCGAAGATCCTGCTCTCATTAAAAAGCAATACAAGTACTGGAGAATTCGCATTTTCTACAGCATGTTCGTTGGGTATATTTTCTATTATTTCACGAGAAAGAGTTTCACCTTTGCCATGCCGACATTGATGACAAACCTGGGATTTGATAAAGCCCAGCTGGGCATTATAGGGAGTACTTTATATATCACGTATGGGATTAGTAAATTTGTTAGTGGTGTCATTTCAGACCAATCTAATCCCAGATATTTTATGGCTTTGGGTTTAATTATTACTGGGGTTACCAACATCTTGTTTGGGATGTCTTCTTCTATTATTTTCTTTGCACTTTGGTGGGGTCTTAATGGATGGTTTCAAGGTTGGGGTTGGCCGCCCTGTGCTCGTCTTTTAACGCACTGGTATGCAAAATCTGAGCGAGGCACATGGTGGAGTGTATGGAGTACTTCGCACAATATTGGTGGAGCGTTAATTCCAATTCTTACTGGTTTTGTAATTGATTACTGTGGATGGCGAGGAGCAATGTTTATCCCTGGCATTCTCTGCATTGGCATGGGATTAATATTAATGAATCGCCTTCGAGATACTCCCCAATCTTTAGGGCTTCCCTCTATAGAAAAATATAAGCGTCATTTCCATCATCATCTTCAACAAAATGCACATACATCCAATGTTCCGGCTAAAAAAGAAGTAGAGCAAGAATTATCAACCCGAGAAATTCTTTTTACACACGTTTTATCTAATAAATGGCTTTGGCTTTTAGCCCTGGCTTCCTTCTTTATTTACATTGTTCGAATGGCTGTGAATGACTGGAGTGCTCTTTTTCTGATAGAAACAAAACGTTATGCTGCTGTGACTGCAAATTTTTGTGTTTCGTTATTTGAAATTGGAGGTTTGTTTGGTATGTTACTGGCAGGTTGGCTATCTGACAAAATATCCAAAGGCAATCGCGGTCCTATGAATGTAGTATTTTCTTTAGGATTGTTGTTTGCAATTGTAGGTATGTGGTATGGCCGTTCACATATTGCATGGTGGTTAGACGGCACCTTACTTTTCATCATTGGCTTTTTCTTATTTGGGCCGCAAATGATGATTGGGCTTGCTGCTGCAGAGCTTTCACATAAAAAAGCTGCGGGAACTGCAAGTGGTTTTACAGGTTGGTTTGCTTATTTTGGAGCAGCATTTGCAGGATATCCTTTAGGGAAAATTGCTCAAGACTGGGGGTGGCAAGGCTTTTTCGTAGCTCTATTGTCTTGTGCATTCATAGCTCTAATTCTCTTTCTACCTACATGGAGTGCTACAGACAAAAATCTGAGCAATAAAACTTAGGGATCGCAGGAGATTTTTTTGACTTGGATACCTCTTCATTGCCATTCGCAATATTCTATTCTTGATGCAACGAGTCCTATCAAGGAATTTGTAGCCAAAGCAAAAGAATATGCCATTCCAGCTCTTGCTTTAACAGACCATGGCAATCTATATGGTGCCATAGAATTTTATAAGGAGTGTATCCAACAAGAGATCAAACCTATTATTGGGTGTGAATGTTACATAGCTCCGGGATCTCGTTTTGATAAGAAAAGAGAAAAACGTAGTCGCGTAGCAAATCATCTTATTCTGCTGTGTAAAAATGAGCATGGGTACCGCAATCTTTGTATTTTAACTTCTTTAGCATTTACAGAAGGATTTTATTATTTTCCTAGAATAGATAAAGAACTTCTCAGTCAACATTCTGAAGGACTCATTTGTTTGTCTTCCTGTCTAGCAGGATCTGTAGCAGAGGCTGCTGTAAAATCTGAAGAAGCACTCTATCAAGAGTTACGGTGGTACCAAAATTTATTTAAAGATGATTATTTTACAGAAATACAATTACATAAGTCATCTGAAGAAAAGATTCTTGGCTTCAATGAAGAGTGGCTCAAACAAGAGTATTACAATCTGATAGAAAAGCAGATGCGAGTCAATACTGCTGTTTTAGAAGCGAGCAAGAACTTGGGCATAGCTACTGTAGCAACGAATGATATTCATTATATTCATGCTGAAGATTGGCGCGCTCATGAAATTCTTCTCAATGTTCAGTCTGGGGAAACCATAAGGATTGCTAAGCAGAACACGCACATTCCTAATCCGAAAAGAAAAGTGTATTATAGTAGGGAATACTACTTTAAATCTCCACAGCAGATGACAACACTATTTTCTAATGTATCTGAGGTGATTTCCAACACATTAGAAGTGGCAGAGCGTTGTAATTTTACTTTTGATTTTTCCAAGAAACATTATCCGATTTATGTTCCTGATTCTTTAAAAGAACAGCAGAACTATACAGAAGAGGACCGCTATCAAGCTTCTGCAGCTTTCTTACGACGACTTTCTGAAGAAGGGTTAACAACAAAGTATACTTCTGAAGTCCTTGCGCACATTGCGAAAAAATTTCCTAACAAAAATCCTATAGAACTTATCAAAGAAAGAATGGAAATGGAGATGTCCATCATCATTCCTAAGGGCATGTGTGATTATCTTCTTATTGTTTGGGATATTATTCACTGGGCGAAAGCTCATGGCATTCCTGTAGGTCCGGGGCGAGGGTCTGGAGCTGGGTCTGTAATATTATTTCTCTTAGGAATTACAGAAATTGAGCCCATACGATTTGATTTGTTTTTTGAGAGATTTATCAATCCTGAGCGTTTATCTTATCCAGATATTGATATCGATATTTGTATGGCGGGTCGTGAGCATGTGCTTAACTATGCTATTGAACGTCATGGGAAGGACAATGTTGCACAAATCATTACCTTTGGTACGATGAAAGCTAAAATGGCTGTTAAGGACGTGGGAAGAACTTTGGACATGCCGCTTTCAAAGGTGAATTACATTGCGAAGCATATTCCCGAACTCAATACTACACTAGCGAAAGCTTTAGAGACAGATTCTGATTTACATCAGCTCTACATCGATGATTCAGAATCAGCACAAGTTCTCGATATGGCGATGCAACTTGAGGGTTCTATACGCAATACAGGAGTGCACGCAGCAGGAGTGATTATTTGCGGAGAGCGATTGACAAATCATATTCCTATTTGCATCTCTAAAGATTCTACTATGATCACGACACAATATTCCATGAAGCCGGTGGAAAGTGTGGGAATGCTGAAGATTGATTTTCTAGGGTTAAAAACACTCACAGGAATTCATATTGCTATGTCAGCAATTCAGAAAAAAATGGGCAAAGCTCTAACTATGTCGAGTCTTCCCTTAGATGATAAAACAACATTTGCGCTTTTACATCAGGGGAAAACTATGGGAATCTTTCAAATGGAATCTAAGGGCATGCAAGAACTTGCAAGAAATCTTCGTCCAGATTTGTTTGAGGAAATTATTGCTATTGGTGCACTGTATCGTCCTGGTCCGATGGATATGATTCCTTCTTTTATTAATCGAAAGCATGGGAAAGAAGTCATTGAGTATGATCATACTCTTATGGAGCCTATTCTTAAAGAAACCTATGGCATTATGGTCTATCAAGAACAAGTGATGCAGATCGCAGGTGCATTAGCAAGCTACTCTTTAGGAGAGGGCGATGTCTTACGGCGTGCTATGGGGAAAAAAGACATTCAACAAATGGAGAAGGAGCGAGCAAAATTTTGCGAACGCGCGTGTAATAATGGTATCGATCCTAATGTAGCCACAACGATTTTTGATAAGATGGAGAAATTTGCCTCTTATGGCTTCAATAAATCTCATGCAGCTGCTTACGGGTTAATTACCTATACAACAGCTTATCTTAAAGCCAACTATCCTAAGGAATGGTTAGCAGCTCTTCTTACTTGTGACTCCGATGATATTGAAAAAGTAGGGAAATTAATACGTGAAGCTCAAAGTATGGGGATTCGCATTCTTCCTCCGGACATTAATGTCTCTGGGAATAACTTTGTTGCTACAGAAGACGGGATTCGCTTTGCTATAGGAGCAATTAAAGGTATTGGGAAAGGTCTTGTTGAAAGTATTGTAGAAGAGCGTGAACTTCGTGGTCTTTACCAAAGTGTACAAGATTTTATACAACGCTCTGATTTTAAAAAAGTTTCTAAAAAAAATATAGAGAGTTTAATCGATGCGGGTTGCTTTGATTGTTTTGAGACTAACCGAGATGTTGTACTGCACTCTATAGAGACTTTGTATGATGGTATTGCCAAGGAAAGGAAAGAAGCTGCGACAGGAGTGATGACTTTTTTTTCTTTAGACACTATGAATCAACAGAATATGATTCCGGCATGTTCACCAAAAAATATTGTTTTTAGATCAAAAAAAGAAATTTTGAAGAAAGAGAAAGAATTGTTAGGGATCTATCTTACAGAGCATCCTATGGATACTGTGAGGGAGATTCTTCCTAGTCTTTCTGTTGTATCTCCTACTGAATTTGAAAACTTGCCTCATAATTCTGTTGTACGTACTATTTTTATAATTGACAAGATTACGACAAAGATCTCTTCAAAAGGGCAAAGAAAGTTTGCTGTGCTTCGAGTGAGCGATGGTATAGATGCTTACGAATTGCCTATATGGCCAGAAATGTATGAAGAAAAACAAGAACTCCTAGAAGAAGATCGTCTTATTTATGCTATTCTTGTTTTAGATAAACGTAGCGACTCTTTACGAGCATCTTGTCGCTGGATGACAGATCTTTCTACAGTAAATGAAGACATTATACAAAAATGTGATGAAGCTTTTGATAAAGTAAAAAGTCAGGTACAAAAAATCATGTCCCATACCACGGCCTCTGGTAAAGAAGCAGGGAACAACATAGTCAAGTCTGTTGCAACTGTAAAATCCATGCATGTCACTCCGCTGACTTTATTTTTGGATCTTAAAGAATTGAGACACAGCCATATCTGTCTCCTCAAGCAAATCATTCGTAAGTATCCTGGATCACGAACACTCTTACTAGTGTTTACACAAAACGATGAACGGATAGCTTCTATTTCTCCTGATACAGAATATTTTGTATCTGAGGATATTACTTTATTCCGTCAAGAGCTTGAAAGACTTGATCTACCTATACATGTATTTACAATATAGCGTTTACATATTGTAAAAAGGTTTTCCTGTTATTGCATTCACGTATTCTATACGGACGCTATTATCTATTGAGACTAGAAATACTTTATATACAGGAACATAAACTATGGAATTACGTAAAATTAAAAAATTTTCTCCAAAAATCATTTTTACTAAGCGACACACGCGATCTTCAGAATATTGAGCGGGGAACAACATAGAATGCCGTGGTTTTTGTAACCACACACGAGGAGTATGTAAAGTGGTAGTACATCCTTGAATAGGTTGAAGTTGTTGGAAGTGTGTTCCTATGTAGCTATTAGAAGTGAAGATCAGTTTTTTCTTGTGACATTCTTTAATTACTTTTTCTGCGGGGATATTTCGCATTGCGAGAGCTTGGCTTAAAGATTCTTTAGAAGCTGCGCCTCCAAGACTTGCTAAGGTCTGCATGACTTGCATATCTTGCTTACGAGCGTGAAGCAGGAGGCATTCCCGAAAGCCCTTTGAACAAGCCCAAGTTGTTGTGTTCAAGACCATTTCTCCATTGACTAAGCTCCAGAGGATTTCTCCTTCTTGACTGATAACATGTTTCTTACCTGGTTCTTCCTTAGAAAAACGTACATGCATGAGGGTATGGGGAATAAAGTTAAGTTCTATATAAGACTTACTATTACGATATTCTGGGAATAGCGCTAAAGCTTGATCAACAGAAATATGACGTTCAAAAACTTCCAACTGTTCCAATCCTGAAATTTTGCGTATTAAGTGACAACTTTTAGAGAAGACTTCAGCGCCATGCTCCCCAGCAAGTTGCATAACCTTATGAGCGCAAGGCACTCGCTCCCATAAAAAAACGCCACAGAAAAGAGACGCAATAAAAGTGCTGAAATATAAAAATAATTTCTTCATAAAATACCTTTTTATCTATTTTACAAAATAAAAAAATGTTTTATCAAATAAAAAAATCATGATTTATAAATAAAACAAAAATAAGACATTTGACAAATTGTGTTTTTCTTTTTTATGATGACATTTTGTTATTTTAGCCCCACGACATATTATGAGAATTGCTCTATCGTTTTTTTTTCTTTTTGTTTTTATAAGTTCTGGATGCTACGCGCGACCGATTTCTTTTGAACCTTTTGCGGGTAAGTTTTCGCCACAAAAATTTAAGCCCCAACATTCGGCGGAAGAATATTTCGCACAAGGGCAAGCTTTCCTTGAGCAAGGGTTCTATAGAAAAGCCTTATTATGTTTTGGTATGATCAAGCACCACTTTCCTAAAGAGACTCTGTATAGCCGTGCTTTATATCTGTTGGGGGTATGTTACTTTAAACAGGACCAGCCTGACTTGGCGAACAAGGCATTTTCTGTCTATTTGCAACATCCCCATGCGGAATATACTGAAGATCTCTTTGCTATGAAGTATGCTATTGCTCAAAGTTTTGCTAGAGGAAAGCGTAAGCGCGTGTTTCTTTTGGAAGGTTTTCCTAAATTAAAAAATGCCGATGAAGATGCTCTTCATATTTACGATGAGATTTTGACAGCTTTTCCTAACCAAGATCTAGGAGCGTGTGCACTTTATAACAAAGCAGACTTACTTATCATAAAAAAAGAATTTGCTGAAGCAATTAAAACCTTGAAAAAACTTACTTTACAGTTTCCTCTCCATCCTCTATCTCCCGAAGCTTTTGTGCGTTTATCAGAAATTTATCTCCAGCAAGCACAAAAAGAACCCCAGAATGTGCAATACTTACATTTAGCAAAGCTCAATGAAGAGGCGATGAAAAAGCAACATCCCAACCACCCACGTAATGAGGTCACCGCGGCCAATGTCCGTGCTATGTGTGAGGGTTATGTTCTTGGATTGTATTCTACAGGTCGTTTTTATGAAAAGAAGAAGAAGCCTGAAGCTGCAGCGATTTATTACACTACAGCATTAGAAAGCTATCCTGAGACTTCTTTAATAGCTAAATGCCAAAAACGTCTGCTTAGAATATCTAAGCATCTTTCCTAACATAAGATATGACATGAGATTACGCCCTGTAGGTTTAACCTGCCTTTTCATTTTATCCCTTTCAGGGTGTTGTGGTTACACCGTTTTACGTTCATTTCATCAGCTTTCTTCTTTAGGGAAGTCTCTTTGTTCCGAAAAGATTTTTATTGCTCCTATAAACGAAGACGCACAAGGACAACTTATCTCTGCTCTTACCTATGAACTCAATAAACGATCTTTTCCGGTTTCTGGAAGGGAAAGATGTGCGGGTTACATTCTTAAAGTAGAACTTTTGAATGAAGTTGACGAGAATATAGGTTTTACATATGCCCCAAGTAAACTCGAAGACAAAACTCCTAGGCATTTCATCATTTCAAACGAAGGGCAACTCTCACTTTCTGCGAAAATCCAGTTGATCTGTAGCCAAACAGGAGAAATTATTATTGACCGGTGTTTATCTCGGGAATCCGTGGCTTTTGATTTTGAACCTGATTTAGGGATTGTGAATGCCCACCAATTTGGATTAGGCCAGTTTGAGATGCACTGTGAAGCTATAAAAAGTGCGTGGTGTACACTGTACATAAGTTTAGCTGAGACGATTGTTCAACAGGTATACTATGATCTCTTTTGAAGGAGAAATTATCTTTCCTGCCGTACTTAGCGAGCTTCACAACATGCTAGATTTAATTAAGCGTATAGGAAAGCAATTACAATTTCCTCGTGAAAAATTACTCAAGCTTGAATTAGCCTGTGAGGAACTCTTGGTAAATATTATTTCTTACGCTTACCAAAATGAGGCTATCCCAGGAACCATAACGATTTCTTGTTTTGAAAATCCTAAAAGCTTAGAAGTCATTATTAAAGATCACGGTGCGTCATTTAATCCCTTAGCAACTCTTATCAATGTACAAGAACATCTTCCTTTAGAAGAGCGTAAATTGGGAGGATTGGGCATTTTTTTAGCTAAAAATTCTGTTGATGAATTTCACTATGCTAGGGAAGGGAAAAACAATGTTGTCTATCTCAAAATGCACAAAAGTTAACATGTTAAGATTCTTGAGTGAAGCGGAAAGAACGCAAGGTCTTTTCTGTATCTTTGATTTCTTTTAAGTATAGCTGAAGAGCTTCGAGAATTAATGAGGACTGGTTGTATTGTCCTACAGCCTCAAAAGCCAACTCAGGATAACACTGTCCCTCTGCATCATGTAAAGCAATGTATCCCCGTGTTACGGCTTCTCCTTCGACTACTTCAGGGACAAGCCAAATAGCAAAGTCTGCATTAAATAAAGTGAGTTTATCTGCCGATTCTGCAATGATAAAATCATTATCAGGATGGTCTTTAAGCAAGTCTTCACTGGGGTCTACATGGGGGTAAGAGATCACATCAGCAATATTTACGTAGCCTTCAGGGAACGCCGTAGCTTGATTGAGTATTGACTGACGATAAAATTTTTCTAAAAAATCCAAGCTCATAGTGTATTTCCTTTGTTTTATGGTAATGCTTTATTTTAAGAACCGTCAAGAGCTTTCTCTACTCTTTCAAACTCTCCTAACCTAAGTGATAAGTAATCAAAAGCCCAAAATGCGAGTAACTTTTTTCAAATACGGACTTATAATCTTATGTGGGTGGTTCCTGATATTTCCTTCTTTATACGCTGATCTTGTCTTTCCTGAAGTACGAGGAGCTACAGCAGCTGTTATTGACGTAGATACAGGTAAGGTGTTCTATAATAAAGATATCGATACTAGGATTTATCCTGCGAGTATGACGAAGATTGCGACAGCTTTGTTTATCTTAAAACAGTATCCAGAAGTACTCGATCGCTTAGTTACTGTGAAGAAGGACGCTATAGCTTCTATTACTCCTCAAGCAAAAAAGCAGTCTGGCTATCGCAGTCCACCGCATTGGCTGGAAACCGATGGAATGACGATTCAGCTTCAGCAGAAAGAAGAGCTTCTAGGTTGGGATTTATTTCATGCCCTACTTATATATTCAGCCAATGATGCTGCAAATGCATTAGCTATAGCCTGTTGCAGTTCTGTAGGACAGTTCATGGAACAACTCAATACCTTTTTAAAAGAAATTGGATGTTACAACACGCACTTTAATAACCCTCATGGACTACATCACCCGAATCATTTCACGACAACTCGCGATCTGGCTTGTATCATGCGTCATGCTTTGAAAGAGGCTAAGTTCCGGCAAGTCATTGCTACAAGAAACTATAAAATGGCTACTACAAATCTCCATGCTGAGCGAAACCTTTTCCCAACGAACAAGTTGATTCTTCCAGGGTCTACTTACTACTACTCTGCAGCTCTAGGGGGGAAAACAGGCACAACAAAAGACGCAGGAAAAAATCTCATTATGGCAGCACAGAAGAAAGGCCGCTCTATTGTGACTATTGCGACAGGCTACTTTGGACCTGTAGGAGAGCTGTATCAAGATATTATTGCCTTATGTGAGACTCTCTTCAATGAACCTTTATTACGGAGATATCTCATTCCTCCATTGAATCATTATGTCCTTCCCCTAGGAAAATTGGGCAAAATCGCTATCTCTCTTCCTGAGGGGATCTATTATGACTTTTATCCCTCAGAGGGTGAGGAACCTGTTTCTGTATCTTTTGTTCCTTCTGTTCAAACATTTCCTGTGCAACAAGGGGAGCTTTTAGGGCACTGGATTTTCTATGATACTACAGATAAGCAACTTGCCTTACAACCTTTGTATGCGCCGTATACTCTCCTACCGACAATGTTACAAAATCTTCAAATGTATAGTAAGCGGGTAGCATCTTCTTACAGGACTTACATCATTATTGCTGTCGTGTATCTTTATATTCGTAGAGTACAACTACGTCGCCGTAAAGCTTCCAAGTACTGTGCATAACAGTTTGAACTTATTCTTTTAACTTATAGAAAAGCAACCGTTTAAGTAAAATGGGTTTTCTATCACAATCTTGAAAGAGAAGTCATGCGCACAATAATACTTTTGTCTTGTTTATTTACATTCATTCGGGGATCTTTGCTCAGTGGTGAGCTCACTCTGATGTCTTTTCAACAACCAACATCTGGATCCAAACGCAAAAAAATTTCTTGGAATTTTTATACTTTTTGGAAACCGTCTGAAGCCGAAGAAAAAACACGTTATCACCAATTTCTCAAAGATGTTGTCAGTGCTTTGAACAAACAAGAAATTTGGGATAACCCCCATCATTTGCTACATATTCTCCTGCAATTTCAACAATTCTCTAAGGAACATAATGATTATAGCCAACTCCTCACTACGCTAATTTCTCATCGCGTTACTGTTTTATTAACAAATGAATGGGTATAGCTTGTGTGTTGGAGCAACTATATTTTTTTAAAATAAGCAGCAAAAAAAGCATCCCCTTGACCATTTTCTAAAGGGAAAAAGCTCTTTTTTACTTCTTGCCATCCTTGAGAACGCATATACAAGATGTGCTCTTCATTCTCTGCTTTAAGAAGAGAACACGTGATATAGACGAGAAAACCTTCAGCGTGTACGTAGGGAATGGCTTCTTTTAAAATATTTCTTTGTACGCGGATGTAATTATTGAGCAATTTTTGTGAGAATTGTAATTTCTTTTCGGGATGGCGACGGAAAACGCCGCACCCTGAACAAGGGGCATCTACGACAACAACAGAAAATGAGCCCTTGCGAAGATGAGAACCTGCAAGGGAAAAATTCCGAGCTCCTGCGCGTAAGAGACGATGCTTTGCTTCTTGTAAAACAGTTTTACGTGTATCATTTAAAACTAGATGTTTTGCCTTTTGTGCGAAGATTAAACTCTTTCCTCCGGCTCCAGCGCAGAAATCCAACACCACATCTTTTTTCGTTATTGGGATATCTTGAGCCACCCTTTGTGAATTCTCATCTTGAACTTCAAACATGCCTTGTTGAAACTCTTGTGTAGATTGCAGAGGAAACCGCTTTGTGAAATACAAAGCCTCGGGAACCGCACCGCGAAAACTCGGGTACTCTAATTTTTGTTGTAACTCATTTACAGAAATTTTTTGTGTATTTACACGAATTGTTATGGGAGCTTCTGTTAGCCATAGTTTTGCCAGCTTTTCTGCTTTTTCTTCTCCATAATTCTGAATAAGATTTTGGGCAAGATCATCGGATATAGAATACCTGACAAACCAGGGGATTTGATGGTAGCTGTCTACATTTTCTAGCACACCCGTCTCTACTTGAGCCACTAAGGTCTCGGGAGAAATTTGCCTTCTCGACTGAGTGATCAACACTTCAAGAAAGCGGCGATGCCGTATAATTGCAAAAACGAGATCACGAATCCACTGGCGATCTTTAGAGCCCAAAGCACGATGTTGTTTAAAATAATAGGTGACTCTATCTGTTTCGGAAATAGGGGATGTGTACAATTGCTTAAGCAACTGATATGCATGATACTGACGGAAAGGAACCATAATGTGGATTATTGTACTCTGTCCTGATCATTTTTCCCCAGGAGAATGTTTATTGTTAAAAAATATGGTAAGAATTTTTCTAAACATGTGCCATGTTTCCAAAGATGCGCGTCTCAACAAGTCCTCTTGTCCTAACTGTGTTGTTATTTTAAGTTCTAAAAAAGCTTTTCATTAACCTAAGGCATTGCTGCCAAAAAGAAAGATGCGGATTGTGTTCTTTAAGGGCTTTTTTCAACGCCTTATAAACATTTTGATCGCGATCAGATAACCAACGCATTAATAAGGAGTGTACCATTTTTTTCCAAAGCATTGGATTACAATCACGGATACTATAGATATTCCCCACTTGCTCTGGAGTCAAACTATTTGCATCTTCAAGGGCGAGCAATAAATCCTCGGTTACCACCTTACGAACAACTTCTGTTAGGAAACCTTCTGCCAAAATCGAGTCCTTAGCAGACGTTACCACCAACTCTTCCCATAAGCTTACTGCTATTTTACCCTCAGGAGAAAGAGGCTGACTACCAATCACAGGGTTTACTAATATACCCGAAAGGGAGGATGAGAGTATACCCCCAACTATGGTATAGAAGTCTTCACTTCCTGAAAGGAATAGACGGGCGATAGCATGAAGTACACGACAGCTTGCTTCGGATAGAGTCAAGAGCGGCTTTGCTTTCTCTAGTAAAAATTGTTCTAATAAGTCTAAGCTTAGGGGGAGGTGGATGGTATGGTTTTCCAGTAAAGTCATCAAACCTTTAGTGATAGCTTGTAAGGAAACGTCCGCAGTGACACTTTCTTTGATCCCTTCAGTTACAGAAGTGTTGCTCTTAGGAACACGCACTTCATAAGTGAAATCTTCCCATGAGGAGAAGTTGTTTCTCCTCTTAGTAAAGATCTTTTGTGTTGCTAGGGAAATTTTATCAATAGGTTGTTGGCGCTCAAAAAATATGAGCGATTGCAGCATGGTCAACTTCTCCAGAGTAGCTTTTTTCTCAAGATAAGTCTTAGGGGAAAAAAAGCGATACAATACACATGTTTGTTGAGACTCTTCGTGTAATCGCAATTCGATAATTGCCAACAACCTACTGGATACTGCATAAGAAATTTCTGAATAACCAAAGAGCTCATGAATCGCCTTTTGGATCCCAGGGAAACTTGTATCATAATTTGCAGGAAGAATTTGGCTTATCGGCCATGCTTCTAGGAGACTTCTTTTCTTGTCATAAGCCAAAATACGGGAGCTATCGCGTATGACAAGCTCTATAACACGTAAATAATATTCAATAGAGAATTGAAAATCTAAAATCATAAAATATGCTTAGGAATTTTATCCTTATTCTTTAAGAGTAATAGTATTACTCTACATTTATTCCCTATCTTTATCTCTATCTGAAAGTAAGGAATCTTCACATTATGAACATCTGTATTTATTCACGAGGCTCGATCAATGTAAGCCGATCATTACAGAAAAATTCACAGATTACGTAATTCAATTTGTTTTGATATGCATCTGGATGCGAACGATAATCTTCTTCCAAAATTGGAAGATTCGTTTCCAAAATTGCATTGACGACGTCGTAATTCACTTGAATATCATAAGCTTCAGCCCACATCATGAGAAAGTCTCCCAGTTCTTTACTTCGATCTTGACGTAATAAATAGAGGATATCGTGCATGATAAGAGCTTCATTGCTACTCCTATCCATAAATTCGTCAATTTTAACAGCACAGGCGAGAACTTGATTGTAATTTCTCTCTTTATCATAAGTATCAAGGTTATTCACAACATGGAAATACTGACCTGTGCCGAGATAAGGAGAACATACGATTTTAGTCAGTCCACGAAGATTTGCTAACCCATCGACTCTTTCGTTAGAGTAGAGTAACTCCGCAATTTCTTGAGAAACAGTCTCCACATTACTGATACCATCAAGAGAAAGCGCATTGTAAATTGCGACTTCTTGGAGAGATTCCAGAGGCAATCCTTCTTCGAGAGCATCCTCGGCTACCCACTTACATGCCAAACGTAAAATCAATGCAAAAGCAACAGCAGCCTCAAGACTTAAAGAATTGGCTCCACAAAGATCCAGTGGCATTGAAGGATGTTCACGACGTAGAAACGCAGAAAGTCGTAAGAAAACGTGGAAGAAAAAGCTTCTACACGTAGCTAAAGTTGTCTGTAGAGTATGAAAATAGGGGGGCTCTGAAGTTACCGCAGGCAATTCCGTTTCCTTAAGTAACATTCGAGGAATTGCTTCTAAAGAACTCGAGGTTTCTGAGCGATGATGTCTTGGAAATATATTCTTCCAAATTTGTGAAACTGCTTGACGAATGCGTGCAAGAATTGTGACTAATACTCCTTCACGAGCTTCATATTCCACCCTATTTGTCATGAGATCGCTATTCATGCCTTCGGAAGGAGTTGCCTCAGGAATTTCCGAAGATCCTACGGTCTCGATGATCTGCATAGCGCTATCAGATATGCGCTCCTCAAGTTCGGAGTCTCCTTCTTCTGTAGCAGTCTCATCAAGGTGATCTGATATTGTATTCTGATCACCATCATCGCCAGATATAGGCGCTCCCATGCGTCATTCTTACTCCGAACAAATTATTCTTCTATTGTTAGTCCATCTTCTATCACAATCATCATGGCATTCATATATATTGGCGAAGACAACTTTGCTAAGGTTCCCAAAGCCCGTCGATTCCAAGATGTTTGCTGATTTACTCCTTCAGAATCGTATCGGTTCTGGTGCTGCTTCTCGAGCCTACTAACGTGGTCACTAATGTTTCTACTTAGAGATCGCGCCGAGTTCTTCCAGAAGTGTGACACATCTTCAGGATGCGATTCACGCAAATTATCCATTAATCCTCCAAACTTTAGAAGATCTCGCACAAAGCCGTGTCGTGCAAGTGACCCCTCTTCTAGATTAAAATTATTTGTTCTTTCTTTTAAGTACGCTGCAAATGATACAGACTTATCCAAATAAGGACCTTCTAACAGAAGGGCAGCTAGTACTTTTGTTAACAGAGGATCGTCTGGCCCCCCCTCATTGAGATTCGTGTTACTTTCCCAGGCCAACAAAGAAAATAGCTGCGATACTTGACTAAGCCCCGGAGAAGGGGACCTCATTGCATGGCTTGTGTTTTGTTGCCCTTTAGCCGTTTTTTCCAACCCACTTACTAACGTTTTAAGGCTTACTATCCGATGCTCTAAAGGATAACGATTTTCAAAAATATTCCACCTTTCTTGAATCCTTTTTGCTACGGTCTCGATACGTTTTGAAGACGCATCAGCTCCTTCGGATATCTCTGATAATAGATTTTTTAAACCATCTAATACTGAATCCGCCTCCGAACCACTATCAGTGTCACTAGAACTATCAGGTCCCCAATGCACACTCTTTTTTAATCCAGCAGATGAAGAATCTTTTTTCAAAATACCTTTGATTACTTTAACACCTGCACCACCGTGTTTAGCAGGAAGAGGTATAGAACCTTTAGTCCCCGGAGGAAGAGGTGCAGAACCTTTCTTAGGTCGTGCTCCACCAGGAGGAAGAGGTATAGAACCTTTAGTCCCCGGAGGAAGAGGCGCAGGACCTTTCTTAGGTCGTGCTCCACCAGGAGGAAGAGGTATAGAACCTTTAGTCCCCGGAGGAAGAGGTGCAGGACCTTTCTTAGGTCGTGCTCCACCAGGAGGAAGAGGTATAGAACCTTTAGTCCCCGGAGGAAGAGGTGCAGGACCTTTCTTAGGTCGTGCTCTACCAGGAGGAAGAGGCGCAGGACGCGAAGGACGTGCTCCAGAAGTAAATACTGGTTCTTCCTCCTTCTTAGGAGAATGAAGTGAAGAAGAAGTTTGTCCTCCTGCTGGTCTTCCAGTGAAAAAATAGGTTAGAGCAGCCCCTATTCTAGCCAAAACACCTCTTTGTGACCTAGAAGAAGTACCAATGTTATGAGAACCTAAATTTCCTGTTCTCGAAGTTCCTGAACTCTGAGATCTTTGCACATTAGAACCCCGTGACTGTGTCCCACTCGTCCACAAACCAGATCCAGGTTGGTTATCAGAAGGATTAACTGACATTATTTTTCTCTTTTATTTAAGTTATTTAATTTATTTTAAAAATAAAACACGATTATATGAAACACTTTTCATTCTAAAAATGAAAATAACTGTAATTATATAATTAACTAATTTTATCTATTCAAAAAGCCTTTTATAAACATTGCAAAGGAAGAAATATCATAGGCAAATGACACCAGTCCCCAAGATACCTCCTACACATAGTTTTAATGAAAAGCTCAAAATACAACAGGTCCCTCCAAGCAAGAAATTTTTATTACAAGAAAGAACTTCTAAGCATTTGGAATATGGTCTACCTACACGTAAGTTATGAAAATTTCCCCTAAGAACTTTATTTGTTCTCCTCATTTCTCCAACGGATATGTGGCTTGTCGGAAGATCTCTTGCTATCGCTAGGTGATTTCAAAATTCCTTTCGCTGGAGGAAGAGGCGCAGGACGTGAAGGCTTTATTCCAGAAGCAAATGTTTTTCCTCTTACCTTTTTAGGAAGAGGTACAGGACGCTTCTTAGGTCGTGCTCCAAGAGGGAAAGGCGTACTAACCGAAGGAGGAGGAGGCGCAGGACGTGAAGGTCGAGGAGTCCCATTCGCGCTGGGAACTCGAGGTGTTAACACATGTTTTCCCGTCTGATATCCACGTTTTATTAAATGTTCGGCAGCACCTTGGGTATCTCGAGCATTCGATGGTGTTGGATTATAGTGCTCATATGGATTTTCAACTCCCCCTCTCCTTGTACGAAAAGGCCTAGAAAAAAAGTTTGCTATTGTACTCCATATCCTCTGCAATAGACCTTGTCTAGATGAAGAAGACTCACTTTCAGTTACCTTATGCTGACCCAAATTTACTTTGCCCTTTTCTCCTCCAGATTGAACATCAGGGTGCTGCAAATGAGCGTTCGATGCCCACAAATCGGGCTCTGGTTTTTTACCAAAAGGATTAATAGACATAATAATTTCTCTTTTTTTATTTTTTTAATTAACTTTATTTTAAAAATAAAATGTTTAGAAAGAAATTATTATTGATTTAGTGTTCTAAATAAATATAATCAGACCAAGCCTGAATACCCTTCATAACAAAAGAAATAAAAATATAAATTCCTAAGATTAAGTAGGCTAGATTAGCATAGGAAAAACTCCGGACACTCTATAAGCAACCGTAAAAAAATGCATGTATTTAATAAAATTAATTCTCTGAAGGAGACAGAACCTCAGTTCCAGGTAAGAATCCATGATCAAGAAACTCTAAAGAAGCTCCGCCTCCTGTAGAGACATGGGAAACCTTGGTAGTACAACCTGCTAGAGCAACAACAGCAGCAGCATCTCCCCCTCCGACAACAGTAATTGCAGAAGGGTGATGCCCCAAGGCATGAGCAAGAACAAGAGAGCCTTCATCAAAAGGGGGCACTTCATAAACACCAACAGGTCCATTCCAAAATATAGTTTTGGATTGACTGATAATGTGAGAAAACTCCTCTATAGTCTTAGGACCTATATCTAAACCCTGCAAATCTGGGAGAATCCCCTGATCTATAGAAACCACAGTGTATTCAGCGTGAGTTCCCCGGGCAACCTTAACATCGCGAGGTAAAACAATCTGCACCTTATGGCTTTCTGCCATTTTCAACACATGTTTAGCGAGTTTTATTCCCGATTCTTCAACAAGAGAACGACCGACAGCTTTTCCTAAAGCTTTTAAAAAAGTAAAGCCCATTCCTCCAGCTAGTAAAAGGTAATCAATCTGAGAAAGCAAAGTTTCTATCACCCCAATTTTAGAAGACACCTTGGCACCACCAAGAATCGCTGTAAATGGTCGGTTAGGAGAACGCAAAAGATGGGTTCCTAAAAATTCGAGTTCTTTTTCCATAAGAAAACCTGCTGCTGCCTTACCAGGGAAAGCCTGAGGAACAACATAAACAGAAGCATGCTTTCTATGCGAAGTACCAAAAGCGTCATTAACATAAAAATCTCCATACGAGGAAAGTTCTGCAGCAAAAGAGGGATCTTTGTCAGGGTGTTCTTCCCCTAAATGGAAACGGAGATTCTCAAGCAGTAAAACTCTACCCGGAGAGAGTTGGCCTACAGCCCGGCGAGTGACCTCTCCAATACAATCCAAAGCCAGAGGAACATGATGGCCTAAGTAATCTTCTAAAACTTCAACAACAGGTTGAAGAGAGAAACTTTCTTCGAATCCTTCTTGTTTAGGGCGTCCTAAATGGCTCATTAAAATGACAGCGGCATTTTTCTTAAGAAGATAGTTAATGGTGGGCATAGCACTGCGGATGCGCATATCATCGAGTACTTTTCCTTCTTGCATAGGAACATTAAAATCTACACGCACTAGCACTTTTTTCCCTTCAGGAGAAAGATCTCGTACTGTTAGCCTATCCATATTCTCAAGAACCTCCCCAAAGATTTTTTTGTACTTTTAATGGAATAATGCTCTTAAAGCAAAGAAAAAGAATATTGATAGCATAGCTCCTGCAGGAAGTGTGATAAACCAAGACATGATAATATCTTTAATTATGTTTAAATTAATTGCTTGGATTCCACGGGCAAGGCCTATTCCCAAGACAGCTCCTACAACAACATGAGTAGTCGATATAGGCAGCCCTAGGACAGAGGCTAAAGCTATTGTAATTGCAGCCCCCATTCCCACGGAAAAACCTCGAGAGGGAGTGAGTTCCGTAATTTTACACCCTACAGTTTCTATAACACGCCATCCCCAAACAGCTAAGCCTATGACCAAGCCTATACCACCAAAAGCCATCAACAACATCAGGGTATAGGAAGAATAGATGCTGGGATATGCCTGACGTAAAACCCCAGCAACAGGCGCTATGGCATTTGCGACATCATTAGATCCATGAGCAAAAGCCATAAAGCAAGCAATGATGACTTGTAAGTAAGCGAAAATCCTCTCTACAATTAGGTATTTCCTGCCATAATTACCGCCGTGTTTTTTTAAGCGGTAGGTAAGACTTCCCTCTTTTGGTGAGTCAGCAATGTAAGAACACCGCGAAGTATGGACATAGAAAAACATTGCCCCATAAGTCACAAGACCACAAAGAAAAACGATTCCCATAGCCCAAGGAATGGCAACAATACGTGAGATCAAGCCTCCTAAAACCACTATAGTCCCCAAGGTAATCATTACCAAAGCAGCAAGAAAAGGCGCTATACGCACCATGGCTAAGACAGGGTCATTCTTATAAAAGATATGCCTACGGATAAAAGAAAAAACAAGGTAGGCTACGCATCCTCCGATTAAAGGAGAGGCGATCCAACCGATTAAAATCACTGCTACGGAATTCCAATAAATTATGGATCCTTTTCCCAAAACCAAGCCGAAACCAAGAACAGCACCGACTATAGAATGCGTTGTGGACACCGGCCAACCGAAAAATGAGGCGAGCTGTAGCCACACCCCAGTTGCTAATAAGGCTGCTGTCATGCCATAAATATAATCTCCTGATGTGATTAGAGGATCAGAAACAGAAACAATACTACTTTCTATCGTTCCTGCTACACGATCTCCTAGAAGTAGAGCGCCTAAAAATTCAAAAATTACCGCGACAAGGACAGCCTGGCGTAATGTCAGAACTCCTGATCCTACACTAGGGCCAACTGCATTGGCAACATCATTAGCTCCTATATTCCAGGAAGCGTAGAAACCACAAAGAAGAACAAAAATAATTAAAGCGAGCATGCGGTATTACTTTTCTTCTAGCGTCATGTTAATTCTATGTGCAAGTTTTTCTGAGCTATCAGAAATCCCTGCAGTTCTTCGAATCACCTGTAGCCAAAGATAAAATTCTTTTTCAGAAATGACAAAATCATCAGAAAAAAAGACTTGCATTAGTTCGCGCTGTAAAACATCAGACTCATGTTCCGTTTTAGCCACATGACCTACCAATACACGTGCTTTATCTGCTTTTCTACCTCCAAATGAGCTTTCCAGTAACTGATTAAATTCATGGAGCAACGTCATTGTTAATTTGAAAGCTTCTAAATTTTTTTCTAAAAATTGGAAAAATAGACCTTCCATGGAGGGATAAAAGCTTAAATGCCTAATAGTAAGTAGAATAGCTACATCTTCGGCTGTATCAGCAATGCTATCTTGTATAGAAATAATTTCTAAAATGCCTGCACGGGATATGGGCATAAACAATCCTACAGGAAGGTGATTCCGCATATCATTTTTTATACAATCTGCTTGATATTCTTTGTCAGAGACAATTTTAGCCATCTCCAGCAATTCTTCATATCTTCCGTCTCGCAATGCTGTAAACATAGGAAAGATTTGGTTTACACAAGAAGTCACAACTTCTAAATGTGCCTGTAAAGGAGCAAAAGGAGACTGTCCGAATAGACGAGCAAGAGTTTGCATAAGAATAGCCTTTTTCGTAATAATAACGTGCTTGAGTGATCTTGTAAACGACTTATGGCTAGTGTTCCTATTTTACAGGTAAAAGACTTATCAATAACGTTAGAAAAAAAACGCCAACGCTATACTATCGTTGACGCTCTATCTTTCGAGCTTTATAAAGGTCAAACGCTTGCTATTATTGGCGAATCAGGTTCTGGGAAATCTGTAACAGCACTCTCTTTACTTAAGCTATTGCCCTCTCCTCCTTTTTCAGTCACAGGACAGGTAAGTTTTCAAGAATGTAATTTACTCACAGCCCCGCGAGTTTTCCTTCAAAAAGTCGTAGGGACAAAAATCAGCATGATTTTTCAAAACCCTCAATCGTCACTCAACCCTGTATTCACGATTGAACAACAATTTCAAGAAGTCATCCGCACACATCTTTTGCTGTCACCACGAGAAAGTCGTGTAAAAATCATCCAATCTCTTAAAGAAACAGGCTTTCACCATCCCGAATCCTGTCTCTGTTTGTATCCTCATCAGCTTTCAGGAGGTATGTTACAGCGTATTTGCATTGCCATGGCTTTGTTGTGTTCTCCTCAGATCCTCATCGCTGACGAGCCTACAACAGCTTTGGATGTTTCTGTACAATATCAAATTCTTCAACTGTTAAAAACCCTCCAAGAAAAAACCGGAATGAGTCTTTTAATTATCACTCACAATATGGGTGTGGTTGCTGAAACCGCTGATGAAGTCCTAGTACTCTACGCCGGACATATGGCAGAACAAGCCCCTGTTATGCAAATCTTTCACAACCCCTCACATCCCTATACGCGTGACCTCTTAGCTTCCCGACCTTCTTTACAAACCTCACAACACTCTTTTCCAACCATCCCTGGACAACCTCCTCATTACGCAGCCTTCCCCTCAGGATGTTGTTATCATCCACGATGTTCAAAATCTTTAAAAAAATGTTCTATACACTCACCTAATACCCATGATTTACGTGATGACCATAAAGTGAGGTGCTGGCTTTATGACCGCTAACTTTTCCTTATCTCCTCTCATTGCTGCATCTTCTTTAACAAAACATTATTATAAACGCTTACACTGGTTCCAAAAAAAAGCAATTGTTAATCGTGCCGTTGATGATATTTCCTTCACACTTTATCCCAAAAACGCAGTGGGACTTATTGGAGAATCAGGGTCGGGGAAAAGTACGTTAGCTCTCTGTCTTGCAGGACTTTTACCGTTAACCTCAGGATTTTTATCTTTTAATGGTCTTCCTATTAAATTAAATTCTAGGGGTGGACGTCAACAATTGCGTTCTCAGGTACGGCTAGTCTTTCAAAACCCTCAGGCGTCATTAAATCCTAGAAAAACGATTTTTGACAGTCTCAGCCACTCCCTGCTTTATCACAAACTCATTCCCAAAGAAAATTTATTGACAACAGTGACAGAATCCTTAGAGTTCGTAGGTCTTTCTGCAGATTATTTCTATCGTTATCCGCATCAGTTATCTGGAGGGCAACAACAACGCGTCTCTATAGCACGCGCTCTACTTGGAGCTCCGAACCTCATCATTTGCGATGAAATTGTTTCCGCTTTAGATTTATCGATACAAGCACAGATTTTAAATATGCTTCAAGAGCTTCAGCGACAACTAAATCTGAGCTATCTCTTTATTTCTCATGACCTTGCAGTAGTGCGTTCTTTTTGTTCAGAAGTTTTAATTATGTATAGGGGGCAAATCGTTGAAGCAGGACCTACAGAGCAAATCTTCGCTTCTCCACAGCATCCCTATACTCAGATGCTATTAAGCTCTCAACTTCCTGATTCCCCAGACCAAAGAAAAAAAAATTCTATTTTACAAAAATATCAAACAGTACCCCTTGAAACTCCTCAAACTTCTGGTTGTGTGTTTTATAGTCGCTGTCCTTATCGACAATCTTTATGTAAGGACGGTCCTATACCAAGCAAGAGAAAATGGAGTCACACTTCCCGGTGTATTCAATAATAGCTCTCTACATGGCAGCGGAACACATCCTAACAATTTTGAAACTAGCGAAGAACACCTAAACAAACGCGTACTTTGACTAAGTCTTTTCCATAAGGTAATTTTCTAGTTTTTGTAGCTCTTCAGGATTTTTCAAATGAAAAGACACCTTAGTCTGTAGGCCGCAAGCTTTTACTCGTACTTTACACTCATAACGATCACTTAGACGTTGCTGCAATTCCTGGCATTTTTCTAAAGAGCAGGCGGGCAACACATGAGCAATCTTTTCGCACATTACAGGACGGTCCTGGACTAACAGTTTTCTAGCAAAAACCTCAGTCTCACGTACGGCTAAATGTTGACTTACAATGACCTCATTGAGTTGCTCTCTTAATTCAGGATCTTCAAGCATGAGAATTACCTTAGCATGACCTAAAGTAATCTTTCCTAGACAAATACTTTCCTGTATTGTTGTTGATAGAGTAAGAAGACGCAGATAATTCGCAACGGTGGAACGTTTCTTCCCCACCTTATAAGCAACCTTGTCTTGTGTCAAACCAAAGACATGGATTAATTTTTTAAAAGCTTCTGCCATCTCTATAGGATTTAAATTTACCCTCTGGATATTCTCAATGAGCGTAGCTTCAGCAGCTACATTATCCGTAATCACAGGCTTCAATACAACAGGAATCGTGGTATAACCAGCCAACAACAAGGCTCGCCAGCGACGCTCACCCGCAATGAGTTCATAGTATAATACTCTGTCTCCACTACGAATCTCACGAACCACAGGAGGGTGAATTAACCCTACCGATTTTATAGATGCTATTAATTCGTATAGTTCTTCATCAGAAAATCTCTTTCGAGGTTGAAAGGGACTTACCCGAATATCACCAATGGGCACTTCTACAATTGTATCCTTTGTATCCTTGCTGACGTCGTCAGTCACAGTAGCTCCTATATTTTCCACGTTCTACTATCTAAGTGGCCAAAACGGGACTCGTTTCAACACTTGGATTTATCTTGCAGTATCTTGTAGTAATAGTATTACAACAATTTTTCTATCAAAAGCTCTTGTAGAAGTGAAGTCCTTTTTTCAAAACTCTTCAAAGAGAAGAGCTCCCATCTTCAAGGGTTTACAAAAAAAAAAAACTCAGTACACTCGTAATATTTTCATTCTTCATAGTCATTCAATTATGCAAAAACCTGTTTATCACATGTGGAAAAAAATATGCTCTTTTCCTGTCGTTATCGTGATTTTTATCAGCCTTGCCTGTTGCTTATCCTTAAAAATCATCAATAATGCAAGAAAACATGCCCGAGAAAAACGCGAAAATATCCTTCTGATGACAAAAACTGCAGAAATCGCCACCTTGCAAGGGACTCTCCCTCCAAAATCTGCATTACCAAATCTAGAACGTGCCTACCATCTGGGAGGTGCGGCACTCCAACCTTATGCGAACTTTCTCTCTACATGTTTTTATCTTCATAATGAGCCTCTACGTGGAGCATATTACGCAGGTTTAGCTTACTACAATAGTTTGAATATTCAGCTTGGCAATCCAATTCAAGCACTGCTTCAAGAAATCCATGAAGCTCGAACCACACAACTCTATGACCAAGCTTTGGACAAATCTTATTCTCTTCTACACATGGCAACTGCTTCTCCAGAATGTCCTACGCTACATTTTCTGACACTTCTACGCATTATAGAACTTAAAGAATTGCTAAATCAAGATACGACCGAGAATTTTAAAGCATTACAAACCCTGCCCTTTTTTCATGAATTTGAGCAAATATACAAAGAGGGAGAATGGACATTAAGCAAGCGTTTTGGCAAAAAGCGTACAACTACCTCTAACTCTTAAGGACTCTTTATGCAGCCTTCATTAGAAACTCAAGAACTGCCAGAGTTGTTTCTCGATCAAGAAAATCTTACAGAAACTCTAGCTCTTGCTTCTGGACTTTCTTCTCCAAAAATAATTACAGGAACAATAACTCTATACTCCCACGAGGATGCCATTCCGACTTCTTAAATCCTTTATGTTTATCGTCTTAGCTTTTCGCCAGGTTTTTTTTTCCTCTATTCCCCTCCAATTAGATCGATTAAAAAGATATCTACTCCTTCTTAAGCAAACCTTTCTCTTGATTCTTCCTGGGGATCCTATTGTAGGAACCTGTGTCATGCTCACCTTTGACTTTGCTTCTGTGGATTTTTATTCTCATATTTTTCCCTTCCTTCACGAACATGGCATTCCTGCCGTCGTCGGCATAGCATGGCGTTATGTACCACCCAATACGGCTTTAACACTCCCTTTAACTTATCGTTTAGCAACTTCTGAAGTATTAGCATTTCAAGATGAAATCTTTTCTAAGCATATGCCTTTCTGCTGCCAACAAGAACTTTCTCACATGACAACTAGCCCTTATATCCAATTCGCATCTTCAGGGTTTGCTCTAAGAAATTTACAGAACTCTCCTCCCTACCTAATTACCGAAGTTTTCCTTTCTAAGCACTACTTAGAAACAATGCTAGAGAAAAAACCTTTGGCTTTCGTCTTTCCTTTTGGGAAATCCGATCGGGCAAGCCAAGATTTCGTTGCCCAACACTATTCCTATTCCTTTGTTCTTGGAAACACGATAAATTTGAAAAGTAAAACACATAATATTTATCGTTTAGATATGCAGCCTTCGTATTATACTCTGCCGAATTCCTATAGTTCGCGGCACTTGAAAAATTGGCTTCTTATGAAATTCCGCCAATGGCGTGTGCGATCGCACCTAAAACTTCTCAAAGAAGATTAGATAAAAAATAAAAAGAGACATCTATCTATGAATTTTCTTTACAGCATGACCTAAAGCAAAAACAAACTGGTTGATGTCACTTTCATCATTATATATTCCTACTGAAGCTCTAAGAACATGCCCGAGATTCAAACGATTCATCACAGGTTGAGCACATTGATGTCCTGTGCGTATGGCTATCCCCTGAAGGTCTAATAAAACTCCCAGATCTAATGGATGCGTGCCGTCAATCTTCATACTGATGAGAGCTCCGCGTGCTTCATTTAAAGCGGGTCCAAAAATGCATATACCAGGAATTGTTAAGAGCTGCTCATACATATAAGTCGTTAATATAGATTCTTGGTGATAGATAAACTCAGGAGTTAAAGCAGTGAGGTAATCTAAAGCAGCTCCCAACCCTAAAACACCAGCAATATGAGGAGTTCCTGCTTCAAACTTCATAGGTGGAGGCAAGTATTCAGAATTTGTGCCATTACAAACAGCAACCATATCTCCGCCACCTTCTATAGGAGGCATGTCTTCTAATAAATTTTTCTTACCATAGAGAACACCTACACCTGTAGGACCGTAGATTTTATGAGAAGAAAACACATAAAAATCTACATCCCATGCGTGGACATCAAGGGGAAGGTGAGCCGCGCCCTGGGCACCATCCACAGCAATATAAGCTCCAAAAGAATGAACTAAAGCAGCAATCTCTCTTAAAGGCTGTATACAGCCCAAAACGTTACTTACATGCGGAATACTAACAAAATGCGCACCCTCTTTAAGAAGAGCTTCTAAATGATGAAGATCTATAAGGCCTGCATCATCCACTGCTATTGTCTTTATCCGAGAACCACGGCGTTGGCAAGCAATTTCCCAAGATAAAATATTGGCATGATGTTCTGCCTCAGTAACCAATACGACACCCCCTTCAGGGATCCATACATCATTAGCCGCAATGGCGAGTAAGTTTAATCCTGCTGTTGTCCCACGGGTAAATACGATTTCATCATCGTAAGCAGCACCTATCCATTTCCGTATTTTACTACGAACACGCGTAAATTCTTCTGTAACGTTTCTTGAGGAACTGTAGACAGAGCGATTTATTGTCGCATAAGAAGTAGTATAAAAATTTGTAATAGCGTCTACAACTTGTTGAGGTTTATGTGTTGTAGCTGCAGAATCTAAATAAATAAAAGATTCCTGTTCTTTTTCTTTAGCTGCAAAGATCGGAAAATCTTTTTTCAAACACTGCACTTCCACCCTAGACTCCTGTACTAAATCATCTCATGTATTTTGGCGCGCTAAATCAAAGAAAGTACCGTACGATAATCCTTGAGCAAGAAAACCTTCTACTAACTTTCCCTGTGCCTCCACTTCAGTCATGCCTCGCGAACGCATATAAAATATTTGCTTTGGATCTAAAGGTCCTATAGTAGCACCGTGAGATGCCTTAACGTTATCCGCTAGGATTTCCAAACGAGGATATGTAGATACTTGCGCGGAAGAATTCAATAAAAGTGTGCTATGTTTTTGATAAGCATCTGAAAGCTCTCCACAAGGAGAAATGTAAATGCCCCCCTCAAACAAGAAATGTCCAGAATATAAAATGGATTTAATATCTTGACGTGATGTTGTTTGTTCCGCGTCATGACGCATTAAATTTTTTACCCAAGTCTTCTTAGGAGATTGAATGGCAACTAAAATTTCCGCATACGCACCCTGATCTACCATATAACATGTGTTGTCAAAAAAACCATAACCGTGTGGAGCATCTAAAAAATTTTGAATGATCTTACACTTCCCTTCTTGTTTTACAGTAGCAATATGCGACCAACTTAAGGTCTCTTTAGCAAGATACCGCGGAGCCATCCACAGGGAAAGCTCAGCATCCTCAGCAACAAACAGTTCCGTAGCACCATTAATAATTGCGTGACTTATGGAGACTCCATTTTCTAACTGTGTATGATGAGAAACTTGCACCTCAGCAGAAGCTCCCTGGGCCAAAATAATGACAATTCTAGGAGAGAAAATAACTCGAGGCTCAGAAACCACAGGAAAAGTAATATGACGCACAAAGATAGGTTCAGTCACCTCAACATTTTCAGGGACATAAATGACCACTCCCTGATCATCAGAGCAGACAGCATTCAAAAAAGCTAAAGGATGTGCATCGACGTCAAGATGATGCATAAAGGTAGAAAAGGAAACACTCGCCTCATGAATAGGATAGATAAAAACCCCTTCAGGCAACTGAGAGAGTGATGGTTCATATTTTCCATTAATTAAAATACACTCAAAAGCTAGAGAATGATTATGGGATAACCAATGTTGTTTTATAAGTTCTGAACCTCCAGTAGTCAGGCTATAACGGTCAGGATGATCTGAAAGTTCTTGAATCCAAGAAAACGCAACAAAGATATCTTTAAATGGTTCTTGGTTCCCATGAGTATTATAACAGAGTGTTGCTGCTTTATGCTGTACCGATCCAGAAGCAATAGAAGCGAAATTTTCTATAGAAGCTATCATATTACTTTATCTCCATATCCTACACCCTAAAACCTCTTGATAGCTTCTTTCTTCTAATTGATGCATCAATGAGACATCATCTGAAAGAACAATACTTCCATCTAAAAGAACATGGACAACATCAGGCTGAATCAGACTTCCTAATTTAGGATTGTGAGTAACAATGCACATAGAACTTGTAGAATGCAATTCACGATATTTTGCTAAAATTTTGCACATAAAGCGTAAGGCATCCACATCTAAACCAGAATCAGGTTCATCTAAGAACACCATTTTAGGTTCTAGGGTAAGCATCTGCCAAATTTCGTTTTTCTTTTTTTCTCCTCCAGAAAAACCTTCGTTTACATTTCTATCTAAAAAAAGATCTACGTCTTTAAATTCATATGTTTCTAGCATTGTGGAAAGAAGTGTATCAAATTCATTAATGGAAATATTTTCTTCCTGGTTAGCACGTCGACAAGCATTATAAGTATCACACAAAAATAATTTATTGTTCACTCCAGGAATCTCAGGTGGAAGTTGAAACCCAATAAATAATCCTGCGCGTGCTCTTTCCTCTGGCAACATGACAAGGACATCCTGCTCCTCTAACATAACGCGACCTGAATATATAGTCACGCTTTCATCTCCGGATAAAACTTTAGCAAGAGTAGATTTTCCGGCTCCATTGGGTCCCATAATAACATGCAATTCTCCAGGCTGAATATGCACATCCAAACCATCTAAAATTTTTACATCACCACAGCTTACATGTAAGTTTTCTATTCTTAACATTACAATTATCCCACGCTATTTTCTAATTTAATAAACAATAATTTCGATGCTTCCTGAGCAAATTCTAAAGGCAACTGTTCTATAATTTCCCGACAAAAACCATGAACAACCAAACTTACAGCCTCTTCAGAACTCAATCCACGACTACGCAAATATAGTAGCTGATCTTCACGTAATTTTGAAGTCGTTGCTTCATGTTCCACTGAAGATAAAGCATTTTTTACAAGAATTTTCGGATCTGTATACGCTTCGCAAGCGTTCCCAATCAGCATAGAATCACATTGAGTATGATTCGCACTATGAACAGCATTCTCTCCCAGAGAAACCAAACTTCTGAAGGTATTCTGAGACTCGTCACAAGAAATTCCTTTCGATGCTATTGTTGACGAAGTCCCTCTCCCTACATGAATCATCTTTGTCCCTGTGTCCGCCTGCATTTTACCATTCGTTAATGCTATAGAGTAAAACTCTCCAATACTTTCCTCACCTTTCAAGATACAACTTGGATATTTCCAGGTAATCGCGGAGCCAACTTCAACCTGTGACCACGCTATTTTCGCTCGATATCCCGCACACAAACCGCGCTTAGTTACAAAATTATACACTCCACCTTTTCCTGTTTTCCTATCTCCTGCATACCAATTCTGCACTGTAGAATACCGTATCACAGAACGATTGTGAGCCACCAGCTCTACAACAGCAGCGTGTAACTGATTTGAAGAAAAGGCGGGAGCAGTACACCCCTCAAGATAACTTACGTACCCATCATCCTCAACAACAATCAAAGTACGCTCAAACTGCCCAGCTTCCTTATTATTAATTCTAAAATAGGTAGAAATGTCCATAGGGCACTGAACACCTTTGGGGACATAAACAAAGGAACCGTCACTAAAAACCGCAGCATTCAAAGCTGCAAAAAAATTATCTCGATAAGAAACTACAGAACCTAAATATTTCTTTACTAAATCTGGATGCAACTGAACTGCTTCTTTAAAAGAACAAAAAATCACACCAGCTTTATCCAATGTCTCTTTAAAAGTTATGCCTACCGATGTCGAATCAAACACCAAATCCATAGCGACATTGTCTACATTCAGTAGCCGCTTTTGCTCATCTAAAGGCAGTCCCAACTTTTTGAAAGTAGCCAGAATCTCTGGATCCGCCTCTTCCAAACGTCCCAAAGATTTTTTTTGCTTGGGAGATGAAAAATAAACAATATCGTCATAATTCACTGGATTATAATGTAGACGCGCCCAGGTAGGCTCTTGCAACTTTTTCCAATATTGATACGCTTTTAAACGAAAATCTAGAATAAATTGGGGTTCATTGCGCAAACAGACAATCTGCTTAATAGTTTCTTCACTGAGGCCCTTACTCAAACTCTTAGACTCTATAGGAGTGACAAAACCGTACGGATATTCTTGTCTTTCCTCTAAAAATACTTCTATTGATTGGCTCATAAAGCTACTTGTCGGTGTAAAACAACTATGTTTACTATCTTAAGTTACACAAAAGCAAAGCTAAATTACCATACAAATCATTTTTTCTGAACAAGAAAGAAGGCTTGAAAGACGAACTTCTCCCTTTCAAGCCCGTTAGAAAAGAAAGAGAAGAACTCTCTTTCTTTTGGAGATCACACTATAAGCATTTAAACGTGATAAGACACTTAAACACGAAATGATTCTAAAATAACAATGATTTTTTGTCTGCTTATTTTATTCAGAAGAAATATTTTTTTCTCGTCCAAACCATTTGCTACGAAGCTTTTATTCTCTTTACTCCCACAACATCAACATCTTAAAATAGCCTATCTTTAGAAAACGTGACCGTGATCCTTGCTTAAGAAATCGCATCTAATCTCCGTCCAAATTGTACTGCAGAAGGGTTAGAGGCAAGGGTTTTCTGCAACAAAGGGGCAAACATGGACTCTTTCGTTGTTAAAAAAAGCAACTCTTTAGCTGCCTTTTCCGCTTCCCCTTGAGTATGGTACAAATACCCTAGAAGATAATGCGCACGTTCATGTTCTAAATTAATACCCAGAGAACGACTGAATGCTTCATGTGCCTGTTTTGGCTGTTTAAGATCCATATGAGCAAGTCCGACATAGAAATAGGCATCCGCATCTTCTTCATTAAGAAATAAAGCTTCCTGAAAAGCCTTCAAAGCAAGGCGCGTTTTATCTAAAGTAAGATAACACAACCCCAAATTGTAATGACCATCGGACAAATCAGGACGTAGTTGCACTACACGTTCATAAGCTTCTGTAGCCCGATCCCACTGTTTGTTATGAGAAAACAAATAACCTAATTTTACCCATGCTTTCCAATATAAAGGATTCTTACTCACTATAGATTCAAGTAAACGCAGTGCTCCAGCTTCATCTTCCATATCTCCCAGGACAACTGCTTTATTGTATAAGCTTTGAGGATTCCAGGGATCGAGCTCAAGAATTTTATCAAAACACTCTATAGCCTCATGAAATCGTTTGAGACGATGATACACTCCTCCAAGGCTGAACCAACATTCTATATCATCTGGATGTAGAACAACATACGCCCGATATTGCTCAATAGCTTCCTTACTATAGTTCCCTCGATCTAAAGCAACACCATAACAATAGCGTAGATAGCTATCTCCTGGTTCTGATTCTAAGCCTTTTGTACACCAATTCAGAGCTTCGGAAAGGCGACCGGTTTCTAAAGCAATAATTCCCAAGTAACAATACGCTAGTGCTGCTGTAGGATCTAACTCCAAAGTCTCTTTTAATCTTTTTTCTGCATGCTCATATTTACCACTTAAAAATAAGTTAATTCCTGAGCAAAGAAATTCTTTCGCTAAATGTTTAGCAGCCTCTTCCATGAATATCTCTCCTGACAGACATAGGTTGATCTCGATCTTAAAAGGAGCAAAAATCGTGCCAGAAGACGGTGATTCTCTTATAAACCTCTCTCTTTTTTTATTTTTTCCCACATTTCTATTATCTTTACCGCAATAGGAGCTGCATCTCTGCCAAATTCCCCCAAACGCAAATAAACAACAACAACAAGTTCAGGATGCACAAGTTCTTGATCAGTAAAACTTACAGCAGCAAACCAAATATCCTTCATTTTCATAGTACCATACTCACGATCAAGCCCCACACGCACTAACGCCTCTGCAGTACTTGTCTTCCCAATAACACGGGAGAGAAGCTCAGGAGAAAACTGTTCGCGAATTGTTCGTGCTGTTCCATGCCGACCCCAAATTACATTGTGCATTCCGGATTTAAGAAGCTCTGCTACTGGTTCGGGCATAAATACAGTACGCTTTTTCACAGGAGGCAACTTATAAAATTGCTTATCCTTCCCCTTGCCAAACAACAGATTTGGTATATAAATCACACCCCCATTAACTAAAGAAGAGAGCATTACAGCAGTCTGTAAAGGGGTGACAACCAGGGTATGCTGCCCTATAGCAGTCGCATATAAACCCGAACGATTATAAGCTAAATCGGAAGGCACACTCCCCGCATACTCTCCAGACAAACCTAATCCAGTTTTTTCTCCAAAACCAAATAAGGACGCGGCATCGCATAAATCTTCAGGATCAGAGAGATACTCTCCCACAAGTAAAGAAAAATAAGGATTACTAGACATTTCTAAAGCAGCAATTAAATCAATCAGTCCACGACTACGAAAGTCATTTCCAGGCAAACACCCCCCACGGAAAAACACAGGGATAGGCGAGCCGTCTTTAAAAAAACCCACATGTGCCTTCGAACTTATATACCCAAAGGAGTTCTTATCTATAATGACGAATTGCTTAGCAATGTCCTCATGCTGTCCTAATAAAAACTGTTGCGACAACACAGAATATGCCGATACTAATTTGAAGATGGAACCTAAAATTGTTGCTTGGCAAAACGTATAGGAACGTAAATAACTATAACCATATAGAGGATAAAAAGAAGCTGCGAGATCTTGCTCCGTTTGCGGGAAATTTCTTGCAATCGTCAAAGGATACTTCCCTAACAATGGCCTCTGTAATTCTTGAAACTCACGAAAAGTCTTAAAAAGTGGCAGAAAGTCTTGGGTCACATGAGGAAGATGCTCGTATAAAAAAAGATAATCTTCATACCAAGGCAAAGCCTTATGAGCACCTTTGGCAAGTTCCTCTTTCCACAAAGCAAGAATATCATAATAAGGTCGTAAATCTTCTTTACAAGAACCCTTATCCAGTAAATAGGAAAGAAAAGAATCCAGATGCTCCTCACGGAAGAGTTGATATTGAGATGTTCTTTGTTCTTCTAAATAATCCACATAAGGTGTTGGATAACGCCGTTTTTTAAAAACTTCTTCCTTACGTTTGGACACGAGATACTGTGTAAAATGTTCCCTACGCCACAACTTAAAGTCCGTTTCATTAAAAATACTTTCTAAAATTTTCGAAAACGCAGCTCGAAGCACAACATAATGTCCCTGAAACTCAGAAAATTCTGATAACGATAAACTATACACACTCGAAGAAAGGGTAGGCTGAAAGCGGGAAGGGTCTACCACAAGCCGTAGGAGATCAACAAACAAGATCTTATCATAATTTGCACGGAGATCCTTGAAAACCTCATGAAGTTCCTGCTTAATCTTTTCAAGAAAATGGGAATACTTATACACGCATGCGGCCACCCATTCTTGTTGTTGCAGAGAAGTCACTTCTCCTATAGGAATATTTCCTTCTTCATAGGAGAAAACAGCATCAAAAATTGCTGAACAGGAACATTTTCCTTCATCATAGCCAAAAAGATCTATAAGGTTCTGGACGGATTTTTGAATAGCAATCGCCTCTCCTACAGAACTTTGATTTTTTAACCGAGATTTCACTATCGAGGCCTCAGGCAAAAGAAAATCTAAAAAATGATTAAAAGTTAACCAGAGTTCTTCCTCATAACAGTCGTCTGTAAAAAAGTTCCTTCTTTCCCTGCGCAAACACACTTTTCTATCATAAATCTCCGCCACATGTTCCTTACCTTCTAACCACTGATAAATCAAAGACCTTGCCGCTATAGGATCTTCCGACACCTTGATGCCAACAAAATCATTGTTACAATATCGCGGAGAAGATGCCATCGCCAAGACTTCCCCAGTATTCGGATCAAGAGCAACAATAGCGCCTCCTTTAATCCATGGAAACAAAGGAGGAAGCAATTGACGATTTACTAAGGAACGTGGGCTGCGAAAGGAATCCGTTTTTTCATAATCTAAAAGTAATGCATCTGCATACGCTTGCAATTCAGCTGCTATCGTTAACTGGAGTTTCTCCCCAGGAGTTACAGGAATCGCATCTTCTATTTCCTGAATAAAATTTCCACGACGATCTACCAACACTGTTTTTCTGCCTATCTTTCCTCGTAACTGGGAATCATACAAAGCTTCGACTCCCAATTTACCGACTAAAGTATTCAAATTGTAAGCACTCTGTTCCATAGAATCTAGCAAGGCATGTACTTGATCAATGCTTGCTAAACCATCTGGCAATTTAGGATTTTCACCTTCTTCATAAGCACGAACACATTCGCGTAATTTGCTAAGTTCTTGAGTAATTTTTTTATATTCCTGCAAGCTAATTGGCCCTACATAACCTAAAATATCCGCAGCAACACGACCTTTAGGATAGTAACGTCGCACTACAGCCTCCACATGCAACCCAGGCCATTCTTTAGCCAACATTTTGAGTCTTAAATATGTACGCTCGGAAACATTGGGCGCTATCAAATAAGGAATAGAACCTAGGACAGAGGCTTTTGCGTGAATTCCATCTTCAATTGTATCTTTATCAAGATACAGTTCTTCTGCAAGAAGCTCTGCTAAACGACGGATATAACATTTACGTACAGGAATCAGTTCTTTATTCCCTTGGCTATCTATTCGCCACGCACGCGCGGGCAAATCACGAATAGCTCCGTAAGCAACGCTAATATCATATTGTAACTGATTCTCAGCCAACACTTCCCCAAAGCGATCACAAATAGTGGCTCTCTCCACATGTTGAGGAATCCTACGTATTTGTGGTTTATAGGCTTCCTCTAACTTCTGATCATGTTCAATAACTGCAAGATGCCATAAACGCAGTGCAATCAATCCAAAAGCAACCATGATCCCGGACAGCAATTTATTCGTTTTCTGTGCAATAGTAAGATCAATAGAGAATTTTCTAAACAACTTCATATTTCCGATATTATGAGCCTAACCATTGTATAGCAACAGAAGCCTTCCTCCTGTTTACCAAGAAATATCTACCAAACATTGTTGAACACACAGAAAAAATTTGTGGTAAAACAACACAAGAGTCCAGTGAATTATTCGCAATCAAATAAAATTAATCTTTCTAAATAACAAAAAAATTCCCAAGAAAAAATGCTTTGAAAAGACCCTCTCGAGTCATTTTTCTACTTACATTCAATTCCATATATAATGAAAAGAATATACAAAAAAGCCTCAGCTTTCCTATAGCTATAACAGAAGTTCTTGATTGAAATTTACGCCTGAAAGCATCTAATTTTCTTATCGTCTTTACTATAATAAGAAAAGTTTGTTATGTTTTCGATTAATGAGCTGTATGTTCATGTTTAAGGCTGTTTTCATTAGCAAGACCTTCCTATTAGTTGCCTACAGGAAATCTTGTCTGGTTTTAACTTGGACATGGTGCCGCAGACAAGAATATAACGAGCACAATAAAGAAAAGATACTAAGCATAATCTTTAGAGGTGAGTATGAAAAAACTCTTAAAGTCGGTGTTATTATCCGCCGCATTTGTTGGTTCCGCCTCCTTACAAGCCTTGCCTGTAGGGAACCCAGCAGAACCATGTTTATTAATTGATGGAACTATGTGGGAAGGCGTCTCCGGCGATCCTTGTGATCCTTGCGCAACCTGGTGCGATGCTATTAGCTTGCGTATAGGGTTTTATGGAGATTATGTTTTTGACCGTATCTTAAAAGCAGATGTGGCTAAAACCTTTGGTATGGGAGCAGAACCTACGGGTAATACTGCAACAACTTTTGTAACTATGACGGAAAGGGACAACCCTGCGTACAACAGACGTATCCATGATGCAGAATGGTTCACTAATGCAGGATACCTTGCTTTAAATATCTGGGATCGTTTTGATGTCTTCTGTACATTAGGCGCAACTAGTGGCTATGTAAAAGCAAATTCTAGAGCCTTTAACTTGGTCGGCTTGTTTGGCGTTTCTGGAGCTACTGTTGGTGCTACTGAATTACCTAACGTAAGCATTGGCAATGGCATTATAGAAATGTACCTGGACACAACCTTTTCATGGAGTGTCGGCGCTCGTGGAGCTTTATGGGAATGTGGTTGTGCCACTTTAGGCGCTGAATTCCAATATGCGCAGTCTAACCCTCACGTTCAAGAGCTCAATGTTATCACTAACGTAGCTCAATTTTCTGTGCACAGGCCTAAAGGCTATAAAGGTGCTGACAGCAACTTCCCACTCCCAACAAGTGCGGGGACTAAAAATGCTACGGATGTAAAAATTGCCACGATCAATTACCATGAATGGCAAGTAGGTGCTGCGCTGTCCTATAGGCTCAACATGCTCGTGCCCTACATTGGAGTTCAATGGTCACGCGTAACTCTTGATGCGGATGCAATCCGTATAGCACAGCCAAAACTCGCTACACCAGTTCTCAATCTTACCAGTTGGAACCCTTCATTGTTAGGATCACTTACAGCTATGGATACTACAAATAAGTTTTCAGATTTTATGCAAATTGTCTCTTGTCAGATCAATAAAATGAAATCTAGAAAAGCTTGTGGTATTACCGTAGGTACAAGTTTAGTTGATGCCGATAAGTGGTCTATTACTGCAGAAGCACGATTAATTAATGAACGAGCTGCTCACCTAAATGGTCAGTTTAGATTCTAAAGGTTTGCTTAGGTATTCTCACCTTGTAGTTATCAGAGTTTAATCAGTCTAGACTCTGATTTATGTCCAGAAGTTTAATATTTCTGGGCATTTTTTTATCAATTTAATTATTTATTTTCCATCCCATTCCCCCTAGACGCCTAGAGATTACAATCTTGCGTTAAAAGTATTATTCCATTACCATGCCTCTTAAATTCATGACGCGCCCGTAGCTCAATGGTAGAGCTGTAGCCTTCCAAGCTACCGGTGTCAGTTCGATTCTGATCGGGCGCTTTTCTTAACCACCTAACCAAGACTGAAATCTTGATCTTGCATTAAGATGCCGTTGTTAGCATATTCTAATTTGAAATAGAGGTACAAAGCTTGGAATTTCAATCCTGTAATCTTACCGTCAAAGATCTTATGAGCGCAGGAGCTCATTTTGGTCATCAAACACGAAGATGGAATCCTAAAATGAAACTCTACATTTTTGAAGAGAAAAATGGGCTCTACATCATTAATTTAGCAAAAACTTTACAACAATTACGCAACGCTCTTCCTTCTATTTGCAAAATAATTGAAGAGAATAAAACTATTCTTTTTGTAGGAACTAAAAAACAAGCAAAATGTGTAATTCGAGAGGCTGCTATAGAAGCCGGTGAGTTTTTTATTGCCGAACGTTGGTTAGGTGGTATGCTAACCAACATGACAACGATTAGAAACTCTATTAAGACTTTAGATAAGATAGAAAAAGATTTAGCACGGAATTATGTCCATCTTACTAAAAAAGAAACAGCTCTTCTAGCTAAGCGTCATCAAAAGTTGTTGAAAAATCTAGAAGGTATTCGTTACATGAAGAAGGTTCCCGGCCTGTTGATTGTTGTAGATCCTACCTACGAAAAAATTGCTGTTGCAGAAGCTAAAAAGCTTGGCATTCCTGTTTTAGCTTTAGTCGATACGAATTGCGATCCAACTCCTATTGATTATGTCATTCCATGTAATGATGATTCTTTAAAGAGCATTCGTCTAATTATTAATGTCATTAAAGAAAATATTCTCAATACAAAGTATAAACAGGGTATTGAGATCGTTTCTCCCATTAAATCCTTAGAAATGCCTGACTATCTTGTTATTGAAGATGTGAGTGAAGATGAAGAAGAGAATCAAAAAAATCGAGAAGAAAATTTTTTAGCAAAAAAATTTGATAATGAGGCGAACTAATGGGTGACTTTTCCATAGAAACCCTAAAACAGTTAAGACAACATACCGGAGTAGGGTTAACCAAATGTAAGGAAGCTTTAGAAGCTTGTGAAGGCAATCTTGAAAAAGCAACTATTTATTTACGTAAGTTAGGTCTAGCTTCAGCAAATAAAAAAGACCATCGTGAAACTAAAGAGGGGCTCATTGCTGCTAAATCTGATGCGCATGGTTCTGCTTTAGTAGAGGTTAATGTAGAAACAGACTTTGTCGCCAACAATAACGTTTTTAGAGATTTTGTTACAGTTCTTCTTAATGATATCCTCGATCATAAAACAGACAGTGTGGCGGCTCTTTCTCAACTTCCTTCTTCTAAAGACCCTTCTCTTACAGTAGATGAGCTGAGAGCGGTGACTATGCAAACGGTTGGGGAGAATATTCGCATTAGAAGAGTTGCCTACTTTCCTAAATCTAGTCATGAAAGTGTAGGGATCTATTCCCACGGCAATGGGAAAACGGTATCTTTAGTTATTCTCAAAGGATCTTCTAAAGGAGAAAGTCTAGCCAAAGATATTGCTATGCATGTAGTAGCTTCACAACCTCAATTCTTAAGCAAAGGTAGTGTCCCTGCAGAAGCTATTGATAAAGAAAAAGAAGTGGCCTCCTCGCAAACACAAGGAAAATCCCAAGAAGTTATTGATAAGATCATTCAAGGGAAATTAGGAGCCTTTTTCCAAGAAACTTGTTTATTAGAACAGCCATTTATTAAGAATTCCACTCTTTCTATTCAAAACTTAATAGATGATTTTTCTAAAATCTTAGGAGAATTTGTCGAAGTGGAAAAATTTATTTTGTGGAAAATAGGAGCTTAATAAGACATGTCTAAGCAAACCATACGAGTTTTATTTAAAATTTCTGGTGAAGCGTTATCTAAAGATAATGGGACTCGGATTGATGAAATGCGTTTATCTCGACTTGTATCAGAGCTACGTGCTGTCCGTAATAATGACGTAGAAATTGCTCTTGTTATTGGAGGTGGGAATATCTTGAGAGGACTCGCCGAGCAAAAAGAACTCCAAATTAATCGTGTGTCAGCGGATCAAATGGGAATGTTGGCGACTTTGATTAACGGCATGGCGGTAGCGGATGCATTAAAAGCTGAAGATATTCCCTGTTTACTTACATCGACACTCTCTTGTCCACAACTTGCGGATCTTTACACCCCCCAAAAATCTGTGGAAGCTTTAGACCAAGGGAAAATTTTAATCTGCACCACAGGAGCGGGATCTCCGTACCTCACTACAGATACAGGAGCTGCTTTACGTGCCTGTGAATTGGATGCTGATATTTTACTTAAGGCTACCATGCGTGTGGATGGTGCCTATGATAAAGATCCTAGACTTTTCCCGGATGCTGTAAAATATGATTTTATTTCTTATAAAGACTTTTTAATTCAACAATTAGGTGTGATGGATGCCTCTGCAATTTCACTTTGTATGGATTCCCAGATTCCCATTCGAATTTTTAGTTTTGTGCAACACTCTTTAGAAAAAGCTTTATTTGATTCTAATATCGGAACATTAATCAGTGAGAATGTGAATCATGTCTACGTTTCAAGACACTGAAAAAAAAATGGCTGTGGCCTTAGATTTCTTTCAAAAGGAAATTAAGTCTTTTAGGACAGGGAAAGCCCATTCAGCTTTAGTAGAAACTGTAATTGTTGATGTGTATGGCACAACAATGCGTTTATTAGATATTGCTTCTATTTCTGTTGCTGATGCTCGTCAGTTAATGATTTCGCCTTATGATACCAATAATGCCTCAGCTATTGCTAAGGGAATCATTGCCGCCAATTTAAACTTACAACCTGAAATTGAAGGCGCTGTGATTCGAATTAAGATTCCCGAGCCTACTGCAGATTACCGCAAAGAAATGGTTAAACAGTTACGTCGGAAATGTGAAGAAACTAAGGTGAATATTCGTAATATTCGCAGGGATGCTAACGATAAGTTAAAAAAAGATTCTACTCTTACCGAAGATGCTGTGAAGAACATGGAAAAAAAAGTCCAAGAGTTAACAGATAAGTTTTGTAAGCAAATAGATGACTTTACGAAGCAGAAAGAAACAGAAATTGCTTCACTATAAGACTACTTAGAAGGTTTGTTGAAGTCATGGTATAGACCGTGTCTTTTTTTCGTAAACCAAGAAAGGGAAACATTGCTCTAAAGAGAGAAAACGAGTACTATTGTAATCGTCTTGGCCCCATCGTCTAGCCCGGCCTAGGACATCGGATTTTCATTCCGGTAACAGGGGTTCGAATCCCCTTGGGGTCAAAGTATAAGGCTGATAAGATGTTTGGGTCTTTAGCTCAGCGGTTAGAGCACCTCACTTTTAATGAGGGGGTCGCAGGTTCAAATCCTTCAAGACCCAGTTAATTATTCTTATTAGCTTTATCTTCTTTTAGTTTCTGTAAAAAGTCTTTTTCTCCTTTGTCTTGTTTTGTTATGGATAGGAGGGTATGAAGTTGTATGGAATTCTTTATGACTACTCCGTCTCACCCTCTTTGTTACCATTGTCAGCAGCCCGCCCTGATCTGTTATACCGAAGTGGATAAGGATAAAGTGTTACGGTCCTATATATGTGCAACCTGTTCCTGTCCCAGTCATTATTATAGTCATACGAGTGCTGTGTTGTGTCAAGAAGGGCGGAGTTCCCTCACTCTAGAATGTGGGAATTGTAAGACTGTCTGGCATGCTCAGTCGGATACTGAACAACTTTTGGGTTGTCATCAGTGTTATATTAACTTCAAAAATCAACTGATTACTCAACTTAAGAAAGATAAAGCATTATCATCATGTATAGTAGAGAAAAATCATGGGACTTTACATGTAGGTCGTTCGCCTGATGGAGTTGCTACTATGAATCCCTTATTAAAGCTTATAGCTCTGAATGAGGCATTACAAGATACTTTAGAACGTGAGGATTACGAGCAAGCAGCAGTAATTCGTGATCAGATTAACCATTTAAAAATGCAAAATCCTGATGAATCTTCCAAATGATTTGTTACAAACATTAGTGAGCAAGAAAGAAACTCCGCCGTCAAACAAGGTGTGGCCGGCAACAACGTTTTCTTTGTCGCGTAATCTTTCTGTATCTAAGTTTCTTCCTTGTCTATCTAAGGAGCAAAAAATAGAGATTCTTACGTTCATATCGTCACATTTTAATCATGTAGAGGGTTTTGACGAGTTTTTCATTCTTCCTCTGAAAGATCTATCCTTATGGGAAAAAGAGTTTTTCCTGGAGCATTTTTTGTTACCTTATGACCTCGTAGGAAATCCTGAAGGAGAAGCTTTTGTAGTTAACAAAACTGGAGATATTTTAGTAGCGATAAATTTTCAAAACCATGTAATTCTACATATGATTGATTTTCAAGGGGAATCTGAGAAAGCTTTTGATAAACTCGTACGCTTGGACAACTACCTTCATAAGAAATTAGCATTTGCTTTTTCTTCAGAGTTTGGTTTTTTAACGACAAATCCCAAACACTGTGGGACAGGATTGAAGCATCAATGTTTTTTACACATTCCTGCGCTGCTATATTCTAAGCAACTTTCAGATACCCTGGATGAGGAGTCTGAATTAGTGTGTTCGAGTTTGCTTCCTGGAACTTCAGGTTTCGCCGGCAATGTCATTGTATTATCGAACCGCTGTTCCCTAGGTCTTACTGAAGAGCAGATTTTATCCGTTTTAAAAATTTGGGTTTCTAAGATTGCTGCTGCTGAAGCTACGGCAAAAAAATCCTATCACCAAAACCATTCTAGGGAATTGCAAAACGATATTTTGCGTGCATTAGGACTCCTCACCCATTCTTGCCGACTAGAACTTAAAGAAACTCTCGACGCTCTCAGTTGGATACAATTAGGAATAGATTTAGGTTGGATTACGACTACTCAGAATCATCCCGTATGGAACCCTTTATTCTGGCAAGTACGTCGTGCACATCTTGCTTTACAAAAACAACCTGAAGAATCTCGGGATTTGCAAAAAGAAACCATTATCCAACTACGAGCGACTGCATTAAAAGAATGGACTGCGAGTTTATCTCCGAATGGCTTCTAACTCCTCGTAGGATACTCTCCTAGTAAAAATCCTTCTACAGAAACTTACATTTTTATTGTCAGCACAATACTTTAAAGTAACACAGATTATTAACAAAGGCATTGTATGCCCAAAGCCGGAGTCGAACCGACGACCTACACGTTACGAATGTGTTGCTCTGCCAATTGAGCTATTTGGGCATTTTCTGCATAATGAAGAGGGGCATAATGAATAAAAAAGCCAAAAAAATAATAAGTCATACGGCAGACTTTTATCTTTTTGGCTTTCCCCCTGAATGCAACAGAGTTAAAAGCTATTCCATGGCGTAGAATATCACTCTTTCTCTTTATATACCATGATTAGGCTTCTATTTCCAGCACTTTAAAATCACTTTCCTCTTGTAGCACAGGAGTGCGCTGACACTCAGGAGCATGACGAGGGGCTATCTGCATAGAGCCTCGTTCTGCTTCCCAATTATACCTATAGCCTTCTTTATTCGTGAGTAGGGTGCCCTCTTCAAAGCTGCTAATCACCTTAGGCTTTATAAACATCATGATATTACGTTTTTGCCTTTGATCTATAGTACGGCTAAATAAACCACGAATTAAAGGTATCGAGTTCAAGAGGGGGACTCCTGAGATAACTTTTGTTACTTTATCTCTAATATGACCACTCATCACTAAAAAACAACCATCGGGAATTTGCAAACGCGTAGCGGCGTAAGTCTTATCTGTTACGGGTGTGAGCGTCCCCTGAAGAGATTGAAGTTCCGATATTGTTTGTTCTATTTGCAAAGTCACCACATTATTAGGAGCAACCGTAGAGGTCACCACTAAATTGACTCCAATATCTTCATATTCGATATTTTGCGTAACCGAGCCAGTCTCCTGGATAACTGTACTTGTCGTTTGATAAGGAATGGTTTGGCCAACAAAAAAGGATGCGGGCTGCGTATCCTGAGCCATAATTCTTGGATTCAAAACAATGACAGTATCGCCATCCTGGTCTAAAGCGCTCAGTAACCCACCTAACGTTAGAAAAGACTTCCCTTTATGGCTAATCACATTACCAATAATTCCTAAGCCAAATGCTGAAGAGGAAGTCAACATATCCGAAAATCCTGTAAGTTGACCTGGTGTAGGCAAAGGAATAGAGTTAGGACTAGGAAGATTCGGAGGTGCAGTATTTTTAATAGGAGTCGTAATTCCTGTGTTGCTTAGCAATCCTGAAGCATAAGCAACTTTGCTTTGTTCATCTCCAAGTGCTACCCATTGAACTCCAAAATCCCAAGACTTTTCTAAGCTCGTATCTAAAATTAGAACTTCAATATACACCTGTTTAGGAGGCAAGTCTAAGCCATTAAGCAGGCTCACTACTCTATCCACATTTGCTTGGCTACCAATGACAACTATAGAATTATTAACATCCAACCACTGAATACTATTCAGTGTATTTATAAAATCCTCGTCCATAGCTGTGGTTACATATAAGTTGTACCCAATATCTTGGATTGCCTCTGCTATTGCTGCGCCATTTTGATATTTCAGTTTGTACATAAAAAAACGAAGACTTTTAGGGCTTGCAGCTCCCGAGCTATTCAAAGCAAAGCCGGGATTAGCAACGTCATCTAAGGTGTGTGCCATTTCAGGTACGTCCAAAGACTTCAAAAGTTGCATGGCCCTATGCGTAAGGTGCGGTGAAGATACTATAAAGATTTTGTTCGTTCCTGGTTGAACAAAAATTTGAAACGCTTCGTCTTCGACCATTGTTCTAAGAACATCCTGACAATAACTTACAAGAGCCACAGGATTTGCATATTGCACCTCATACTCAGACATATCCATGGAAGTGCTGGGACTATCCAAAGCTATGAGCAATTCACCTACTTTTTCAACATTGCTAGCAATATCAGAAACTATGATATGGCGAGTTGCTTCTGAAGCACTCACTATAGCGTCATGAGAAAGCAAAGGTTGGATGATGCTCACAGCTGCTGAAGGACTCACACTATAAAGGCGAAATATCCGAGTGACAACGACCGCCTCACAAGTTTCACTTGTAGAGCCGTCCGTGACCACTGTAGAGAGTTTAGATAAGTGAGGATTACGATAGATAAGAACGTTATTCCCTTGCTCTACGACTTTTAAATCATGCATTTTTAGCACTTGTAGAAGAATCGTTGAGAGATCATCTACTGAGGTAGGGTCATGTGAAACAATAGTGACATTGAACTGCAAGTCATTACTATCAAAAACAAAATTCGTACCAGAGATTTTACTGACAAATTGCAAAAGCTCCAAAACAGAAATATCTTCAAAATTGACAGTGTACCCGTTATCTTTGAGATCCTCACAAGAAATATGCTGAATAGGCTGTTGTGGTGTTTTTTTTACTTCCTGGTCCTTTTTTTCGAGAGAAGTTGCAACAGTTTCTATCGAAACTTGAGAATCCGTGGGTATTGAAGAGCACTCTGTTGTAGTTTCTTGTCTGGGTTGTTTTTCATGTTCGTGATGTACAGTGGCTGCATTTTTTTCGAGTTGTTTTTTTATGTTAAAATTTATTGCATTTACAGCACGACGGGCATAGTTTTGTTTGTCTTCCCAGAGCTGGAGTTTCTCACGCTGTTCATCAGAAATTTCAGGAACTGCCTGAGCTTCTTCTTTTTTTGGTGGTATACGAGGAATCTTTCTTATCCCCAACATCTGCCCAGGACGAATATCCATAGTTCTTTTTTTTTCTTCACCGCTGCCAAAAAGTGTGGGGCGCGCAGGAAATATAGAACCGGAATCTTTACCAGAATTTTTTACATTTTGCGTTTCTTTACGTGAGAAGATTTTCGAAGGTATACTCCCCTTGTCTCCGTGGCCACTAAAAATTTTACGCGTGGATGTTGTAGTGCGTTCCCTAGTTTTAGGACATGCAGAGATGAATTCCTTATCTTTATGCGATAAATTGTTAGAGGATCGTTTAGGATTTTCCGAAGACTCCGGTAATTTTTGCGAGCTTACGCCAAGTAAAACCAGGTCCAAAAGAAATAAAGCACTTAAAATACCAATTTTCTTTTTTTTCTTAATGATGACCTGTAAGATTTTTCTTCCAATGTTTAATGTCACAATTTTCACCGGATTCTTTTTAAGCTAATGAGCGTTGAGAGAGAGAGATTTTCATTTACATTGTTTTGCATTTTACAGCACATGCTCTCTATAGGACAGAATATAGCCATTTGCCTTCTATCTTTCAACTCTACGAGTGTTGAAGCTTGCAAGAATGTAGAAGTTTCGTCTGTTTGTAAGGTATGCAATACTGCTTCATCGCCTATTTCCCATGCAACCTTGGTTTCTCGAATTTGTAAAGAATTAATTTTCCCTAAGCCTGGGGAAAAACTCTCATAATTTCGAAAGACCTTCCCTTGTTTTTTTAGCCAGAAAACAGTTTTCCCACAAGCTATCCAAGTAAGTTCATATTTTTCTTTTGGGATAGCGAGGTATAACAAAGAAATTCCCATGTCATCGAGAGGCACTTGCAGTCGAATTAATTGCTCATTAATTTTACAAATTTTTTCTAAAAAGGGTTGTTGAAAAAATTGTTGCGAAACCAAAGTTTTCACAACAGACAATGCTAAAACTCCATTACTTGTTGGACTATAACTCAGCCAAACATTTAAAACATCTCCTGTAATAAAAGTATCATAATAAACATAAGGACACGTAGGATATCCTTGCTTATAGAGAGCCCCGGAAACAAAATCAGGGAGCATCAATTTTTCTGGAGAAAGCCATACTTGTTGCTTCTGTAATTGCTCACATAACGTTGAATTATAATCTTTCTTACGCAAATCCTTATGCATTTCTCCTGAAAGACGATAATAGTTCAGATCAGCAATCAACTGTTGTACCGAAGGATAACGTGCTTTTGGCAAAGGTTGTAACGCTTTAGCAAGGATCTTCCCGATTCTCTCAGGAATTAAGGAGAGATGTACTTTCCCTAAAGAGAGATTCCCAAGAATCAACTCATAAGCTAATAAACCTAAAGCATAAATATCAGAAGCTGGTGAACTAGGTTCGCCTTGCCACTGTTCAGGACTCATATAATACGGAGTCCCTAAAACTCCGGGAGGACAAGAGTTTGTTTCATCTTTACAAACTGCCAATCCAAAATCTATGAGTTTTATCCCCTCATACAATTTAATTAAAATATTTTCAGGTTTGATATCTTTATGTAGGATATTCCTACTATGGAGATGTTCGACAGCATACGCAACATCGATGATAATTTCCAAGGCACGAGGAAGTGAGATGAATTGCGACAGGATATAATTCCTTAGGGAAATTCCTTCGACATACTCCATGGCAATGTATAAGTAGTTCTCCCATTTTCCATAATGATAAAAATTGACAATGTTCGGATGGGTGATTTGACTAATAATACGCGCTTCCTTAAGGAAGCTCTGAATGCGTCGACTATTAACAGCGCCACAAGGAGAGAAGACTTTTATCGCTACGGAATCAGAGATATTTGGATGTGAAGCTTGAAATACAGCACTGCCGGCCTTTTTGCTTAACACCTTTTTAATATGATATCCACCTATAACTTGAGTTTCGAAAAGAGGGATGCCATGTTGACAATCCATAAATCAGGGCTTCCTTTATACCTCTAGGACACGAATACCTAAAACATCCCCTAAGGAAATGATTTCTCCCCTTCCGACTTTAGCTCCATCTAAAATGATATCGATACCTCGTACGGGATTGACCCCTAAGTGGAGTACACTTCCTGGAGCAAGTTTTAAGAATTCTTCAACAGGAAGAGAGTATCTAGCAATTTCAACAACGAGCTTACTATAGCCCGGGAGAGGAGCCGCTGGAACCTTAGGATCTTCAGCAACAGGAGCCTCTTCAGGAGTAAGGTTAGAATAACTAGTAATTTTAAAATCTCCAAATTGCGTATCTAGGAAACGACCTCCAAAGAAGTGTTGTGTTTGTACTGTGACAAAAGCTCCACTAGCTTCTGTTTCTGGATCATAGAGACAGCTATCTAACACAATGAATGATCCAGGGACTACTTGATGCCAATCTTCTTGTGCAAGTTGAGCATAACCTATTTCTACAGACATAGATAAGAGTTGTGTTTGATTAATGTTATGAACATCAAACTCTTGATTTAGTTCGGAGAAAAATTTTTGACAACTTTGAAAAGTAGCGTCTGGCAACAACAAGCGAAACCGGGCATAATGCCCGTCAAGTCGACAAGTGACATCAACAATTTGATATGAAGTTTCTAGTTCTTGGGTTGTAAATCTGACATCTCCCGCAACTTTTACTGCTAAAGAGGATCCCCATTCAAGTTCTTCTAGAAGCTTACAAGCTTCAGCAACAAAATAATAATGAAAACCCAACAGTTTATCTTTTTCATAAAAGTAGGAAGCTAAGCTAGCGTCATTGAAAACAGCAACCATGAGTTCTTGAAGGTCTTCCTCTGAGGTGAAGAAAAAGAAATTTCCTGGGTCCCATGGCTGTACCAACATGGGTTGTATTAATAAATGCAAACCAAATTCACTTACGGCTTGTGTTGTGGTTAGAGTTCCATGAAAGTCTATAAAAACTTCAACATCTTCTAATCGAAATTTCTCTTTTAACTTTCGCACACAAGCTTCTACAGGGAAGGGAGGAACAGCAACATCCTCCTTCATCTTCCCTAAAGAATATAGCAAGTCATTGCGAGATTTTAACCAATGTGCGGTGGGTCCGGCTGCTACTACCATGCGGTAATTCCTTTATAAACGAACTTCTTTAATTTTCTGAGTAGTTTCCTGATCTCTCTGTTCACCTTGCTGTTCACGTTGATCTTGTTGATCTTTTTCTTCGTCTTGATGTCGCATAGTTGCTGCTATCATATGTAAAGGAGTTTGAATCTCTTCTAGTTTAGGCAATTGTACAACTTGACTTCCGACAGAGAATTCTGACAATGTCAGTTGGCGCTGCTTTAAAGTACTCATTAAAGTAGAGAGCTGAGTAGGATTGTTCATAACAAGCTCAGCAGCGTCTTTCATCTGTGTTGCATCCATGAAATTAGAGAATTTTATTGAGAGCTCACTACCCGATTGCACTAATGTTAAATTCGTGCCAGCGAAAACTTCAGGAACAAAAACATTGTTATCCAATACGAGTTCGACGAGTTGCTCACCATTGACCTCTGAAATAATCATAGACTCCACGGTAGTTAAAATAAGGTTTTCTACCCACTGGAAATCTATACTACTTACGGCAATGGGGGCGATTTCCATACTATTTTCTACAACTAAGGGAGTAGCCATATCTACAAAAGCCATACCAGCCGTGGGATTTTCACAGGTGAAAAATTTTTCAGACTGTTCCTCTAAATTCTCCTCTTTAGAAGCAGTAGAGGTGTCTTCTATTCCTTTATCTTCGTGTCCTCGTGTTTCTGTACGGCCACTCGTTTTATTCGAAGTTCTCTCCTGACGCGATTGTTGTTTCCCTTCTAAAGAAAACACTTTTACATCCCGATGATCTTCTGGCCTAGCAGTCGCATTATTCTGCACGGAATTGTCTGTTTTACAACTACTGTACAGCGACTCTGATGTTTTATTTAATTCCATAAACTAACGTCCCCCTGATTCACGTTGTTTTTTCTGATGCAGCTGATAAAGCAGTTGCCCCATTTCATCTTGCTCTTTTTCTTCAGCGCGCGCTTCTTCTTTAAGAGCTTCTTTCATCCATGCTTCTTTGTGCAAGCGTGTCTTTTCTTCTTCTTTTCTCCGTTTAGCTAGGTTCGCTTCGGCTTTTTCAAGCTCTTTAGCAGCGGCCAAAACGACTTCTTTTTGTTTATTGACTTTTTCTTCTTCTTCCGCGAGTTGTATAGCAACAACTTTTATATAGGCCTTAATCTGCAAAACAGCATCGCTTGTGGTCCCTTCATCTAAGAGTTCACGAAGTTGTTGAATTTTTTGCATATAATGATTTTTAACCTTATCGCGTGTTGCTTCTTTTTCTTGTAGTTTCTCTTGTTCTAATTCTAAAAGACGCCGTTTCTCCTTAACAACTTTTTCTGCTCTATTTACACGATCTTTCTTAATAGCGAGAACAGGTTCAAGTGGGTATTTTGCCACAGTATTCTACCCTTGATTAGCGGAAAATGGCTCGCAATTGCTGTGCTGCTTCCTCATAATTCGTCTTTTCATGGATATCTTGTTTTAAAAACCTGTTCAGCTTATCGATATGATCGATGGCAAAGTCGACTTCACGATCTGAGCCTCGTCGATATTCCCCAATACGTATAAGCATTTCATTAGCTTTATACTTAGCCAAGACCTCACGAGCTTTCCCTATAATACGCCGTTGTTCTTCGGGAACAATAGCAGTTAACAATCGGCTTATGGAAGCTAGAACATCAATCGCTGGGTAATGATATGCCTGTGCTAAGGCATTAGAGAGCACGATATGGCCATCAAGAATAGACTTAACTTCATCAGCAACAGGCTCATTCATATCGTCTCCAGCAACGAGGATAGTATAAAATGCCGTGATCGTCCCTTTATCTGAAGCTCCAGATCTTTCAAGTAACCGTGGTAATGTAGAAAATACAGAAGGCGTGTAGCCTGCACGCGCGGGAGGCTCTCCAGCAGCCAAGCCAACTTCTCTTAAAGCTCGAGCAAATCGCGTAACTGAATCCATCATTAACACAACAGTTTTTCCCTGATCACGGAAATACTCCGCAATTGCAGTCCCTACATATGCAGCGTTTAAACGTAGTTGTGATGACTGATCCGACGTAGACACGACAATGACAGAGCGTTTCATGCCTTCTTCCCCCAGGTCTCCCTCGATAAACTCACGAACTTCGCGTCCCCGTTCACCTATAAGAGCAATCACATTCACATCGGCTTCTTCAGCATTTCTTGCAATCATGCCAAGAAGAGAAGATTTCCCCACACCTGCGCCAGCAAAGATACCCACACGCTGTCCCCGTGCCACTGTAAGCATACCGTCTATACAACGAACACCTGTAGATAAAATTGTCCTTAATTTTGCTCGATGAAGAGGATCAGGAGGGGCTTGGAAAATAGGATACGTGCGATCTACATTAACTAGAGGGCCCTTCATTTCTAAATCCATAGGTTCACCTAGGCCATTCAGTACACGCCCAAGTAAACCATCACCCGCACGAATATGCAAGGGCACACCTGTAGGAATCACTTCTGAAGAGGGACTTACACCTGTAAGTTCTCCTAAAGGAGAAAGAAAAGCGAAGTGTTGGGTAAAACCAACAACTTCCGTGACCAAGGGCTCCATACCATTGCGCTTCACCAAGCACACTTCTCCAACACGGACATGGGGAACTACCGCTTTGATTAACATACCGACAACTTCAGTAATACGACCGACTACAGTTGTAAGATTCACATCACTGAGTTGTGACATGAGAGTGTCGAAATCCGTTGTTAACTCATCCATGTTAACCCAATTGCGTTGTCATAATAGTTTTTATACTACTTACGGAAGTCCCGACAATACTGGCAAAGAGTTCTGCTCTTTGAGTTGCCCGTTGTACAGCATATTGGACTTTTAAGAAGTTTGCCAAATTTTCACGCTCACCGTTTTTATCAGAGAAATAAAGTAGGGCACGATTCAATACTTCCTCACCTGAAGATATCCAATCAATAACTTTGCGTGTTACAGATTCTTGTTCTTGATCTTGTTTCTTCATGTGTTGCTGGGTATGCTCAGCAATTGTGTCCAAATCATTATTGATTAAATCTATGATGACTCCTACAGCTTGGAAATGTTCCTCTTCCAATGCTGCTGAAGTCTTAGAATCTTCAAGAGTAGAACGAAATCCTCCAAGATGTCCCTTAAGATTATGAATCTGCTCTTTAAGTTCTTCAGAGTTTAAAGCTTCCTGTAATTCAGGATCTATCAATTCCGAATTACTATCCTGCATCATCGCCATAGGATTAGGAAGAAGATCGTCAATAGAGTTTTCTGCAGATTTTGAGAGTTCTCCCAAAGAAAATACAGAAACATCTTTTTTCAATTCATTAGCTAACGGAGTTCCTGAATTCTCTTTTACAGACTGAACCTTGGTATCCTCATCGAAATTCGGAAACAATTGTATAGAATCTATCATACAGCAAAAAACCACGTTATATATTTATCACCTAGTGCTGAGGAAGGCTATCCCAAAGGACCTGCACTCTTAGCGACTAAAGTATCATGCCAATCTAAGACAGATTGAGCTAAAGTTCTTGTAGATTCTATCTGACAATTTACTAATACTTGATCTGCAAGTTGCAAACAAGTTTCTAAACTGTTTCGACGAATTTCAAAAGAACTTCCTTGGTGTAAGACAATTAACATATGAGTCAAAGATAAAAACGCCTGAATACTCCAGTTGTTTTGTTCTTTTTCTGCTAACGCTTTGAGTTGTCTTTCGGCTTCGAAGAGTTCCATTTTATGCAAAGAAATTAAAGCCAATCCCAGATCATACCCGTAGTGGTTAGGATGTAAAATCTTTAAGGACTGAAAAAGTTTTTTTGCACTAGTTTCATCACCTTGTTTAATGGCTAGAAGCCCCCCTTCAAACAATAAAGCAAAATCTGCTTCGAATAATTCCAAATCTGCCATAATCCTTCTCTTATGTTATTAACTTCCTTTAACAGCTCGAGCCATTGTGATCATCTCCGTATTTACAGCTGTCAAAACGTTAGAGACCGACTCCATATACTGTGACAAAATTTGCATACGAAATTGCAAATTGAACATAGTTCCTAAGTCAACCGTACCTTGTGTTGATGTCTCTAATTCTGTTAAGTATTGCTGGACACCCTGAACATATTTACACACGCCTTCAAGCATTTTATTAAAATTAAATGCCGAGCAACTATTACTAGTAGTCATAAACTTCTCCCCCTTCTCCTGTGCTTTATATCATTTTGCGGTTGATCCGCCCGAGAACTTTCTGTAGAGCCAGGTATCCTGCTAATAATGCTTGCTGTTGTTCAAAAGCGTCTTTATCAGAACCTTCTCGAAGAGCTGAATTCAATTTTTGTACTTTTTCTTGTACATTCATTTTGATTTCTTGAGCCTTGCTCAGATCGTGCATGTTTTTTTCTAAATCCAACAGCGATTGAGAATCTTTTTCTTCTTTTGCTGTTGTGTTTTCCATATTGAACATAGAATATCTACCTAAATATAAAGAATTAATAAGCTCCAATGTTTGATTATTTATTGTACTCTATTTTATATTTCAACCCTTCCTTCTCTAAAAAAATCGCATTGGGTTGAATACTTGTTACCGTCATACCATCAATGACATCTCCTCGCGTTAAGATTCTTCCATTAACAACTACATTGATACTGATATCGCGATATTTTGAGTATCCTGTAACACGATAGCGATTGGGATAGCGCAAATTTAAATCTATGACACCCTCTTCAGCTGGAAGTAAAACAGCAAAATTCTTTACAAGCCGTACTCCAGGAATATTGGATAATTCTTGAACAACAGCACGGAATCTTTCTGCAGCATCATTATTCACATATCCGGTGAGGATCACTTCGCCATTCACAAAAGCTACATGAATATTCGCAAACCCTGCCTGAAGAAGATGGCCAGCGATTGCTTTTAACATTTGTGTTTCAATAACAACTTTGTTCTCTAGCAATGAAAGATAATTAAAATGCAGGTTTAAATAATCTACAAGACAAGCAGCTTGTTCTTCAGTCTTTACATATCCTGTAATGACAAACTTTCCTGGTTCTGGAGAATGCATACTGATTCCTTTAAACTCAGGTCGTTTCGACAAAAGAATGTTCATTTCCTGCCAAACAGCTTCATCATCTATAACATTCTCTTCCACGGATTTCACAAAAGAAAGAGCGTCAATTTTATATAGCAACTCACTTTTATCTGTGCTATTTTTCACATGACCTATTAAGAAGAGTTGATTGTTCGTCTTATTGAATGTATAACGCACCGTAGGGAACTGATTCACGATACCAGTTAAATCTTCTTGATAATCAATATTTTCAAGAGGGACAACTTCTTTTGTATGGAAAAGAGAAGCCGTTGCTATTCCAAAAAGAATTGCTAGTCCACCAATAAATACTGTTAGAATAAAGGCACCTGTAGGAAGAGTCGCACGTTTTTGTTTTTCTTCTTCTTCCTGAGCGGCTCGTTCTGCAAGGTCTTCAGCATTTTGATGCCGGCCAAATAAGCCGTAATCTTCTGGAGAAAACGATGCAGTTATTGTATCCGCAGGAGCTTGATGATCTATAAGTAAAAATAATGTTGTTCCCAGAGCAACAACTTGGTTAGGACTTAGTGTTGCTATATGCTCAATTTTTCTTCCCTCAACGATCACACGGTTTTTACTGCTGAGATCTTCGATGTTCACACTCCCATCATTTCCAACAGTAATTTTTGCATGCTGATGCGATACACTTAAGTCATTAAACACAATATCACAAGTTTCAGGATCGGTACCTAAAATATAAGATTTCCCCGTATCCAAGTGAAACTCAGCTCCAATATTTGCTCCTGCCAACACTTTAAGCAAAAACCGCGAGGGTTGGGAAAGGTCTATAGAAAGGCTTTTATCTGCATGATTTTCTATTTCTGCAGGGAAAATCTCCTGATCAAATCGAAAGAGATCGTGCACACTAAATGGAATTAGCACTGTATCTTTAGTTTCTTCCTTTTGTTCTGTATCTTTCTTATCTGGATCAGACTTATCTGGATCAGAATCTTTTTTATTCCCTTCCTCTTCGTCCTCAGTTTTTACGTCTTGATCCCCAACGGACTCATCCGTGTTGTCAACGTGTTCGTTTTCTTTAGCCTTGGTGTCATTGATAACTTTCTCTTCAGCAGTAGGGTCTTCTTCTTTACCTTTAGGATTTTCTTTGTGATCAGCTTCTACTTGTGGCTTATCTATAGAGCGGGGTTGTAAAGCTTCCTCAGGTTTCTCGTTTACATTAGGCGGGAGAGGACTCTTATTCTTAGAAGAGTCTTGAGAAGCCGTTTTTGAAGGAAGGTTCTTAGGAGAAGCTTTATCGTCTTCTCTTGGGGCGTTTTGAGTTGTTTGGTTTTCTAGTTCTTTTTGTAGGACTTTTTTTTTATTGTTTTTTGCTGGCGGGGGTGGAGGTGTTGTCATACTTTCAATATCGATCTTCTTGCCAGGTTGTTCTTTATTTGCTTTTGCAGATGTAAGGAAAGTATCCGCAAGTTGTTGATCTTTATCTGTAATTGAAGACGGGTTGTTTTGATTAGACGGAGTATTTTTTTGAGAATTCTCTTTTGAGTGTCCCCGAGTCTCTTGTTTTGTCATTCCTTGCTTTTTATTATCGTCAGAAATAGCGTCAACATTAGAAAAATTTTGTTCGGGGAAAGTAAAATCATACACAATATCTTCAGCATCAAATTCATCTAACAAAAAAGAATAGTAATTACTTCCTAAAATAAGAACATCTTGGTGTTGTAATTGTGTAGTTTCCTTAATCGTTATGCCATTTATAGAAATCGGAGCGGCATCATCCAGATTCGTGATAAAGTACCCAGAGTCTGTTTTACTGATGACTGCTTGTGTAGACGCTAATGCAGGATCTTCAAGAGGAATGTCATTCGTTTGAGGATCACGTCCTATAGACCAACTGTCCCCATCTTCGAGGATAAAAATCACACCAGACAAAGGGCCTTTATCAATAACTAATCGTACTGCCATGTTTTACTCCACCCTATTGTGCCATTGCTCTTATTGCGCCTTACTTAATTCAAGATCTTCTAACCAAGTTTCTGAAAAATTCATGAAACTCTCCATATGACGTACAAAATCATCATATGTGATTTCTCCTGAAAATTTACGCACCATGACAATGAAACCTTCCGGATTCAATCCTAAAGCACTGCCTCCTGTTTCTTTTCCGAATAAATTTCCCACCATCATTCGTAAGTATACTTTTGTTGTATCGGCAGAAGGAGGCAAGATTCCTAAAGAAGCCTCCAAAACAATGTCATTATCCGCATTTTGCTGCACCCGGATCTTAATTACTTCACTTATAGGCAGCACATAGGCTCCATCAGCATCAAACTCGAGAGTTGACGTTATACCCATATACGTGGCAAAATTTTTTATTAACTTTTCCAACATACTTGTGTTTTCCCATGCAGCAATGGTTGTCGTTCTCTGAGGAAAACTAAGACACCCTCACTTCTAGAATTTGCTTTTTTAGCCTTTAAATCGAGTTATGCCAATACGAACTTTAAAAATAAAAACGATTTCTTTGTTTGTATGAACAATGCTAAGAGCTTTTTCTGTTCATCTTTTTCACTATAAAGAACAAAAGATCAAAGAAAAATCAAGCCGATTTTATCACGGGATTTATCAACCACAATCTATCAGCAGTCTAGAACAAGCAAATCTCCAAATTACCGCGAAAACAATCTTAACTTACAATGAAAGTTTAGAGTATTTTCGAGAGTTGTATATGTCAAGAGATATGAATTAGGCATTAAAGCATCAGCAGCTTAAGGCAGAATTGATGTGAGCAGCTTGAACCTGGTTCTGAAATAGATATGAGCTCTTTTTTTGATAAACTTCCCACTGTTTTTCAGCAGCAAAAGTTAAAGAAAGTTTTACCTTATTTGTATCTTGCGCATGAGACTGTATTCTTCTTTGTAGACATTCACTTATGAAATCCATATCCAAGCAGACGAAACCTCGTGGTTGTTCTTTCCAAGAAAAAGTCCGGGGAACATTAAAATCAAAGACTATACGCTCTGGAATACTGATTAAATTGTCTAAAGAAAGTTCATTGAAATGTTTTTGAGATTCTGAAGAACCAAAAAAAATAATATCATAAGGATAATGAAATGAGAGAGTGTGTCGAGGTAAAACAGGATAAGGAATCGCTAATTTTTGGCGTGAACAAAAGGTGATATTTCGATAGCCTTCCCTATATAAACTCTTCGCAACTCTTCTATTAATATCCGAATACCCTATAAACAAAAGATTAGATTTTACCGATTTATCATGTAGATGCAGAGTTTCCTGAACTACAGATTCAATAGAAATTCCTGGAAGGGGAATTGGGGTTTGTGAGCGAAAATTTTTCCCTTCTTTAAGAGCCTTTTGAAATAGAAAATGAAGATCAAAAGGCAACTGACGTTGCGCTGAAGCCTTAAGATAGGCGCGCTTTACCTGCCCTTGAATTTCTGTTTCGCCAAGAATCAAACTCTCTATACCACTGGTAACATGAAATAAATGATTGAAACAGAAGATATCTCTATAGCAATAAGGTTGAACGTCTCTAGAAGCAAATGAAGATGCTAGTATGAGCTGAGTGATTTCTGGAGTTTTTGAGTAGTAATATATTTCCACACGATGACAAGTAATAAGAGAAATAAATGTTCCTCCTCGTCCTAAAAGCCGCTGTGTCAAAAATCTATCCTTATCAAAAGCTCGTATATACTCAATAATACGTTCTCGTTTTTTTAAAGTGGCTTCACGATAGCTGATTCCAACAACTCCTAACACCATAAGCACAATTCGGTAGTTTTTCCTCAATAGGGTCAAGAAAACTTATAGAAAATTCAATGAAAGTAAGCTAGCTGTATAGACGAACAGAAAATTAGACACCATCAAATTATCGATTGTCATAAGGTTAGCTACTATAAACTAAATGTAAGTTAGAGGTATTGCCTAGACCTAGGCGAGAAATCAGGGACGACTCCTTTCTTGATTAGGAAAAGAAAATGTAGTAGTATCCGTTTTCTACTTAAAAGTAATCCGATAGATCTTGTATTTCTAAGCTGCAAGACTTTAGGTTATATTACCCCCTTGTTTAAAGACATAACCAATCTCAACCTTAAACTGTTCTCTTTCTACAGAGGAAGAGACTTATTTCAAAATAACGACAAGTTTTTAACAAAAACTATTTCACTATGGCGGCATACACAGAAGCAAGTGTTCTCTCCTTAGCATCTTTGGAACATATTCGTTTAAGAGCAGGAATGTATATTGGTAGACTCGGTGATGGTTCCCAACCCGAAGATGGAATTTATACTCTTTTTAAAGAAGTTATAGATAACAGCATTGACGAATTTATTATGGGACATGGGAGCACTATAAAAATATCTTTAGAGAAACAACACATTACGATTCAAGATCAAGGACGCGGGATTCCTTTAGGGAAACTCCTTGATTGTGTTTCTAGAATCAACACTGGAGCAAAATATACTCAAGATGTTTTTCATTTTTCAGTTGGATTGAATGGTGTTGGTCTTAAAGCAGTCAATGCACTTTCTGCGATATTTTCTGTACGCTCTGTACGCAAAAAAAAATATCATTTTGCTACTTTTTGCTGTGGTGTATTGCAACAATCCTTGCAAGGAGCCACAAAAGATCGCGATGGAACGACAATTACTTTTATACCAGACGCGAAAATTTTTTCTGATTTTGTTTTTGAGCCTGAATTTTTAAGAAAAAAAATTCGGCAATATACGTATTTGCATCCAAATCTAGAAATTGTTTTCAATGATGAAGTCTTTATTTCTCACGAAGGCCTTAAAGATTTATTCAAAGAAGAAATCTCTGAAGAGACCCTCTACTCTCCTATTTTCTTTCAACATGAAGACTTCTCTTTTCTCTTCACACATGTAGAAAGTCATGGTGAACGTTATTTTTCTTTTGTCAATGGTCAAGAAACTGTGGATGGTGGCACACATCTCACAGCATTTAAAGAGGCAATTGCCAAGGGGATAAATGAATTTTTTGGAAAGACTTTTGTTACTAACGATATTCGAGAAGGACTTGTAGGTTGTATAGCAATAAAATTAGCCTCTCCTATTTTTGAATCCCAAACGAAAAATAAATTAGGGAATACGCAAATCCGCACTCCTTTAGTGAAAGATATCAAGCAAGCGATTCTTATGTTTTTAGGAAAAAACCGCACGACGGCAAATTGCCTTTTAGAAAAAATTAAACTCAACCAAAAAGCACGTAAAAACACACAATTCCTAAAACAAGATCTCAAAGACAAGCAAAAGAAAGTTCATTATAAAATTCCAAAACTACGGGATTGTAAGTTTCATTATAATGAGCGTTCTCTTTATGGTGAAGCTTCTTCAATTTTTCTTACTGAAGGCGAATCTGCATCTGCGTCTATTCTTGCTTCTAGGGACCCTCTTACGCAAGCAGTTTTTTCTCTACGTGGGAAACCTATGAACGTGTTTTCATTAGAAGAAGAGAAAATGTATAAGAATGATGAATTATTTTATCTCGCAACAGCTCTTGGCGTTACAAAAAATAGTACAGAACGCTTACGTTACAATAAAGTTATTCTTGCTACCGATGCTGATGTAGATGGAATGCACATCCGTAATCTTTTAATTACTTTTTTTCTAAAAACCTTTTTACCACTTGTAGAAAACCGTCATCTCTTTATTTTAGAAACACCTTTATTTAAAGTGCGCAATAAGGATAGAACCGTTTATTGTTATTCTGAACAAGAAAAATCCCAAGCTGTAGAAAGTTTTGGTAAAAAAGAAGCTTCTTTAGAAATCACAAGATTCAAAGGATTGGGGGAAATCTCTCCTAAAGAATTCCAAGCTTTTATCGGCCCTAAGATACGCTTGACTCCTGTAATTGTAACCTCGATAGAAGGCGTCCCTTCGATATTACAATTTTACATGGGGAAAAACACAAAAGAAAGAAAACAGTTCATTATGAATAATCTAATTATCGACCTATAAATTATGTGTGATATTTCAGATCTCTTCAAATTGCATTTTATGCACTATGCTTCCTATGTAATTTTAGAAAGAGCTATTCCTCATATTCTTGATGGCTTAAAACCAGTGCAACGTCGTTTGCTCTGGACATTGTTTCTTATGGACAATGGAAAAATGCACAAAGTTGCCAATATTGCAGGAAGGACGATGGCTTTCCATCCCCATGGGGATGCTCCCATTACAGAAGCTCTTGTCGTCTTAGCAAATAAAGGTTATCTTATCGATACGCAGGGCAACTTCGGAAATCCCATCACAGGAGATCCTCATGCAGCTGCACGTTATATCGAAGCGCGCCTCAGTCCTTTAGCAAGAGAAACCTTGTTTAATACACAATTAATGTCTTTTCAAAATTCCTATGACAGTAGGGAAAAGGAACCCGTTGTGTTTCCGGCAAAACTTCCCTTACTTTTACTCCATGGTGTGGATGGCATTGCTGTAGGCATGACAACGAAGATTTTCCCCCACAATTTTACAGAACTTCTCAAAGCACAAATTGCCATTTTGAATAACCGTCACGTTACCGTACTTCCAGACTTTCCTTCAGGAGGTATTATGGATGCGCGCAACTACCAAGATGGTTTAGGCTCTGTTACCATCCGCGTTTCTATAGATATAGTCGATGATAAAACTTTGATCATTAAAGAAATCTGTCCTTTATCCACTACAGAAACACTCATTCGCTCTATAGAAAATGCTGCGAAACGCGGCATACTTAAAATCGATTCTATCCAAGATTTTTCCACACATGCACCTTATATTGAAATTAAGCTGCCTAAAGGAACCTACGCTTCAGAAATTTTACCTCCCTTATTTGAGCATACGGAGTGCGAAGTTGTCCTTCATTCCAAACCCACGGCAATTTACAATAATCAACCTATAGAAAGTTCCATATCCGAGATTCTTAAACTTCACACAGAAAGTTTACAAAAATACCTTCAAAAAGAGCTGCAATTACTCTATGAGCAGCTTTCCTTAGAGCATCATTATAAAATCTTAGAGTATATTTTCATTAAACATAAACTCTACGATCAAGTAAGAGACTCCTTATCAGCACAAAATAGCATTGCCTCTTCCAAAGATGTGCACGAGGCAGTCTTATCCGTTCTTGATCCTTGGTTAACCTACTTTTCTAGTCCCCTAACAAAACAGGATACAACGCAGCTTGCTTCTTTAACCATTAAGAAAATCCTCTGCTTTAACGAAGAAGCCTACACTAAAGAACTCAAAACAATAGAAAAAAAACAAGCAGTTATACAAAAAGATCTAAACAAAATGAAACAAGTAACAATTAAATACTTAAAAAACCTCTTAGAGCGTTATAGCACTTTAGGTGTAAGAAAAACACAAATTGCAAGTTTTAGTACAAAAGCAGCTTATGCGGGAATAAAAGCATGCTCACATTAAAACTAAGACTTTTTAAATCATTGGATTTTTCTAGCCATTCGATGAAAAATAGAAAGATATTTTCTTTTTATGTTAAAATAAACTTTATGGATTTTATACAAAATTTAGATTGAAATTATGGAATCACAACAGATTAATGTTAAGAAAGTAGAGACTAAAGCAATCCCTGAAACAGAAACAACTCCTGAGTATCTTTCTCCTTCAAGCACTACTTTTGAGGGTCCTGTGAAAACTTTAGATCAGTTACGCCAAGCATTAATTCAAAAAATGGGAACAGAAAAAGGTCAAGAGATGTATGACAACTTCATTCAATCTATCTTAATTTCTGCATTCGGTACTATGCATAAAGATATGGACCGCGCTCAAAAAGCTTCTAAAAAAATGCGTTCTATTTATAAAGAGTAGCGGTGTCTTTTACATATTTTCTAGCTCTGCCCTTAGATATTCTTACACAAAAACGTCTGTTGCAATTTCCTAAGCGCTGGGGACCTTTTTTAAATTCCACCCTGTATCTTTCTCTCATAGACTATCATCATGTTCCATATTTAGCCAAGCAGCTCCCCCCTTTCCCCCTTCGTGTTGAGGAGTGGGAAAAAGTAATCGCCCATGTATCGAGTTTGTTGATACATACGTTTTTATGTCCCCACATCTCTGTTCTCCAGCTTTTAGCCTGTAGCCAATTTCAAAAATTAACACTAGAGGAGCTGGGCACATATAAGCCCTAGAGAATAATCTGAGATTTCCTTGGAAAGTTATCTTAGGTTCTTGTTTACTTTTAGAGTTTATTTATCTCTAGCACTTACGTTCTTTCTATTAAAAATTAAAAAGCACTCAATTTCTATCACGGCTTATTCATAATAACAGGCTTTTAATAATTTTACTAGATCCTTAACCTATTCATTATTAAAATAATAAAAAAGTTTCTTTGTTCGTATATAATGGTAAATCCAAAACTTTCTTTCACTGTGAGTGACGTTGGAACTCATGAGCGTTTGGATAAATACCTTGCTTTGGTATATCCTCAATACTCTCGAGCTTTCTATCAACAGCATATTTTAGGTAAGCTTGTCCAAGTCAATGGCAAAGTGCACACTAAGGTAGCAACACGCCTTTTTCTTGGAGATACAATCACCATAGAAATTCAAGAGAAAGAAAAGCCTCTAGAACTGATTCCTGAAGCGATTACCTTAAATAAAATTTATGAAGATTCCTCAATTTTAGTGGTCAATAAACCTAGAAGCATGGTGGTTCATCCTGCACCTGGCCATTCTGAAGGAACTCTTGTTCATGCTTTACTCCATTACATGGGAGAGAAGTTAAAAGAAGAGTTCCCCGACGAACCCTGGCGTCCAGGGATTGTGCACCGATTAGATAAGGATACCTCTGGGCTTATCATTACAGCAAAAACACGTCAGGCCAAAAAAATGTATGGAGAACTTTTTACTATTAAACGTTTAAAAAAAAATTATCTAGCCCTATGTATAGGAAAAGCTGTCGACACTACAGTGCACACACATCTAGGTCGACATCACAACAAGCGCAAGGAAATGGCTGTTGTTGCTGAAGGAAAGGAAGCCATTACTCATTGCCAAGTACTTGCATTTAACGGACAGCTAAGTCTAGTATTGTTATCCCCAGAAACAGGACGAACGCATCAACTTAGGGTGCATATGAAGCACTTAGGAACTCCTATTTTAGGGGATCCGCTTTATGGTATTCAATCAATTAACCAACGTTATACCCTTGACAAACAACAGTTGCATGCCTATAGCTTAGATTTTATTCATCCTGAAACTTGTCAACCCCTCAAACTCACAGCTGCTTTACCTGAAGACATGTTTACTCTTATATTAAAAGAATTTCATGGTAATGCAACTATTGTAAATAATAAACTCCTAGAGTTAGTTAAAAATAATAATGCATTAAAGTAATTCCTTTATTTTAACAAACCAATTACAATTAATTTAAAGTGAGTTCGATTTTAACCATTCTTTTGAAGACAATGCGAATTACTTATAGGATCCCCTTATGAAAGAATTTTTAGAATATATTATCAAAAATCTTGTTGATCGTCCTGAAGAAGTCCACATTAAAGAAGTTCAAGGTACACATACCATTATCTATGAATTGAGTGCTGCGAAACCTGATATTGGAAAAATCATTGGTAAAGAAGGACGTACAATTAAAGCCATCCGCACGTTATTAGTTTCTGTTGCGAGCAGAAATAATGTTCGGGTAAGCTTGGAAATCATGGAAGACAAATAAATTATAGATTTTTCGCTATTTTAAACTATTGTATTTTCAGCTAGGAGACTAGGGAAAAAGACACCGCGATTTTCGGACCGAGCAGGATTCGAACCTGCGACCATTCGCTTAGAAGGCGAATGCTCTATCCTCTGAGCTATCGGTCCAGGTCTAAAGAGAATTTTTATAATCTCAACTGGGGTTTTCAGCACAAAAGTGCTAAGAAAAAACTTTTCCATCTAGTATAAATCTCCTTAGAAAAAAGTCAATTGCGACGCAAAGGTTCTTTATTCATTGAATGAACTTTGTTCCTACTAGCACACTACCCAGTAGATGCTAAAAAATTAGACTTGTTTCAAACAAACGCTTATATTGACTTCCTATACCTACTAATAGAGAAAATCATGTTCGAAAATAAAATGATCCTCATCACTGGTCCTTGCGTAATTGAAAGCGAAGCGATTGCACTAAAAACTGCGGAAAAATTGCAACAACTACTTGCACCTTATGAAAGCCGCATCTCATGGATTTTCAAAAGTAGTTATGATAAAGCAAATCGTTCTTCGTTAGCATCGTATCGAGGTCCAGGCCTAGAAAAAGGATTACGCATTCTTGCTAAGATTAAAGAAATGCTACACGTACAAGTTCTTACAGATATCCATACACCTAACGAAGCATATGCAGCAGCTGAAGTTTGCGATATACTACAGATCCCTGCCTTTCTCTGCCGTCAAACCGACCTTCTTGTTGCTGCAGGTGAGACAGGGGCAATTATAAATTTAAAAAAAGGTCAATTCCTATCCCCTTGGGATATGCAAGGTCCTATCGATAAGGTTCTCTCCACAGGAAATGATAAAATCCTACTCACAGAGAGAGGTTATTCCTTTGGGTATAATAATCTTATCTCAGATATGCGTTCTATAGCAGTGCTGGAACGTACGGGATTTCCTGTAATTTTTGATGCCACACACTCTGTGCAACTTCCTGGAGCTCTCACAACAAAAAGTGGAGGTCAAACAGAATTTATCCCCACTTTAAGTCGAGCTGCACTTGCTGCAGGAGCTCATGGCCTTTTTGTAGAAGCCCATCCCACTCCAAAGATAGCAAAAAGCGATGCTGCTTCCATGTTATCTCTAAGTGAGTTAGAGAATCTTCTCCCGGGTTGGGATCAACTATTCACCTGTATCAACTCCTTGAGGATGGTCCCCGCATGACCAAATTCCTATTTCATGGTCTTCTCTATTCTCTGGGGATTCTGCTCTTAGCTTGCGGGACTTTAATCGCAATCATTAAAGTAGATCAGATATGCGATGTTTCCTGCATGAATAAACATTTTGAGGAAGCCCCCCCGTTTCTAAAGATAAAAAAATTAGGAATTCAGAAGAAAATTTGTTCTCCAGAGCATCAGTTTTTTAATTGTCATGTAGATAAATCTTATATAGAACTCTATCTCCCCTACCCAAACTATTCCTGCAAAGAATATCTTTCGAAAATTTCAGGAGCTATTCAGACTCGAGATGCTGAAAAGTTCATGAAATTTCAAGGCAATTCAGGCTTATTGAACTACCAAGATTGCTCATTAAATATTTATGATTGTCGTTTCTGTCTGGATTCTTCCGACCCTGCATCGTTAGAGGACACCAATGCCTCTGGAGGTATGAAAATGCTATCCTTATCTCTTCTTAGGGGATAAATGTATGCCCATACTTTCTGTTCATAATCTTGTGAAAAAGTACAACAAAAAGCCTGTCACCAATCACATTTCCTTTCAAGTAAATCCTGGCGAAATTGTAGGTCTACTCGGTCCTAACGGAGCTGGGAAAACAACAGCATTTTATCTTACTGTTGGGTTAATCCGGCCGGACTCAGGGAAGATTTTATTTAAAAATGTTGATGTTACTAAAAAAACCATGGACTATCGAGCACGCTTAGGTATTGGCTATCTTGCTCAAGAGCCTACAGCATTTAAAGATCTTTCTGTTAAAGACAACCTTGTCTGTATTTTAGAAATTATTTATAAAGCTCGTAAGCAACAGTCCCATCTATTAAACACGTTAATTGATGATTTGCAACTCGGCTCTTGTTTAAATAAAAAAGCAGGAACACTGTCAGGAGGAGAACGACGTCGATTAGAAATTGCTTGTGTTCTCGCTCTAAACCCTAGTGTCTTACTCCTTGATGAGCCCTTTGCTAATGTAGATCCTCTGGTAATTCAAAATGTAC